>NZ_JBFPKO010000009.1:0-389149 GCF_040948765.1 Paraburkholderia sp. BR10923 | reverse complement strand
CCATGCCGTAATGCTCGAGCAGCGCGGTATAGCGGACCGTGAAGTCGTCCTGTTCCTGCAGATTCCTGAACGCCGCCGACAGACTGTCGGTGCGGTGTTCCCGTGGGCATCCGCCGGCCTGCCACAATGCATTCTGCAAGCCTTGGGAGAGCGCTTCAAAGCTCTCGCCCCCATCGACGACACAGGCGTATTCCCAGTGCGAGAACGCGAGCACAAAGTGGTACAGCCGGTGGGCGAACGGCACGCCGGTGATCGTGATGCCGAGGCCGCCCATATCGGTGAAGTCCGACAGCCCCTGTGCGCCAGGCAGATGTTCCTGGGGAAAGAAGACTTCCTTGCCTGGCCCCTCAAGGGCACGCCACTGGCTAACGCGTCGCTCCAGCGTACGCCGCATGCTGTCGGGGAACTGGCCCGGATGGGTCTCCTGCAGCTTGCCCAGCAGCGTGATGGCCTTCAGCCCGGGGACGCTGCGCAGCAGAGGCAGCACCTCACTCTCCCAGACCTCGGCAAACGGATCGGGGCGAGTGCGCCAATCGCGATGCGGCTTCTGCGACGGTAACCGGCCATCGCGTTCAATTCGCCGTGCCGTGCGCGAACTCATGCCCGATTTGGCAGCAGCGACTTCCTGAGTGTGATGTTTGCGCTTGCTCATATAGAGGCGGACCTGCTGGTCCGTGATTCGGGTTCCGGACATGGCTGTTCGCTTCTTCTTGAACGCGATCAGCCATCCTATGACCCCATCATCCCGGCGCCGCCGGTGGTGCGTCGTCTCCGGCGGCTACGCCGCCTCCGACTCCGCACCACCGGCCAACACAATCGTCAATCGACCGGACAAGATAATTGTCGGCGCCCAGGCACCCAAGTGCCGACATGGATCGTGCTAGTAAGGATGCCGCGCCGACCGCGTCCGTTTAGCGGCGGACGCTTTCAATGCCGGACTCGCGGATTTGCCCGGCGTCGGCCCAGCAACGCCTACTTCGACGCTTTACCAACTTGAGTACACGCGTTGCAAGACGTCGTGGACCGCGGGGTGACGCGTTGTTTTTACGTCTAGAAGCAACGGGCAGCGGCACTGCGGCATCACCCCCAGTCCTCTGTGCCGCAGACAACCGCTGCGGTCGCATGTCGGTGCGAGGGGGCGGCTTACCCTCCTATTGCCGACTTTGAGACAACGGCGATGCGAGCGTCGCCTATGGGTCGTAAGTACGCGTTCGCCGATGTGAGAGTCGCGGTTCTGGAGCCGGCTCGGGCGAACGGCCGGTCAGCACCGTGCAGCCGCCCGATGAGGATCGGTAGCTGAGCGTCCACAATGGCCGATCAGTCGCCGGCCGGCTCAGTTCGGTAGCTGTGACCTGACGGTATCGCAGACGGTATCGATCTCCGATGTCATCTGGAGATGTATGGCTCAGACGATCTTTCTTAAGCAGGTGGCGCTGATTGTCCGATGCGGCCCACCTAAGGCTGTTGAGTGCCGGGCGAGAATGCCGGTATCGCTGACGGTATCGGCGGGCGCTATGTGGACCCGGGGCAGGCCCAGCGTTGGGCTTGCGGCAGGTGGCTGTTAATTGAATGGGAATGCTCGACTCCCGAGCGATACTGCACCAGACAATCAAGAGGAGTCGGTTGCAATTGATCTGGCGAGAAGAATGGGTAGGATCATGGGTAGAGGCCGATCCGTAACGGTGGGAGTCAAACCTGGCGGGGCATTGCAGCCGGCAGTGCGATGCTGCTGCCTTCCGCCATAAGAATATCGACTCGCAGCATAGAGCCCAGTCCTGCCAACGCCCACGCGCGTCGCCCTAACGGGTCAGACTATATCCGACAGGCAATCACGGCCTCAGCCAGCCACGGCTGATCGGCCATGCGAGCAGCGCACGATAGAGCGTGACCGCCAGATCTGTCATCGCCGTGCCGCCCGTTTGCCACAGCCGCGCAATTGCCGCATAAGCGATGCACGCGACGGCCACTGCCCCGATCATGTCGAGCGGAAAATGCACGCCGAGAAACACGCGTGCCCACGCGACGATGATACCCGCAACGAGCGTCATGCCACCGAGCCAGCACATCCGCCCGAAGAGCAGCGGCAGCGCGATGCTGGCAAAGAGGGTGGCGTGATCGCTTGGGAACGACGAATCGGGCACATGCGCCAGGAACGTGTGGCCGAGCCCGATCATGAACGGGCGGGGGTGCTGCCAGACGAGACCGATCAACTGGTTGACGCCGAGCGCCAGCAGCGCGACGCAGCAGGCACGCAGGGCCAGCTCGCGCCGCTGGTGGTCCCCGGAAAGCCACATCATCACCAGCATGAGGGGCACTAACCAGATCAGATAATTTGCAGAGACGAGCGCCGTGCTGACCAGCCATCCCGGCGTTGCCGGCGTGCCGTTGATCATCAGGAAGAGCGCGTGGTTGAATGCTTCGATGGTATTCATTGCGTCGTTTTGTGCTGAAGATGAAGAGTGCGTCAGCCGCCGTGCGTCTGCGGCTGCGGCGCTTGGCTACACATGACAAGCGGCACCGCAGCGAGCGCGCCATGCTCGCGAGATTGGACACGCCGAAAGCGGCCGTAGGGTAGTGCGGCGAAACCTTCCCGGCGCAGGCCGAGTCTTAGTCCATTGCCGATCAGCGGATCGTCCTTGGCCAGCAGTATTCGCATCCGTCGTCATCCTGTTCCCGCCGGTTCCGTGACGCGGCGTCGCAAGCTTACCGGCCGGAAGGTTAACACTGCATTAAGGGGGGACACCGCGCAGCGTCGCCTTCACTCTGGCTTCAGCCTCGGGTCCGTAGACTGCTTTCTGTCGCGACCACGATGTCGCCCGTACAAGGAGAACCAATGAAGAAGCTCATTGTTGCCTGCCTGATCGCCACGTCCACCGCAGAGGCTCACGCGGTATGCACAGGCCCTGGTGTCGAAGCGACGGCCACGACGGTCCAACAGCTTCGCGACGCAGGCAGGGAAGACCAACGCATCGCACTGCGCGGCCATATCGTGAAATCCATCGGCGACGAAAAGTACCAGTTCGCCGACAGCACGGGAGAGCTGCCGGTCAAGATCGACCACAAACACTGGCCGGCCGCACAGCCGGTGAATCAGACGGGCACCATCGAGCTGACCGGCAAGTACGACAAGGAAATCGTCGGCGCATCAAAGGCCAAGGTCTATGACATCAAGGTGGTGCAGTAATGGTTGCCGGCCCCCTGCACACGTCCCGGCTGTTTGCACGGGAATGGGCGACGGCGCCCTGGTCGGTCGGCGCGATCTGCCCGAGCTCACGGCGACTCGCCGCGCGCCTCGCGCGGGAGGTGCCGGCGGGCAACGGTGTGGTCATCGAACTCGGTGGCGGTACCGGCGCGGTCACGCACGCGTTGCTCGAAAGCGGCGTGCCAACCGACCGGCTGATCGTCGTAGAGCGCTCCCCTACCTTCGTGCAGCATCTGCGCGGGCGATTCCCGGATGTGCCGGTCATGCACGCCGACGCTGCCCGCCTGGCCTGGTGCCTGCCACTGGACCTGCGCGTCGACGCGATCGTGTCGTGCCTTCCCTTGCGCTCATTGCCTCATCGCGAGGTGGATGAGATTGTCGACCAGTGGCGGCAGGTCCTGCGTCCTGGTGGTGTCGTGATTCTGTTCACCTACGATATCCGGCCGGATCGAAACGTCGTGAATGCCGGTGGGATGGGCGACTTTGTGATGCTGTCGAGCCGGATCATCTGGGCTAACCTGCCGCCGGCCCGTGTCGTGACGATGCAACTTTGAGCGGCACAACACGCGGCGGGAGCACCTCGCATCTGCATTGCCAGGACTACCCTTCTTCCGCTTCCCGCACGACGAGCGGCGGTAGCGGGCAGCCGAGCGTATCGCAGATGGCGCGGAGCAGCTCCGCTTCGCGGACGGTGACCTGCTGGTTTGCCAGGATGCAGGCCGCGCAGGCGGCGACGATCCGGCGCTTGATGGCTGGGACCGATTGATTGAGCGTTTGCAGGGCCGCGTCGAATCCGGCGAGGGAGCATTCTTCGCGAGGCCGCAAGCGGTAGGCGTGCTCGCCGCCGATGTAGCCGCGCATGCCCCCATCGAAAGCCCGCGCGGCCTGGTCGGTTTCCGGTTGGCCTTCCCAGGCCAGTAGCGCCAATACCGTTGCCACCGGGTGCGCGAGGCTCTGCAGGGAACTGCGCATTGCACGCGCCGGGCGCTGCGGGAGGAATTGGGCGTCGAGATGGCGATGCAGTACACAGCGAAGCGTGTACTCGAACAAGCTCAGCCGCTGGTCGGCGATCATTAGCATCTCGACCTGAGCGCGGAATGAATGATGCTGCCGCGGCGACATCTGCCGCAGTGCTGGCAGGCTCAGGTCCAGAAGGGGCAGCCGATGCGTGTCCGGCAAAGCCTGGACAGGGGCGATCAGCCGCAGGGTTTCGGCAAAGTCCTGAGGCTCAGCGCCGGCTTTCAGCCGGGTCAGCTGGAGTTCCCGCAGGTCCGACCCCGGGTCCATGAGGAGGGCGTAGACCAGGGCGCGAGCACTGAACGGCTCCTGGGCGGCGACCCGGAGCACGTCTGGTATACCGTCGTGTAACCCCTGCGCATAGCTAATCAGTTCCGGATCGATGTGGCCGACCCGGGATGCTGTTTCGTCGGCGAGCCCCAGGACCGGCACCGGCACCTGCGGAAGCCCCGGTAACGTAGGAGCCCCGCCGAACGGCGGGGCACGGCTGGGCCGGGGGCCTTCAGGTTCTTCCCGATCGACACCTACCGGCCGCACCTCCGGGAACCGGCCGTCGAACTGGGGATTGAGCCGGCGGATGCGCTCGACGAGGGGCGGGTGGGTAGCTAGCATTCCGGCGAGACCCTCGCCAGCGAAGGCGTTGGCGAAAAACATGTGGCCGGCCTCTGCGGCTTGGGGGTTGCCGATGCGTGAGCCCTCAGCCAGCCCACCGATCTTCTTGAGCGCCCCGCCGATTCCGTCGGGGTTGCGCGTGAACTGGACGGCACTGGCGTCGGCCAGGTACTCGCGCTGCCGCGACACCGCCGCCATGATCAGCCGACCGAAAAATGCTCCCACGAGGCCCAGCACAAACACGCCCAGGCCCAGCAGCACCATGCCGCCCTGGGCATTCTGCCTTCCCGACGAGCGTCCTCTGGAAGTGAACATGAGGCCGCGGCCGATGATGGACAACACCATGATCCCGAAGATCAGGCCGATTAGCCGGATGTTGAGTCGCATGTCGCCGTTGAGGATGTGGCTGAACTCGTGGGCCACCACGCCCTGGAGCTCGTCGCGGGTCAGGTAGTCGAGGCAGCCCTGCGAGACGGCGACCACGGCGTCTCCCGGAGCGTAGCCGGCCGCGAAGGCATTGATCCCGGGCTCATCCAGAACATAAACGGGGGGTACCGGCACTCCCGCAGCGAGGGCTATCTCCTCGACGACGTTGAGCAGCCGTTTCTGCCGCGGGTCGGTGGTCGTGCCGGGCACCTCCACACCGCCCAACATCAGGGCGACGGCCTGGCCGCCGGAAGCGAGTTGGCTCACCTTGAATGCGCTGGCACCGCCGACCACAAGGCCCACCCCCAGCGCCGCGAACAGGAGCATCTCCGGCTGCCACCAGGACACCGGCGCGTGGGCGTCATACGTGCTGAGCGCCACTAGCAGCCCGTAGACCAGGGCGATCAGTATCAGGATCGCCAGGACGAAATAGACCACCAGCTGAAAGGTCTTGCGTCGGGCCGAATCCTGCTGCTGAAAGAAATTGGTGGTCACGGTCAGAGCGGCATGGGGAGCATGAGACGCATAGAGCGATGCAGTCCCGGCTTACCGGAACGACACTTTGGGCGCTGCGCGCTCGGTCTCCGCGGTTTCCAATAGCGTCGCCTGCCTGAAGCCGAACATGCCGGCCACCGTAACCGCCGGGAACACCTCCCGCCGGATGTTGTACTCGGTGGCGGCATCGTTGAACGCTTGCCGGGCGAAGCCGACCTTGTTCTCGGTCGAAGTCAGCTCTTCCTGCAAGGCGAGCATGTTCTGGTTGGCCTTGAGGTCCGGGTATGCCTCGGAGAGGGCAAAGAGCCGGCCCAGGACGCCGCCCAGCTGAGCCTCGGCCTGGTTGAACCCCTTAATGGCCGCCGGGTCGCTGGGGTTGGCGGCGACTTTTTGCTCGGCAGCCATCGCGCTGTTGCGGGCCTTGATGACGGCGTCGAGCGTCTCCCTTTCGTGGCCCATATAGCCCTTGACCGCTTCGACCAGGTTCGGAATCAGGTCATAGCGCCGCTTGAGCTGCACATCGATCTGCGCGAAGGCGTTCTCGAAGCGCTTCCGGGCAACCACCAGCCCGTTGTAGATGCCCATTAGCCAGAGCGCAAGCAACAGCCCGATGCCCAGGAGCACGAGCAGGGTGACGATGACGGGACTCATTGGCCGTGACCTCCGACGAGAGCACTGCTGGTTTGGACCATCGCACGACTATGGAAACAGGATAAACGAAATGGCGTTCAATTCAATCAAGTCGGGATGCCGATACAAGCAAAACGGCGGAGATTCATGCGCTGCCGCTCGCCGCTAATCCAGTTGCGGCGAGGCCAGAACAGCATCGCCGGTTGAGTCGGTGTATGTATTCAGTCATCCCGCCGATCCGCCGGGAGATTATGGTTAGTTATCGTCGATCTGGCTAACTGGTCACGAACTCGACCTGACGATATGTGCTTTCCGGGTCAAACTGTCAAGGTGCGCGTCGATGCCTCATGACCCGCGCGAAGAACAATGCGGTTGCGCTCGAACATCTCCGCCCAACCTTTGGGCGACACCATATAGTTGCTGCAATCGCCATACTCGACGATCGAGTCGCTGAAGATTTCGGAGCCGCGATACGAAAAAGCCTCGAAACCTGGCTTGTTCGTCGCGAACAAATCGAACTGCGTGCGCGGCAGAAGCGCCGAGAGCACACGTTGAATCTCGATGCATTGATCGGGTTGAATGTCGCCGTAATCGCCATTCAAATACACCGGATCGTTGCCGCATCTGTTTCGAACGAACAACACCACTTTGCCGTCCAGTTCGTTGACGAAGCGATCAATTCTCCGGGCATATTTCTTCCGCAAATCCGGAAGCTGCTTTTCGACGTCGTCCACAATCACGCGACCTTCTTCATCTCTCGCGAAATCGTGGTGATACATGAGATTGAACCGCGTATCGACGACGGTGCCTCGATCCGCAGGAATAGCCAGATGCGACGGCTCGAACAGGCCGCTGAATCGCGCACCGAGAACGTCGAGCAGAGCTTGGAAGGGCGTCATCCACCAATCGAACGGATAAGCCGTTCGCGTCTCGAAGTGATGGCGGATATTCCAGGTCACTTCGCAATTCGAGCCAATGCTTATGACCCGATCGTATGATCGGACGCGCGGATTCTTTCGGTTAAAGACGGCGAATTTCTCGAGGAACTTTAGCTTGGCTTGCATGAAAGTTTCGGCGGCAATGCATATCGCACCGGAACTTTAAGTAAAGCAAACCAACGGGGCTGAGTGTGTGATGGGCGTCACAAATCGTGACGCGTGGATTGGAATGCTTAATCGGTGCAGCGTCGCTCCTGCCAGGGCCTATCTCGAACAACCGGTTTCAGGAGGGGCGCGATTGCCCGACCGTAGCGCCTTCGCCCATCGCTTTCGCACGCAGTTGCAACTCAGCCTCGCCCCTCGCAAGCTTGGCCAGCATTTCCGCATTGCGAACGATCAGGCGTCGATAGTCACGTTCGATCACCTCTCCGTCGATAAGAGAACGGATCGCGCGCGATACTGTTTCGCGGCTCACGTTGGCCATGATCGCAATGGCCTGCTGGTTGGGTAGATTCTCGATTGTCAACAGGCCGCCTGCACTCGTTTTCATGGATGCCTCGAGCACTGAATAGACCCTGGCGTAAGCGCGCGTCAGACCGAGCATCGACCGGTAATTCGAAGCCTGGCGAATCGTGCGGCACAGCCGTTGCAACAGCGCCTCCACCACTGCGGGATTACGGTAAAACAGTGTTTGCGCCTGATGCTTCGGCAAAAAGCCGACCACTGATTCCGTGATCGCAATGATCGAAGCCGAGCGAGGACCGCCGTCGATAATCGACAGCTCGCCAAAATAGTCACCCGGCTCGACGAAATCGAGTCCCACCTCGCGGCCGTCTTCCGACAGTGCGATCACCTGCAGGCGGCCGGACATCAACATGAGTAGCGATGAACCGGCGTCGCCCTTATGAACGACGAATTCCCGCTTCGAGAAGCGGCGATAGCGAATGTGGCGGCTGGTCTCTTCGATGACTTCGTTCGCAACGTTGCGTAGCAGCTTTTGTTGTTTCAAGAGATCAATGGCCTTTAATGGGCCGTCACTGATCCTTTCTTCTTCGGTCGACATCTCTCTCAATTGTAATTTGCTGACTCGGGCACGCAGGACGATATGCGTATCGAGCGCTGGCATCTGTGACGGCCGTCACATCCTAATTACAAAATTTCGCTAATCATTATCGGATTATTCGATCGCAGTGCCGTGAGGATCTCGGGGAAAAGATCAGATGCAGGAACGCATACTTCGAGGGGGTCGTTCGGCCGCATTGCAGTTCGTTGTTTGCACGGCGTTTCTTGTGCACCATGACGCGCATGCGGAGTCCGCGACGATTGGCAATGCAGTCCTCGTGATTGGACAGGCGTGTGCACAACGCGCGCAAACGTTTTGCACCCCGCTTGCCAAAGGCGCCTCCATTGAGCAGGGCGACACCGTCGAGACGGGCAAAGATGGCTATGTGTACATCACCACGGTCGATCACGGCTTTATCAGTGTGCGACCCAATTCATCGCTGACGTTCGAACGCTACGAATACAACCCGGCCGATCCACGCAAGACGGTCATCAAGCTGTCGCTGACGAGGGGCATGGTGCGCGAGATATCGGGTACGGGTGCTCAGGCCGCGCGCGACCACTATCGGATGAACACTCCGGTCGCCGCGCTCGGCGTGCGCGGCACCGATTTCACCGTGTTCACCGACGAAAACGTGACGCGCGCAGACGTGCTTAGCGGCGGCATCGTGATGACGCCGTTGGGCGCCGGCTGCTCGGCGACGGGCGTGGGTCCTTGCGAGGGCTCGGCTGCGGCACAGCTATTTGCTGGCAAACCGAACGAATGGCTGCAGGTGTATCGCGGCAGCGCTCGCCCTGTCGTAATCGACTCTGGACCGTCGCGGGTGATGTCCGAGCAGGCAGCGGCCGAGTTGAAGAGCGAGGAAAACAGCGCTCGCGCGGCGACCGCCCAGGCACCGGTCAGTCCGGGCGTTGCGCCTGCGGAGTTAAGCTTCCCGCTGACGACACCTCCCCCCGCCGATCCGCCGACGCCGGCAGCACCAGCGGTACCCGTCGTCGACCCAGCGCCGGAGGCGCAGATCTTCTGGGGACGCTATAAGTCGCTGGGTTCGTACGGCGCGGACACGACGTTGACGGCGCTGGTGCAGCAAGGCAGCGAGCAGGTTAGCCTGACGGGGACGGGGCCTTTCGCGATGACCCGCGCGCCGCAGACGGAGATGGTGATGCCCACCTCCGGCAACTTCAAATTCGGGCTTCAGGCGGCGCAAGCGTTCGTGGTCAATGCAATGACGGGCGCGGCGACAGAGGCGCAGATCAGCAATCCGCTGCTGTCGATCGATTTCGGCACGCGTGCTTTTCAGACGAGCATGAAGCTCAGCGCAAACGGCGCGAGCTATGCGATTTCGGGAAGCGGCAGCGTGACTCCGGACGGCAAGCTCGTCAGCGAATTCGGCGTTTCGCGGGCGCTCGTCAGAGGTGTGCTCGCAGGCAAGAATGCCACGCAGGCGGGCTATCTGTTCACGCAGTCTCTCGGCGGGAGCAATGCGGCCTATGGAGCGACCCAGTGGTCCCGGTAGCAGGCCTTGGCACGCTGGACCAAATTCGCCTCACGATATTCGCCCTGATCTCACTGCTAGGCTGCTTGCTGGCGACCGGAGCATGGTCGCCTGAACCATATAGCCGGCTCGGCTATGCGCTCGACGACTGGCAGCAGAAGCAATTGATCACGGCCGCACCGGACCCGCGCATCGCTCTCGTCGACATCGACGAGCGCTCTCTCGATGCGATCGGGCCGTGGCCATGGCCACGCGCCGTGATGGCGCGGCTCGCGCAGACGCTGTTCACGCGTTATCACGCGAAAGCGGTCGGCCTCGACATCATGTTTCCCGAAGCAGGACCGGACGACGGCGATCGCGCACTGCTCGACATCGCGCATCAGTATCCGCTCGTGTTCGCGCAGGCATTCGCGCTCTCGGAGGGAGCGGGGGCGCCTCATGCCGGGCATGTCGGCGGCGCGCTGCCGACAGGCACGCACGTTGCCCATGCGCCGGTGGCGTCGGGTTTCGTCGGAAATTTCTTTAGTGATCCACAGGTCTGCGTCGGGCATGTGACACCGCACGCCAGTGTGGACGGGGTGGTCCGTTCCGTCGCCCCGGTGATCCAGTACGCAAACGCCGTCTATCCGATGCTCGCATGGCAGTTGATCCATTGCCGCAATGCGAGCACTTGGCCGCTCGCATCGCTCGCCAGCCTGCCGATTGACTCGCAAGGCCTGATGCATGTGCCGTTCCGGCATTCGCTTCAGTCGCTCGACGTGGTATCCGCTTTCGATGTGCTCACGCAAAGGGTGCCATCTTCCCTGCTGGCGCATCGTTATGTGCTGGTCGGCTCGTCGGCGCTCGGGCTCACGGATCACGTCGCATCGCCGATCGAACCATGGTTGCCGGCGGTCATCGTGCATGCCGAACTGCTTGGCGAACTGCTCGATCTGGGCTCGCACGACGATACGCAAGCGCAGGCGGCATGGCTACCGATCGTCTGGGCGGCGTGCTCGATCGTGATCTTCGCGGTGCTGTTCCGCCAGCAACGCGCGACGATTGCGCTGGTGTTGATCGTCGTGACGACGTCATTGTGGCTTGGCCTGCTGGCTTCGACACGCAGTGTGCCCACGCAACTGGCCGCACTGCCGTTGATTCCCGCGGCGGTGTTCCTGCTGGTGCAGGCGCCCGTCGAGTGGATTTATTCGCAGGCGGCGATGCGATCGTTCGAGCGTCGCTTCAGCCACTATTTGCCGCCGACGGTGCTGCGCGAAATCATCCGCGAGCGGGGACTCGCGACCTTCAAGCCGGAGCGTCGGCAGATATCTGTGTTGTTCGTCGATATCGAAGGCTACACGCGGCTCGCCGAGCAGATGCCACCCGAGCATCTGCTCGCGATGACGGAAGTCGTGCTGACGCGTCTGACCGGCTGCGTGCACGACACGGAAGGAACGCTGGATAAATACATGGGCGACGCACTGATGGCATTCTGGGGCGCTCCGCTCGCGCAGCCCGACCATGCGGATCGCGCTCTCGATTGTGCGAGCGCGATGCTGCGCGAGTTGGCGGCGCTCAATCATAGTGGGCTGGCTGTGTTCGACGGTAGGACGATTCGCGTTCGCATCGGCGTGAATAGCGGACCCGCGGTGGTCGGTGAAATCGGCTCCAGCTCGCGTAAGTCCTACACCGCGATTGGCGATACGGTCAACGTGGCGTCGCGGCTCCAGGAGTATGCGAAGACGCTCGAAGCCACTTTGCTGATTGGCCACGAAACTGCGCGGCAGAGCGAACGTCATCGCCTGAAGACCTGCTCTCAGGTGGCACTGCGCGGGCGCGACACCGCAGAATGGCTTTATACGATGCACGAAGGCGATACCCATGCGATTCATTGAGCGGCGCATTCACGCGCTGCCGTCGCGTGGTTCATGGCGCGCAATCGTCGGAATGGCGCTGCGTGCGCTCGGCATCGTAGTGATGAGCGCACTGGTATCTCACGCAATGGCGCAGACCCCGGAAAGTCTCTTCGATCAGACCATCGATGAAGATCTGCAAGCGCAGGCCGAGGTTGCGATCAGTGACGGAGATCGCCAGCGCGCGCTATTGCTGCTGAATGAAGTGGTACGGCGTGACCCCCGCCAGGCAGGCGCGCTACTCGATGCGGCGATTCTGTATTGCCAGCTGGGGGAGCGCACGCGCTCGCTAGAAACGCTCGCGCGTATCGAAGCAAAATACGACGTGCCACCCGCCATCGAGAAGCTGATCGTCTTCTATCGCGCGAGCGCGTGTACACCGAGTGGCCCGCGGCCGCAGTTGATCGCGAGCGTCGGAGCGGGCGTCACGTCGAACGCGAATTATGGACCGTCGAATCCCGTCGTGAATTTCGCGCCCAGTGCGCCATTCGGTTCACGGACCCTCGAACCCGAAAGCCTTGCGCACGGTGACCAGTACATTGAATCGGCGGTGCAGGGCGAGTTGCCGATTTCGTCCGTGCCAGGTCTGGCACTGCTCGCTGGACTAACCAATCGTCAGTACCGCAGTCAGCACAGCTTCGACCAGCGCTCCGCCACGATCGGTCTTGCCGACAGGACCAGTGTGATGCATGGCGAGCTTTATAACCAGCTCACCGCAGACATGCTGTGGCTCGGCACGCGCGTCTATCAGCGCGATATCGGCTGGCACGCGAATTTTTGGCTGCCGCCGTCGGCATGGCGGCCGATGCTCGCGCGCGGCGGCCTCGATTTGACGGTGCTGGATTCCGCGTATCCCGGCAACTCGCTCTATGACTCGGTGTATGTCGAAGTGCGTGCGGCGGTCCAGGCTCGCATCGGCGAGCGCGCCTCGGTGCAACTATTCGTCGGTCCAGCATGGGACAAGCCGTTGAACGGACGCCCCGGCGGATCGCAGCACGGTTATTCAGCGTGGCTGTCGGCCGATTACGACATGGCCCTTCATGGCCAACTCGAAGCAGTCTTGCAGCAGCGAACGCTGATCGACGCGGATGCGTATGACCCAGTATTCTTCGGCACGCTGGGCCGGCACCAGACCATACGCGCGGCATCGCTGCGCTACACGTATCCAATGCTGCGCGGCTGGTCGGTGTATGCCCAGGCATCGGCAGGGCGGGTCTCCAATTCGATATCGCTCTTTGCGTACTCCGTGTACAGCGGCTCGCTCGGTCTGTCGTGGAAGTACTAACGCGACAAGCGCCGCGCTAGTCGCTAAAATAGATCTACTTCACCGCCAGGTTCGCGCAATGAAAAGTCCGATCATAATTTCTGAGTCGAATACCGCAACTAGCCAGGACCAATCCGTGTGTCTGGAATGGCAAGGGTTCCAGCATCAGTCGTATGACTCGGTCGACAATCTGCTGCGCGAGTTCACGCATGCCGCATCGACCCATGCAACGAACGAGGCCGCCGCAGTCGAGGTCACGGTGGTGGGCCAATTCGATGGCTTGCTGCCGCTGAGTCACTACCTGTTGTAGGGCGTACCGCTGGCCGCGGATACGCCTTTCCCATACCCCTCTACGCCAGCACCTGCGCGAGCGACTTCGAGTAGGTCGCGGCGATCGCGGTCCAATCTCCCTCTGCTTCAACACGGCGGCGCGCATTGCGCGTCATCGCATCACGCTCCGCCTGCGTCAGTTGCAACATCGCTTCAATGCCATCGGCGAAGTCGTTGGCTTCTGCGCACAGGTATTCATGGCCGGCGCGATAGCCGAGGCCGCGCGCCCCAAATTCGGTACTCACCACCGGCAGACCCACAGCAGCGTATTCGAGCAATTTCAGGTTGGTCCCTGAGCCGGAAACTACCGGGTTCAGGCCCAGGTCGCTGATTTCAAGCCACGTGGCCTTTTCTGCATCGCTGACCACATCCACGAGACCGACGTTGGACGGCAGCTCCCAGGTCTGGACTGAGTGGCATACCGAACCCAGCAATACGAAGTGGACCGAAGGCAAGCGCGTGGCTGCTTCGACGATCAAGCGCGCGGCATCGATGTTCGGGCCGTGCGCGCTGCCCATGAAGAGGGCCAGCGGATGCGCGACACGCAGCGCCGCGCGGCGGCGCTCTATCTGCGCCCCTGCGCGCAACCGCGTCGCCGCGACGTCGATGCCGTTGGGAACGACGATCATCTTCGCGGCATCGCCTGCCGTCCCGTAGAGCTCGCCCATGCGTTCGCGATCCCGCTCCGAGCACGCGGTGACGAGCGCCGCGTCGAGTACGGCACGGCGCTCCAGCGCAAGGACCTGATCGACGGCCCAGCGATGTGGGCCGTAAATGTCGGCCTTCAGATCGGCTTCGACATTGTGCGCTTCGTAGACGAAGGGTTTGGACGTGACTTCGCGCAATGCGGGCATTGCGTACGGATGAGAGCAAACGATCAGGTCGGCGCGTCGCGCGAGTGCGTCGATCGCCTCTAGCCATTCGGGGGCCGTGGTTGGATGCATGGCGGCCGCGATATCTTCAGCGGAAGCGCCTAGTGAGCGTTCGAGCTGATACTCGGCTTCAGTGAATTCCTGAGACTTCGGCACCAGTTCCTCGGTAAAGCCATCCGCGAGATTGCGCGTACCTCGCATACCCACTGGCGCCAGATTGACGAACTGCACGTCGAAGTGCTCGGCGACCCGTTTGTACAGCCCATGCAGGCGCAGCTTGCCGCCACTGATCACCGGGGTGATCGGATAGGTATTGAGCACGCCAAGCACCGGCTTCGTCCGCCTGGTGACGATCGCCGGGGCGGCGACTGTTGCTTCGGCTACCTGGCTGTCGGAAGCCACTTGTCGGCCGGCCGCGAGCAGCGCATCGCACAGCGTGGTCCAACTCAGATACTCAACGCTCTTGCGCCCGGCCAATCCCATATTCCGCGCTTCGGCAAGATCGCCGCAAACCCGCCGCAACGCGCCGGCGAGCGCAGCCGCGTCCGGTTCGACGACCAGTCCCGAGCGCTGATGCTCGATCAATTCGAGCGGACCGCCCGAATCGGTAGTGGTGATGACCGGCTTCGAGGCCAGCATCGCTTCGAGCGTGATAAGCCCATAGTCTTCATCACGCGGCACGAACGGCACGCAGACTGCGCGCGCATACTCCTGCGCGAGCTGAACATCGGTGATGCGTCCGAGAAAATGAATGCCGCGATGACCCGCGGCGGCCGCGCGCAAGCGCGCTTCATCGGGGCCGCTGCCGGCAATATGCAGTGGCACCTCCACCTTGCTCTGCCGGTAAGCCTCGATGATCAGATCGATACGCTTGGCCGGGTCCAGACGGCTGGCGCTGAAGATGGCTTCCTGCGGGCCAGGCGCGAGCCCCTTCAGACCGGTCGGATGATGATGGACCGCGACTTTCACGCCGGCGGGGAAATAGCCCTCGCGCGCCGCGACCACCTGCGAAATCGCGGCATAGTGAACGATCTTGTCAGGCCGCATCGCGATCGCGTCGAGCAGACGTATCACCGCGCGCGTGACGGGCCCTGGGAAAGCCCAGCAAGCCGCTTGCGGCGCGCGCTGCCACGCTGCGTCGAGCGCGTCGAGCAGTTCGTCGAGTTCGAGGTTCGCCGCATCGCGCTTGACGAGCGCGTCGACGATACGCGCCGGCATGCCGAGCGCGACCAGTGGGTCGGGTTCGAACTGCGTCGGCATAGCCGATGGGTAGCAGTCGTACAGGCCGCGCAGCGTGTGCTGGAGATACACGACGTGATTGCGATGTCGAATCGCCCAAGCGGGGTACTTGGTGCTGATCACCATGTCGAAGTGATCGAGATCCAGTCGCAAGAACTGCCGATAGCTGGCCAGCAGTTCGCCCATGTTGCCTTCGCGGGTTGGCAGTTTCATCAGTTCCGCCACGATTCCCGGCCGTGCGTTCAGCGCGTCGAGCAGGCCCCACCACAGGTTCTCAGCGCCGCCGATCACAAAGGGGACCGGGCTCGGCGCGACAATCGCAATTCTCATGGGAGATCAGGTTAGAGAGGTTGGGTAAGCTGCTCGATCACACCGCGCCACGAGATGTTCGCCGCCCGGTAGGCTTCGAGGCCGCGCACGCCGGCGTCGGCAGCCTTGCGCGGATGTTGCGCGAGCCAGTCGAGGCGCTGGGCGAGCGCCTTGGCGTCGGGTGGCTCGATCCAGCCAGTTTCGCCGTCACGAACGAACTCCAGCGGTCCGCCGGAGTCGGTGCAGGTAATCACGGGTTTCGACGACAGCATTGCTTCGAGTGTGATGTATCCGTAGTCTTCATCGAAAGCCGGAAACACCACGGCCAGCGCGCGTGCGTAAAAGGCGCGCTTTTCTGCCTCGGTCACATGTCCGATCAGCGCGACGCGGCTACCCACGTCATGTTGTTCGATGAGCCGGGCAAGCACCTCGCGCTGACCGCCGTCGCCTGCCAGCAGGATCTTCAGCGGCGAGTGCATATGACGCGCCGCTTCGATCAGCAACGATTGCCGCTTCAGCGTTTCCAGGCGACTCGGGAAAAATACATACGGCAAAGCCTGTTCGCAGCGGAACGACTCCGCGTCTGCGGGCGGATGATAGAGCGGCGTCGCTTCGATCCGGTTGAAGTCGCGCAAGCGTTCAGCGACACGCCGCGAATTCGCGAACACCAGGTTCGCGCTCGAGAGCGCGGCGTTGTCGAACGCGATCACCTGAGCGCGCAGCTGCTTGAGTTCAGCGGTTGCCTGCGCGGCATCGTACAGTTCATAAATCGCGCGATGCTGGTGCATGACCCATACCCGGTGATTCGGGTGGCTGATTCCATAGCCCGGAAATTGCAGGCTGATCACCTGATCGATCGTGACGCCGTTCGGACGGATGAAGTCGAGCGACTGCGCATGTTCCATCGCTCGCGCGATGTCCTTTTCCGGCGAAAAGCGAAACGGCAGACGCAGCAGCTCCACCTCATGTCCCGCCCGCTGCAACTCACGGACTACGCCGGCAATGTGATACGAGGCGCCCCCATGCATAAATGGCACCATGTTCGCGGTCACCAGAATCTTCACGCTGGCGCTCCTGCCGCGGTCCGTTTGCGTCCGTGCACCGCGAAGTCCTGCGGACCGCAGAGATGGCCGTTGACGCGCTCGGTCAGCGGATCGTTGCCCGGCACCTTCGCTTCTTCCGGGTATGGGCTGCTGCGAATGATGTCGATCGCTTCGAAGTGGTGATACTTCAGCAGGAACGTAATCGCACTCGGCGTTATCGGGTTGCGGTGCGTGAAGTCGTGATAAAACGTGTGACTGCCAACCAGTATGTTCTCCGGGTTCGGCGTTTCGAACAGGACCGAACCGCCTTCCACCAGCACCCGGTAGCTTTCCTGCACGAGCGCGAACAGATAGTCGAATGGCAGATGCTCGATGATATGAAAACCGGTGACCGCGGCGACCGAGCCTGTCGGCAAACTGCGCAGATACTTCAGTGCGTCCGTATGGCGGGCGTCGAAGCCTTGCGCGACGCAGGCTTTGACCATGACCGGGCTGACGTCGATACCGATTGCGTCGTGGCCTCGCTCGCGCACATACGAGAGCCATTCCCCCCGGCCGCAGCCAATATCCACGATCTGATGCGTGAGTCTGCCCGCGCGCGGAACATTCGTTGCGAGCCAGTCGTCGTAGATCGCCAGCTTCGCGCGCACGTTCTCACGCGTGCCGCGATTGGCATCTTCGAATGCAAGGTAATAGGCGTCGATTATTTCCGGCGCCACTGCGAGGCCTTTGCGAAACTGTACCTGCAGATCGTCCACGCGTCGTGATAGTTCTTCGGACCGCGCGGCCTGGCGCATCACGGCACCGACAGTATTTTCGAAGCGGCTCCGCCACGCGACCAGTGAACGGGAGAGCAGGCGCCGCGCATAGACGCCGTCGGCATATCGTCCGACTCGTGACGCCAGCGCGCTGAGTCCCGCATGGCGCAGCACCCGCTGCGCGAGCGTCACGCCAACGCCGAGGCGAAGCCCCGGCACCTGCACGCCAGTGCGCCGCCCTTCTTCCGACATGCGCAGCTTCGCCAGCAGCACGAGCCGGCTGGCGCCGTTCTTCAGTTGACCGACGTAATTGGCCCGGCCGGCTGGATCGGACTCGCGGCGTAACACGAGCCGATAGGCGCCATCGACGAAAACCTCGTCCTCGGCAAGCATCAGCTGTTCGATCGATGCGGGAGCGCAAAGGCCGGCGAGATCCAGTTCGGTTCCGGCGGGCGATACGGCATGCGCCAGCGCAGCCATTGCAGTTGTGTCGCTCGGGCCGGCATGGGCAGCTGCTTCCGCCTTGACACGCGCAATCAGATCTTGAAGTACTGCGTTGGTCATGATTCTCGTAACGTGGGTTGTTCCAATTCCCGTACAGGGTATTGAGCAAATTGCGCCGGCACGTAGCACAGTCCGGAGAAGGGCACATGCTGAAAGCCGGCGATTTCGAAAGTCGCGGCGGCGTCCCACCAGTGCTGGCAATCGTGCACGTGGGTGTCGTCAGAATGCAGGGCGACCGTGATCGTATATTTGCCAGGCGCGAAATTCAGCGGCAGCGAAAAGCGGCAACAAACGCTATTGCCGGCGGAGAAGTGCGCCTGCTTGCGCAACAACGCGGTATTGGTGCCGAACACGTCCTGGCCAAAACGATCGCGAATCAGAATGCCGACTGATAGCTGGGCGTCCTGGTCCGACTCGCATTCGAGGTCGATCGTCACTTCTTCACCGGACGCAAATCGCATGGCCGGCCCGAAGCGACCTGACAGCACCACGTTGCGCACGCGGGTGCGCAACGCACCGTATGATTTCGGCGTCGACTGGTTGGCTTGCGGCGCGTCGCTATCGATGCCCGCAATCAGCCGGTAATAGATCTGCGCGGCTTCTTCCGGCAAGCCGTCGTGGACGACTTCGCCGCCCGAAAGCAGGATGGCTCGATCGCATAGCAGCTTCACGGAATTGATGTCGTGCGACACATACAGGATCGAGCCACCAGCGTCGCGAAACTCGCGAATGCGCTTCAGACACTTCTGTTGAAAGCGCGCGTCGCCGACCGCGAGCGCTTCGTCGACGATGAAGCACACCGGGTCCGCATGAATGGCCACCGAGAAGCCGAGCCGCATGATCATCCCGGACGAATAGGTACGCAGCGGCGCGTCGATGAACTCAGCCAGTTCGGAAAAGGCGACGATCGCGTCGAAACGTTGTTCGATCTCTTCGCTCGTCATGCCGATCAGCCGCGCATTCACCGCGATGTTCTCGCGACCCGACAGCTTGCCGTCGAAACCGGTGCCGAGTTCGAGCAGACCCGCAATTCGCCCCCGCCGCACGATCGACCCGGCATCGGGCAACAGCACGCCACTCACGAGCTTGAGCAAGGTCGATTTGCCCGCGCCGTTCTGGCCGAGCACGCCGATCGCCTCGCCTTGTCCCAGTGAGAACGAAACGTCCCGCAGCGCGGCATGCACGCGATGCCGCGGCTTGCGGGAAAAGCTTTCTATCAGGCGGTCAGCGGTGCGGTTGTAGATCTTGAAGCGCTTCGAGAGCCGTTCGATCTCCAGAACTGGCGGACCGTTCTGCGCGTGTGTCGTCACAACGTATCCCTCAGTTCAGATTGCAGACGGGTCAATAGCAGGCGCCCCGCGAGCAGGCTGAGCACCGCAGCGCCGAACAATGCGAGCAGCTCTTTCGGCTGCGGGTATTGATGCCATACGATGATCGCGTGCACCGAGTCGATGGCCCAGAAGATCGGACTGAAGTGCAATCCCTTCGCGGCCCACGGTGGCAGGATCGAAGCGAGGTAGACGACCGGCGTGAGCCAGAAGCCGAATTGCAGCACCACGTTCAGCACGTTCTTGATGTCGGGAATGAACACGTCGAGTGTACCGAGGACGATGCCAATGCCATACGCGAACGCGCTCAGAAGCAGCGCAACGACCGGCAGCATCAGCCATTGCATGCCGATCGGATGACCGATGACCAGCAGGAACATCGCGAAGAACGCCATCGTGATCGCATATACCGCCCACTCGGCGAGCACGATATGCAAGGGCATCAGCCACAGATCGACGCTTATCTTGCGGATCAGATGCGCCTTCGAGCTATAGACGGGGGTGAGCCGGTTCAGCAGGTTCGCGAACAGGTTCCACGTGAGCAGGCCGCCGATCAGATAGACGGTGTACAGATAGGGATCGGCATCCGCGCCGATGCGCGTGCGCATGAATTGGGAAAACACCGTGCTGAACAGCACCACGAAGGTCAGCGGCTGAATCAGCAGCCAGGCGGCGCCCAGCGTATTTTCCCGATGCCGGTCGATGAGATCCTGACGCGACAGCAGGAGGACATGCGCGAGGCTTGTTCTTAATGTATGCATGAAACGGATTCGAGGTGGATCGCGGCGCTCGTCGGAACCGGCTTCGTCAGGCGAGTACCTGCCGGTAGACGGCGAGCGTTTCCTCGGCAGTGCGCTGCCAACTGAAGGATTGCGCACGGGCGATGCCGGCCGTGATCAACCGCTCACGCAACGCGCGATCGTCGATCAGCACCTGCATCGCTTCGGTAAATCCTTCGACATCGGTCGGCTCGCGCATGATGCCGGCATCACCTGCCACTTCCCGAAGCGCGTCGGCCGTCGAACACAATACCGGCACGCCAGCCGCCATGCCTTCGATGATGGGTAACCCGAACCCTTCATAGACGGATACATAGACGATGGCGAGCGCGCCCGCGGTCAGCAGCGGAATGTCGTCGTCTGACACATAGCCGAGCTTGCGCACGGAGCCTTCACGCAGACCCGGTTCAAGTGCGCGGTGCAACGTGTCCGTCAGCCATCCTTCGATGCCGATCAGCACGAGCGGGAACTGGCGCCGGACCTCGGCCGGCAGGCGCGCATGCGCGGCCAGCGCGGTTTGCAGATTCTTGCGTGGCTCCAGCGTGCCCACGGCCGCGAAGTAATGGCCATGTGCGAGACCGTGGCGGCCCAGTACTTTACTGGTCGCTTCGGAGGAATATGGCTGGAAACGCGTCGACACGCCGTTATACACGACCTTGATCTTCTCGGGCGCGACTGAAAAGCAGGCCTGTAATTCTTGCCGAACGAACTCCGATACCACGATGACCCGATCCGCGCGTTCGAGCGCGCGCGGAAAGTTCGCCCGCAATAGCGCGAGACGTTGGGCAGGGTGGTACTCCGGATAACGCACCCACGAGACATCGTGAGCGGTGATCACTGTCGGCCCGCGAAAGCGGAACGGAATGAAGTTCGGATCGTGATAGACCTGCGGAGCACGCCGCCGCCGGATGCCCGAATCGAAACGATACTGCTCGACGTGTGGCATGAAACGGTATGCGGAGGGCAAATACTTGCGCGCAAAACGTTTGGCACCGGCTGCCGCGATGGTGCGCCACGACTTCGTTGCTCGTGCATCTCCCGCGGCTGGCGCTGTCGTGCCGTTCTCATGCGACGAAGACCAGTGCGTGCCGTAAAAGAACCGCACGCTATGTCCCCGATGGACGAATTCGCGGGCCAGATTTGACGCGTACTGGCCAATACCCGTAAGCGGCGTGAGTAAAGCGCGCCCACCCATTGCGATGTCGAGCTGAGCGTCGGAATAGTTGTTGTCGAGCAAGGTACTGTCTGCAATAAGGATTCTGGGAGCAGCGCAAGTATCGGGTTTGTTTTCGCGAATAGATGTGACGGCCGTCACATTTCACGCGCAATTGATCGAGCAGAATGAGCGCCTTCAGAACGGACCGACGCACGGGGTGTCGGCCAAAGAATGACCACACTAGAAGTGAATCGAGAGGCGTTGCGAGACCGGCGTAACGAGCAAAGATGACCAGTAAAGTCAGAGTGCCGTCGAATGAAATCATTCAGGCGTTGTTAGGCTACCGCCGCGTGTTTCGCACGCTAGGCGCATTCAGCATGCTCATCAATCTGTTGATGCTCGTGCCGTCCATTTACATGCTGCAGGTATATGACCGCGTGCTGCCAAGCCGTAATGGCGTCACGTTGGCGATGCTGACGCTGATGATGCTCGGCATGTACGGGTTCTCGAGCGTGCTCGAATATGTGCGCAGCTTTATCGTGATCCGCATCGGCGGCAAGTTGGACATGCACCTGAACAGCCGCGTGTATACCGCTGCGTTTGAAACGAATCTCAAACAGCAGGGCGTCAATGCGGGGCAGTCTCTCAATGACCTGACCACGATCCGGCAGTTCGTTACCGGCAATGCGCTGTTCGCATTCTTTGATGCGCCGTGGTTCCCGATTTATCTGGCGGTTATCTTCATCTTCAATGTCTGGCTCGGCGTGTTTGCATTGGCGGGCTCGGCGATCCTGATAGCACTGGCAATCGCCAACGAACGTGTTTCACGTCGTCCGCTGTCGGAGGCGACCAGTTTGTCGATTCGCTCCACCGCACTCGCCACCGCGAATCTGCGCAATGCCGAGGTCATCGAGGCGATGGGCATGCTGCCCAACCTGATGGCGCGCTGGTCAGTCCTGAATGCGGGCTTTCTCTCGCGCCAGGCTGAAGCGAGCGAGAAAGCGGCGCTGGTCGGCAATGTCACGAAGTTCTTCAGGCTCTCATTGCAGTCCCTCGTACTGGGGATCGGCGCGCTGCTCGCGATCGACGGCAAGATTTCTCCGGGCATGATGATCGCAGGTTCGATCCTGATGGGCCGTGTGTTGGGTCCGCTGGAAATGGTGATTTCGGTCTGGCGTCAGTGGAGCGGCGCTCGCAGTGCTTACGACCGCCTCGTCGAACTGCTCAAGAACAACCCAGTGCGCCGTATCGGCATGACGCTGCCGCCGCCGACCGGACGGCTGACGCTCGAAGGCGTGAGCGCAGCGCCGCCGGGGATGCGTGTGCCGGTGGTGCAGGGCCTGTCATTCACGATCGATGCCGGTGATGTGGTCGGCGTGATCGGACCCAGTGCGTCCGGGAAGTCGACGCTCGCACGGCTGATGGTCGGCGTGTGGCCTGCCGCGGTCGGCACCGTGCGGTTGGACGGCGCGGACATCTATCAGTGGGACAAGGATCAGCTCGGACCGCACATCGGCTACCTGCCGCAAGACATCGAACTGTTCGGCGGATCGATCGCGGAAAACATTGCACGCTTTGGGCAGATCGAATCGGAGAAGGTCATCGAGGCGGCGAAGCTCGCCGGGGTTCACGAGATGATTCTGCGTCTGCCGCAAGGCTATGACACGTTGGTTGGCGATCGCGGCGCCGGGCTCTCCGGTGGGCAGAAGCAGCGCATTGGTCTGGCGCGTGCGCTGTATGGCAATCCGTCGTTCATCGTGCTGGACGAACCGAATTCGAACCTCGACGAGACCGGCGAGGCGGCGCTCAAGCTGGCGATCGAGCGCTTGCACGCAGCCGGCAAGACCGTCGTGCTGATTACGCATCGGACCAGCATCATTGCCGCTACGACCAAGCTGCTGCTGCTCGTCGAAGGCCAGCTCAGGATGTACGGGCCCACCGCGCATGTGCTGGCGGCGTTGCAGAATGCGCCCGCGAATACGGCGGCTGCGCAATCGGCTGCTGCAAAAACGACCGCGACGGCTCAATCCGCCGCTACGGCTCAACCTGCCGCCTCAAACCCGGCTTCGTCCAACCCTCATCAGCCATCCGACGCTCAAACAGCGGATGCGGATGCCACAGTCTGACCCGCAGATTTTCCATGGTTAATTCCACAAGCAAGAAAGCGGCGGCGCCTGCCATCGAGGTGCTCGGCACCGGATTGCCGCCGGTCGTCAATGTCGATGAATCGCGCTACGTCAAGATTGGCTGGACCGTCGTACTGGTCGGCGTCGTAGGCTCGTTGCTGTGGGCCGCATTCGCGCCCCTCAGCAAGGGCACAGAGGTTCAGGGAACGGTGGTGGTGGCCGGCAATCGCAAGACCATCCAGCACCCGACCGGTGGCATCATTCGCGAAATCCTCGTTCAGGATGGCGATCAGGTGAAGGCCGGGCAAGTGCTCATCAGGATGAACGACGTGCAGACGCGCTCGCAGAACGCGACCATCCGCTCGCAGTACCTGACCGAGCTCGCCACCAAGGCGCGCCTCGTCGCGGAGGCGACCAATGCGAAGACCATCGCCTTCCCGCGTGAGTTGACGGACGGTGTCGCCGCACACGATCAGGAGGCCGAGGCCGACGTGCAGCTGCAGGAGCAACTGCTGAGCGCGCGCCGGCTGGCACTGAAGGCGTCGATTGGCGCGCTGCAGGAGAGCATCGCCGGATACCAGGCGCAGCTGGCTGGCGAAAACGACGCGCATGCTCAACGGCTGCTCGAGCACCAGGCGCTGCAGGACCAGTTGACCGGCGTTCGTGAGCTGGCGATCGAAGGATATGTGCCGCGCAGCAAGCTGAAGGACCTGCAACGTCAGGAAGCCGTGCTGAACGGCGAGATCGCGCGCCAGGCGGGCACCGCCGGGGAATTGGCGAGCCAGTCGGCCGAGGCGCGTCTGCGTATCGCACAAGCGCAGGAAGACTATATGAAAGAGGTGCGCACGCAGTTGAGCGACGTGCAGCGTGACACCGAGGCATTGCGTAGCCGGCTGGACGAAAGCGAATTCAACCTTGCCAACAGCGAGGTCCGTTCCCCGGTTGACGGCACCGTCGTCGGGATGAGCGTCTTCACCGAAGGCGGCACGATCGGCCCCGGCGCGAAGCTGATGGATGTGGTGCCGACTGGCGAACCGCTGGAAGCGGAAGGGCACCTCGAGGTGAACCTGGTCGACAAGGTTCGCACGGAAATGCCGGTCGACATGATGTTCACCGCGTTCAACCAGAACACCACCCCGAGAGTGCCCGGCACGCTGACGTTCGTGTCCGCCGACCGCCTCGTGGACGAACACACCGGCGCCCCGTACTACAGGGTGCGCGCCAAAGTGACCGAGCAGGGCATGAAACAGTTGCGCAAGCTGGATATCAAGCCGGGCATGCCGGTCGAGATATTCATCAATGCAGGTCAGCGTTCGATGCTGAGCTATCTGCTCAAGCCGATCTTCGATCGCGCACACACTGCATTCACGGAGGACTGAAGTGCAGCGCGTTTTTTCACTTCGGTCGTCCAACGCCGGTTCTACCGGCACGGCGCAGGCCGTTCCACGCCTGCGCACGTTGTTGCTGGCGATGTCGGTTGGTGCCGCAATGATCGCGCCGCGTCCAGCGCTTGCGCTCGGCCTCGTCGATGCGTACGAAGCCGCGCTCAGCCATGACCCGATTCTCGCGGGCGCGGCGAAGCAGAAGGAAGCCGATGATGCGAATGTCGGGATTGGTCGCTCGTATTTGTTGCCCAACGTTTCGGCGAATTACGCGCGATACCGCGACATTACCGGTACGACGTCGTATGTGGGTCCGCCGTATGGCGTCGTTTCCGAACATCAGGTCTACGGTGCCTATTCCGAAGGCGTTTCGCTGCGTCAGCCACTGATCAGCTTCGAAGGCATTGCGCGCTATCGCTACGGCAAGGCAATCGCGCTCGCCGGGGACGCGACGTTCGACGATAGCCGGCAGGATTTGCTAGTGCGCGTGTTAACTGCCTATACGGATACGGTCTTCGCGGAAGATCAGTTGTCGCTCGCGCTCGCGCAGAAAAACGCGTTCGATGAACAGTACGCCGGCAATCAGGCGATGTTCAAAAACGGCGAGGGGACCCGCACGGATATCCTCGAAACGAAATCGAAAGCCGCGCTGGCAGCGGCCGATGTCGCCGACGCCCGCGATAGCCTGGATAACGCTGCGCATGCGCTCGAAGCGCTGACCGGTTTGCCGGCGTCGCTCGATGTCGCGGGTCTTGACCGTCTGAAGGACGACTTTCAACCGGTGCTGCCCGAGCCGCTCAGTTTCGATCATTGGCACGATATTGCGTTGGAAAACAACGCGAGGTTGATTGCTGGCCGACACTCAGTTGAAGCGGCGCAGCAAAAGATGAAGATCGTACAGGCGGGCTTCTATCCGCACGTGGATCTGGTGGCGAGCGTTGGTCAGAATCAGTCGACCCAGACCAATGCGATTGGTACTCGCTATCTGACCAAATCGGTCGGTGTTGAAGTCACGATACCGTTGTATTCCGGTGGACTCGTGCGCGCGTCGACCCAACAGGAGCAGGCTAATTACGAACGTGCGCAATTCGAATTGCAAGACAAGACCGACAAGGTGTTGCTCGACCTGCGCAAACAATACAACCAGTGCGTGAGCAGCATGACGCGCATCGACTCCCTCAAAAGCGCCGTCGAATCCGCGGTGCTGCAGATCGTGGCGACCCGCAAAAGCGTTCAGGCGGGCGTGCGCACAAATGCCGACGTATTGACGGCTACACAGCAGCTGTATTCGGCCAAGCGCGATCTGGCGCGCGCGCGTTATCAGTTCCTGCTGGCAGATCTGCAACTCAAACACGCTGCCGGGATATTGACCGAGCAGGATCTGGTGGAGATTGCGCAGTCGTTCGTTCCACCTGCCCAGGCGGCGCCGCTCGCCAATGCGGTGGTGCCGACAGCGCGGGTTCATTGATCGATACCGTGCGCCACGCCCGATCACGTGTGGGCGTGGCATTGGCGTGGCGGTTCTCTTCACCTATTTTTACTTAAGGATTGTGCTGGCACGCACAATCTTGTTTGGGCATCTGCACTAAATTAGGTGGCATCGTGGTCCGGCAGCATTTCCAATTGCCGAGTGCCGCGCAATCTCACCGAAACAGATCATGAAGCCCGATTCAATCACAAAGCGAAAGGCCACAAGCGGCAAAAGACTCGGTCTGCGACGCTGGATCGTGGACTGGACCATCGAGCCGGTTGCGGCCTCAGGCCATATCAGCCTGTCGTTATACGTGGCGGGCGAGTCGGACGACAACGTTGGCTCGTCGACCACCCGGCATTTTCTGCTCCGACAGGATCGGTTAAGCGAATTGATCGATGCGCTGAACGGGACGCTGCAGCATTCAAATGCCAGCCGCCTGCTCGAAGAACAGGCGCGCGCAGCGGATCCTGCCGTGGGTCATGACGCGGACACTGCCGGGGAGTTTGCAGAAAGGGATCAGCCGGATTTGACGTCGAATCACTTCTCACTCGGCGCTTATGGCCTCGTGGGTAATTGACGGCCGCGGCATGCGATTTCTTTAGAGTCGTGCTTGATTTTAACGTTTGCGTGTCGCATCCCGCAGTGTTGGCTGTTCCTTCCGTTTGGCAAGGCCGGTTCTAGCCGGAGAGGGGAAACAAGCGCTCATGCGTTACCGCGCCCAGCGCTCGTATTCTTTGCAAGGCTTCTTTAAAAGCTCTTTCCCGCATCAAATGCCTCTTTCTCAGGTCTGAGTTGCGCAGAAAAAAAGCAACTCTATCGCCGAGTCTCCAACTATTTGCGCTTTTGTGCGCGCCATCACAATTCGCGAACAACCCGACGTTGAAAATCCCCCTGCGTTGTAGCTTTGTGGAAAACCGTCGGGTGATTCAAGTCCAATGAATCTGACGCGTCGACTCCCTAACGGCTCATGACGTATCACACATGTGTTGATATTCGTACTCTATCGGAGAAGAATCAAATGGCTGCAGCACAATATTACGAAGAAGTACAACAGGCGTATCTGGCTTATTATGGCCGCCCGGCTGACCCCGCAGGTCAAGAATACTGGGCAATGCGGTTGGACAACGCCGGGGGCAACCTGAGCTCGATCATCAACGAGTTCGGTACGTCGACTGAATCGACCGCCCTGTACGGTGGCTCGAACCTGGCAGCGCAAATCACCGCGATCTATCAGACGCTGTTCGGCCGTGCTCCTGACGCCGAAGGTCTGAACTTCTATCAACACGGCATTAACACCGGCGAATTCACGCTGGCTTCGGTCGCACTGAACATCTACTACGGCGCGACGGGCACCGACAAAGCTCAACTGGATGCAAAGCAGGCTTACGCTGACGCATTCACGAATGCTCTGTCGGCATCGGTGTCGGCGCAAATCGCCTACTCGGGCAAGACCGCTTCGGACAATGCTCGCGCAGCCGTTGCAGCCGTGACCGATACGGCTTCGGAAGGCACTGCAGCCGCGCACCTGGAGTCGACGCTGGCGAACATCAATGCGGGCGCTGTTGGACAGACGGTTACGCTCACTACGGGTGTGGACACCATCACGCTGACGGGCAACAACAACGTCGTCAACGCAACGCCGAACTCGACCGGTCTCAACACGCTGACCAGCCTGGATTCCATCAGCGGCACGGGCACCGGCAACACGCTGAATATCGTTGATGGACATGCGGCTGGTGCTGGTTACCAGTACACGATTCCGACTGCTGCGAACATCGGTGACATCGCAACGCTGAATGTCACCACAAATGGCGGCGTGAGCATCAACACGGGTTCGTCAAATGTTGCTGCACCGACGGAGACTTCGATTGCGGGTCTTACCGCCCTGAACGTGACGGCGGCCGACTCCGCAAATGCTGCTGTCGTTGGCGCTGCTGATACGACCAACGTCACCCTGACGACTGGCACGGCGGGCGCGGCCACTATCTATGGCGGCGCGGTTGACACCGTTACCGCAACGGCAGCCACGACGGTTCAGGTCATCGGTGCAGGTTTGACTGCTGTTACCGTTAATGGTGATGCGGGTGCCGTGACCATTGACAACCAGTCGGCAGCAGGCGCGACCGGTGCCGGCACGACGCTGACCTCTGCAACCATCAATGGCAATACCGCCCTCGCTAACACCGCTGCGATTAAGGGTATGGACATTGCCGCTGTTACGCTCGAGAACTTCACCAACACGGACACGGTTACCATCACCAACGGTACCACCGGTTCGCAATCGCTGACGTTGAACGTTTCGAATGTTGGTTTCGCCGCAGACGGCACGCAGGCCCTCACGACTGTTATTGACAGCACCGTGACGAACCTGACGGTCGATGCAACCGGCAAGAACGACGTCGTTCTGACCGCCGCTGACGCGACCGCACTGACCATCACCGGCTCGGGCTCGCTGGTCATCGACGCGACGTCGACCTTCGGCACGCTGAAGACCATCGACGCGTCGGCCAACAGCGGTGGTGTCACGTTGACCGACGGTGTCGCTGCTGCGAACGTGACCGGCGGCTCAGGCAACGACGTCGTAACGCTCGGCGTGGCAAACGTGACCGGCACCATCAACCTCGGCGCTGGCAACAACACGCTGCTGGCTGGCTCGGGCTCGCTGTCCAACACGGCGGTGGTCAATGGCGGTACGGGCGGCGTCAACACGATTTCGGCTTCCCTCGTGAACGCTGGCGACGCAGCCAACATCAGCAACTTCCAGGTGCTCGACGTTTCGGGCTTCGGCAACGGCGCTGGCAACGGCTCGCTGGACGCATCGCTGATGACGGGTTCGACCGTTTCGGGCGTTTCCATCAGCTCGGCAATCACTAGCGGCGTCGCTACGTTGCTGAACCTCGGCGCAAACGTGACCGTGACCGACACCTTGGATGCGGCTGCAGTGGTCGGTAGCAACGACCTGGTGTTGTCGCACGCTGGCGGCTCGGGCACGCTGACGGTGGACTTCGCCGATTCGCTGAAAGCGCACACCAACGGTGTCAACATCGACTCGTTGCAATCCACGGGCGATACGTCGATTGCACTGAGCTCGGCGGGCGTCAAGGGTGCAGTGAATTCGCTCACGGGCCTTACGGAGACGGACAATCACCTGACGACCATCACCATCACCGGTTCGAACGCGTTCACGCTGGGTGGTGTCACGACGGACAGCGGTATCGCTGCAGCGGCTTCCGCTACCAAGACGGCATCTCTGCTGACCCTGATTGATGGCTCGCAAGCAACCGGTGCTCTGACCATCACGGCCGGTGCTAACGGCACGCCGAGCGCCAACAACACCATCACCTACACGGGTCTGACCATCAAGGGCGGCATCGGCGGCGATACCATCGCGAACGACGCGTCGAATGGTGTGATTATCGAAGGTGCAACGGCTTCGACGCACACGAACCATTTGACGCTGGGTGCTATCGGTACGACTGCTACCGGCGGCAGCATCAACGACGCTGCATCGGCTGGTGCAGACGTTCTAACGTTGAACAACGCAAGCAGCTCGGCGACGCTGGGTTCGGGTACGGGTGTCACCGTTACGGTCAATGACGTCGCGGCAACGCACAATGTTGCGGATGCTGTGACGTTCGGCAGCGGCACTGCCACGGTGACGGACAAGCTGACGTATCAAGAAGTCGCGTCGGCAACGTCCGCCTCCACCGCCGGCAACATGCTGACGCTGAACGGTACCCTGCACGGCGAAACGCTGAGCTTCGGTAACGCTGTGGCGGCAGGTACTACCCTCGGTGCTGCCACGTCGGTTGCAGCTGCACAGACCTTCGACCAGGCCGTGTTTGCAGCAGCTGGCACGGGCGCGGGCGCTGTGACTTGGTTCCAGTATGCTGGCAACACGTATATTGAAGACGTTGCCGCTGCGGCTACCACCACCACCGCAAACGTCGTGAAAATCACGGGTCTCGTTGACCTGTCGCACACGGCTATTACCGCCGGTGCAGCGGGCGTGGGTCACATCACGTTTGCCTAAGCTGACAGTTCTGGACCGCTCCTCGTGAGCGGTTCCGGATAAGACGCTTGTTTGACTGCCCCGCCCCTCGCAAGAGGGGTGGGGTTTTCCTTTCTTGGATAACTAAGCAAAGTTTTCCGGCCCTCTCCACCGTGCCAGGCTGCGCCCGACCCGGCGGAAAGGGTCGGCTTCATGAGATTCAAGGGTTTTTGACCGCCGTCGCCAGTATTCCGGGGCGTTTGCGGGTATAAAAATGCAGCGTTTGTGGCGTCTGGACGAGCACACGCCTCCGCGTTCGCGGATATCGCACAGCTCCCCCACAGGTGGTAACGCTAGGCTAAAACGGTATCGCCGGTTGCGGCGGCAAATCGGGCCTTGGCCAGCCCGAGCGCGAACGACACGGTTTTCTTCGTCGCGAATATCCATTCGGTCAACCGTGTGCGGACCTCCGCGACGACGGTTGCCACCGAGCGCCACGCATATTTCACCGAGATTTCGCCGGTATCCCGGTTCGTCCGTGAGCCGACCTCCACGCGTTTTCGAACGCGCTCGATGAGCGTCACGCCCTTGGTGCGCTCGATGGGCTCGCCATAGGCATTCACTGCCACTTCGGTGAGCCGTCCAATGCTGCGGCGTGGGCTGTCTTCGGTCGGCTTGCCACAGGCGGCCAGCCCGCCCAGCGCGAGGATGAAGCCCTTCGCGTCGCCACGCTGGCCCGCGCCAGGCGCGATGCGGCCTTCCTGGTCGGAGCCCCGTGCGAGTGCCCACAGGCGGCGCAGTTCCGGATGCTCGGGCGCTTGCGACAGGCGGCGCAACTCGTCCCATGACGTGAGACATTTGGCGACGCCGAACAGCTGGGCGGCATTGATGCCCCAGAGGCTTCGGAACGCATCGACGCGGCGTGCCGTGAACCGCTTCTTTCGTTTTTCTTTCTTGGTGGCTTCGTTTTCGATGTCGGGGAAGAGCCCCACCTCTTTATCGAGTTGCTCGCCGGCCTCGACGGTCGCGAGCAGGTATTTCATGGCGTAGCTCGGCCCGCTGGAAATCGAGCGGTCAATGCGCGCAAGGTCAACCTGCGCGCCCTCGTTCGCATGCGTGAGCGGCCGACCCGCGCCGACACGCAGTTCGGCGGGCGTGTCAAAGATGCGGTCGTCGTCGGTGTTTTTCTCGCCGCGCAGGCTTGGCGCGCGCACCTTCAGCTTGTTCGGGAAATAGCGCATTACCGTGGCGAGAATCGTGGTTTCCGCATCGGGCCGGTACAGCAGCCACACGTGCCAGTGCGGGCAGCCGTCTTTGTGCGGCTCGACGACACGCAGCCCGGAGATGCCAACGCCGGCACGGTGGAGGTCGCGCAGAATTGATTGCCAGCGGCTAGCCATCGAGCGGTGCGCTTCGCGCGGCGATGCGCCGTTCCAACTGTGCTGGCCAAAGCTGGGGTTAGGGTGCCATTCGGGTTCGAGCGTCAGCGTGAGCATGGCGGCAGCCAGTCCCTCATCCTGCGCAATCGAGTCTGCCGCATTCACAAACGTGTACAGCTTCGCAAAGCGGGCTTTCGCCGAGCTGGCAACCTGCTCCAGCGTCAGTGGTTGCTGCTCACCGTCGTCGGGTACGAGGTAGCGCGGGATGAGGACGGTGTCCTTCATCCACTGCTGTTGCCGACGCAACTGGCTGCGACGTGTGGCGAGCTGCATGTCGGAGACATACGCCTCGGCACGCGTGCCGACCAGACGCATGCGAAGAAAAAACTGCTCTCGCTCGCGCAGCAGACGGGTGCGAATCGTCCGTCGCCAGAATCGCGCGTCGTTGACCCGTGCCAACCTGCTCGCGACGGACTTGCCGGGCACGGTGCCGCCGAGCAGCCCTTCAGCCCATTCGAGCTTGCGCACCCCGGGCAGGTTGTGCTTCGCGTAGCGTAACGCGAGTTCGCGAATATCCTCTTCTGTCGCATCAAGGTATTTCGCGAGACGGCCAGCGGTACCGGTCAGGCCGGCACGATAGTCGCCCAGCGCCTGCGCGACCGCCTTCAGGCGCGGCGCGTGACGTTGGGCGAGTGATTCGGGAATGTCCGCGAGCGCTGTCCACGGCGAATCCTCGGGAAACAGCGGCGAAAAGACCTGCGCCAGGAGGTCGTGTTCGTGTTCGGCGCAGGCATGCGCAATCAGGGCGTCGACCCCGGAGGTCGAGCGGAGTGGGTGGGGCATTACAGCGTCGCATCATCAAAGGAATACGACGTGTAGCCACCGGTTTATCGCCCTGAAAAAAGTTGCCCGGCGATGTACGCGAGTGCCTATACATTGATGACGCGAGTGCGTCGCCTCAAGGAGGGAGCGCCCCGGCCCGAAAGGGCCGGGGTATTTCCTTCGTGTCGTGAATGGGTTCGCCGGCAGCCTGAAGCCGGTTCACGTACGGAGACTAAGAGCCATGTCTGATACCGACTTTCTCCGGCTCGCCTGGTATGCGCGGGTCGCTTGGGGCGGCGACAGCTTCGCCGCGTGCCGGGCGTTCGAACGGTTTGATTCAACGCGGAATATCAACTGCGCCGACCTCGTGCGCATTCTCGACGAGGGATTCGACATGTCCGAACGAACACAGGTGTGGCTTGTCGGTCGTCGACGATTGCCGCTTTCCGCGTTCATCAACGAGGTCGCGCGTGCGGGGGGATATGTCCCGGCCTACATCGCGGAAGGCTGGGTCAAGCCCGTGCTGATTCGTCGCTCGCTGTTGTAATGACCTGACGCCTATTGGCACGGCGTGACGCCAACTTTTTTTGCGCGAAAGGCTAAAACCGGTTTCTCTACGTAAGTAGGCCCGATGCGTTTGCACGGGTCACTCTCTTACTTTCATGAGGACACCACGTATGAGCCGCACCGCAAAGCAACGCAGCAATCCCCACCACCAGACGCTCCCGCCGTTGCGGAAAATGTTTGCCGATGACCCCGGCGCACAGGCGGCTTACCGACTGTTTGAACTCTGCTGTAGTCACGCGGGTGGCAGCACGACCGCGATTGCGACATTTCTCATCGGCCTGTACAACAGCCAGTACGCCTCGGGTGGTGACCCTGCCTGGCTCTGCATATGGAGCGACGACGCGACGTTCGATGACGTCATCGCGACCATGCGCTGGATACGCCAGAACAGTCAGTACGAAATCCACCACATCTTCGCCGGGGACGGCGGCGACACGATGCTCGAACTGATGCGGCGGTTCGGGCTTTGGCCGCTCGCGGCGCAGGAGGGCTGACGAGAAACGACGTTCAATCGGCGAGGGCGGGCAGCAGGCCGTCGTACCACAGGCTGCCCGAGACACGCTCGCTGGCGACCAGGCTTTTGTCGACGGGTAACAGGACGAGGTCAACGTCAGCGGCCTGGCTCTCACTGATGTCGCCGAGCGCGAGCGCTTCGGCAAACGAGCGGCACATGGCGCGTAGGGCATCGACGTTTGTGCCCACAATCGCGACACGCTGCAGGAACTGGCCGGGAGCCAGCTCGCTGAGGCGATTGCCAGCGGGCAGATACCGGCTGCTGAATTGCACGACCGTCGCGCGCTCTTTCCTGTTTTTCCACGCGTTCTCGACCTCGACCCAGACAAGGCCTTCCTGCATGTCGAGAAGGGCGTCGGGTACCTTGCAATCGACGCTGACAATAGGTGCACGCCCGCTCTGGATTTCATGCTCAGTCCAGACTGTCGTGCCCTCGTTGATGTGGTGAATGACGTACCAGTTCGCGCACGCGCGGTGGACCGTGTTGCCAAGCGGCAGGCTGGCCCCGCTGCGCGCCTTCAGCCCGGCCGCCTCGTTGAGCAGGCGCGCCCCGGCCGCCGAGAGCGTATAGCAGTCGCCACCGTCAGGCAGCGGGCGGCGCAGGACGATGCCGTCGTCAGCCAGCGCCCTGACGGCGCGCCGCGCCATCGCTGGCGACTGTTTGGCCGTTGGCCAGACGAGCGCGGCAATCATGCGGCTCGTGAGCCAGCCAAAGCGGTGGAGGTAGCCAAGGATGGCGAGCGTGTTGCGCTCGCCGATGATGCGTTTGTCGATTGTCATGCAGTCGTTTCCCGTGTCGGGGCACGAGAAGACCCTCGTGCCATCGACTCGTATAGAAACGGCTCAACGACAACACCGATGCGACCTGGCGGCCGCATCAGCCTAACGCCGTGCTTTCCCCGCTGGACGCGGGCCGCACGGCTGAGCGCTAGGGCGCTCCACGGCTTGAAAGGCAGCGACACCCTCCGACGCTGCGCGCCGGGGCAACCCCCTCGTCCCTTTCCATGCACGACACAAGCCCCCGGCGGAGCGGGGTCTGTATCGAGCATGAAAAGGCGTGGCTGGACGCCCCGGCCTTTGGCTCCCAGGCGGTTGCCCCGGCGCTCCGCTCTGGGGGTGTCGGGGCTGCGCCCCCAACGAACTAGCCAGCGTAGGCGCTGGCCCGCACTTGGACCGTGCTTACGTTCGTCGGCTCCCCCGGCCGTCTCGGCCTCGCTGGGGCGAGGCGCATCGTCGGCGGCAGCGGGCTGGACGCCCTTGCCCCACCGCTTTGCGGCGGCTCCCCGGCAAACCATCTGGAAAAACCGGTTGTCGCAAGTGCCTGATTTCGTTGCGCATTCAACCGTGGATGAAAATTTTTTGAGAAATTTTCAAAAAAAATTGCGAAAAGGCTAAAAAATCCGGCCCCGGTTCCTACACGTCTCACGCTGGAACGTCCTCGCACCGTTCAGCCCGATGGCTCAAAGAGCTGTCAGCCAAAGTTGGCTAGCTGTGCGGTTAGGACATCAGAGATGAAAATGCATATTACCGAGCAGGCCCTCAACAACGTCACCGTGCCCGCTGGCAAGGACAAACTTGTCGTATTCGACCAGGAGCAAACCGGGTTCGCTGCAAGCATCACGCCCAAGGGCACGATGAGCTACGTCATCGTGTACCGGAACGCGCAAGGCAAGCAGCGGCAGGAGAAAATTGCCGCCGTCGGCAGCGTGTCGGCCAACGCGGCGCGGGCAATGGCCCGCACTCAGCTGGCCAGCATTGCTGCTACCCGTGGCGAAACGCTGGCACCGCGCCGGCCCTCTTGCCCGACCGTGGATACGTTCTTCTTTAATACGTACCTGCCGGTACTCAAGAACAATGGTCGACAGCATTCCGCCCACACGTCGATTTACCGCAATCATGTCCAGCCCGTTTTCGGTCAGCGCCGCCTGGACGAAATCAGCACCCAGGATATCGTCGCATTCAACACGCATCTGCGCGAGAAGGTCGTCGCCGGGGGGCGCTGGCAGAAGCAGTCCAGCAAGCCACTGGCAGAGGGGACCGTCAAGCGCGTGCTCATCCTGGTCCGACACCTGTTCAACGAGGCCATCAAGGCGCACGGCAATGTCGTCCGCCAGAATCCGACCCACACCTTGAAGCTCACGTCCGAGCGCAAGGTCAAGGGCCGGTTTCTGACCAAGAGCCAGCTTTGCGCCTTGCTCAAAGCCGCCGAGGCTTCTTCGAACGTGCATCTGGCGAATATCCTGCGCGTCATGGGCACGACCGGCTTGCGCCGGGAAAACGTGCTCGCGATGCAATGGGCGTGGTTCGATGCCGAGCGCGGTACGCTGACCGTGCCGGCAGAGGCCGACAAGGCGAGAAAGGGGTTCACCCTGTATCTGTCTGGTGACGTTCTGGGGTTGCTGCGGAAGTTGCAGGAATCGGCAGAAGGGCCGTGGGTGTTTCCGAATCCGAAAACCGGCAAGCCGTATTATTCGTGCTACGACGCCTGGGTGACGGCCTGCAACAAGGCGGGCCTGCCTGGACTGCGCATGCACGACCTGCGACATACCTATGCTTCGATGATGCTGGAATCCGGGTCGGATATTGTCGACGTTCAGCGTGCACTGGGACATACCCAGCTGAAAACGACGGCGGTTTATCTGCACCTGACCGAAGGCCGCAAACGCGCACGAGCGGATGCGGCCGCACAGGCCACTGGGCTGTTCGCATGAGCCGGCAGCCAGTTTGCTTTACCCACCCCGCTTCGGCGGGGTTTTTTATTTGTCTTCTGACGCGGTGCACGGTGCGAACGGTCAGACAGTCACGACGCGAAGCTCGATGTTGGGAAACGGACGTGCAAGCTTGTGCGGTGCACCCTGAACCCGTCCCTGCTATCACCAGCGTTAGCAAATTCCACTTGTGTGACGCTGCAAGACAACACCGATGAAGGCGGTCCAAGTTGCGACGAACGTACCTCGCACCCTGCTTCGCTATTACTGCATTTTCGGGGAATGACGCGGCAGTTGCCACGAATCCTCTCCCAATCCGTACTGGTTAGCTGACAGCCAGCATCCTGCTGACTTGCTGACCGAACCAAGCCCCCAAGTGGAATGTGCCTGGATGCGGAATATACGACGTCGATAAGTCAGTGCAAAAACTGACTTGTATAAAAAATTCGGATACCTTATTAAAATTCAATAGGTTAGGAGCCTTTTGGCCCTACGCTCACTACGGGTGCGGATAACTTCACGCTGACCGGCAGCAACAATGTCGTCAATGGCGTCCTGAACGACGCCTCTGTGACGGGCAACGCCGCCGCGACGCTCACGCAGCTGGACAAAATCTCCGGCACCGGCACGGGTAACGTCCTTAATCTCGTTGATTTGCAAGCGGGCGGCACGGCCTTGGCGACGGGTATCTCGGTTTCGGGCGTGCAAACGGTCAACGTCACCGCTAGCGGCGCGTCCGGCGCGGATAACTTCTCGAACTTCACTGGTCTGACCCAGTTGAACGTGACGGAAGCTGGTGGTGCTGCGGGCACTACTGCCGCTGCTACGACGGCTGTGACGCTCACTGACAGCGCTGCTGCCGCGTCGACAATCAACGTTCAGGGCGGTTCGAACGTTGCTGTCACGGCTAATGGCGTGACGGCTGCCGGCACCATCAACGTCGGTACGACGACGCAAGCGGCCGGTACCGTTTCCGTCACCGAAAATATGCTGGCCACCCAAACGGGCCTCCACACGGCTGACGCTATCAACGTGACGGGCGGTACGTCGGTCACGGTCACGGCCAACCTGAATGAAAAGGCTGGCGCGGGCAACACGGTCACGGGTGGTGTTATTTCCGTCACGGGCGGGTCGGCCACGACGACCGTCACGGTCAATCAAACGGCTGCCGCAACGGCTGCTAACGCACAGCTGGCAGTCGCCGGCGTGTCGCAGACGGTCGGCGCGACTCCGGCCGCGCCCGGCGTGCAGGCAGTCACTGCCACCACGCAGACGCCCGCAGAGCTTGCTTCCGCCGCCGTTGCAGGTGTGGTAGACGGTCAGGTTATCGTCCAGGACGCAAACTACGGCACGCAGCTCGCCAACACCATCACATCGGTGTCGCTGGCAAACTTCGGCAACAACTCGCAAATCAACGACAACGCTCTGACGTCTCTGTCGCTGACGGGTGGCACTGGCACGCTGACGCTGACCAATGGTGCGACCACGCCGACCAACACGACGCTCGCCCTGTCGTTGGACGGCGTTGGCACGAGCGCAGCAGGTGTGACCTTCGCTGACGCAAATGGTGAAGTTAAGACGCTGAATGTGACGACGGCTACGGCAGACTCGTACCTCACCGTTACGGATGCCCATCTGCAGAGCCTTAACATCTCCGGCACGAACACGCTGCATCTGAGCACCGTTCCGGCCACGGTCACGACGATTGCAGTGTCGGGTGCGGCAGGCTTCAACGATGGCGGCACGCTGGCCGCTGACGCCGCGCTGACGTCGTTCACCACGACGTCGAGCGGCAAGATTGTGGCTACGCTGGACGATACGAAGCAATCGTTCGTTGGTTCGACCGGTCAGGACGTCATCACGATTTCGGCGGACGCTACGAAGGCCATCACCGGTGGTTCGGCGACGAACAACGAGGTCATCTTCAACAAGGCCGCGACGACGTTCAATGCTACCGCTGCAGACCTGACCAACACGAACGTGACGGGCTTCAGCGTTTTCGGTCTGGGTGCAAACTCGTCGGGGACGTGGGACCTGAGCAAATTCAACTCGGGCTTCAACGCCATCGACGTGACGGCCGGCAACACCGCAGCTAACGTTGCCAATACCATCGTCAACGCTGCGACCGGTACGTCGCTCAGCATTGACGGTTCGGGTACTGACACGGGCTCGGTGTCCTTGTCGTATGTTGACACCACCGGCGCGACTGACACGACCAACCTGACGATTGGTTCTGCGACGGCTGCCGGCCTCAGCATCGCTAGCGTGACCCTCGCTGACGCAAACGGAGTCGGTGTCAATACCGTCAACGTGACGACCTTGGGTACGGACATCAATAACGCGGGCGGCGCAACGGATACCATCGGAGCGCTCAACGACAACGGGCTGTCTGTCCTGAATGTGAGCGGAACCGCAGGTCTGTCGATTACCGCGCTCGACGAAACAGCGCATCAGGCAACGGCGTTCACCATCAACTCGACCGAGTCGGGCCAGAACGGCACGACGATTGGCACCCTGACTGACATCAACCTGGGCAACCTGACCTTCACGGGTACGGCTAATGCCGATGTCGGTCAACTCGTTGTCGCGGGTGGCTCGGTGACGAACCTCACCATCACGAACTCGGGCACGGGCATGGCTACGGTGGGTGACGGCACCGCCTTCACTGATGCCGCACTGACCAAGTTGACGCTGAACGGTAATGTGAATCTGACAACTGGCGTGTTGGCAGCAACGAGCGGCGTCACCATTGCTGGTTCGACGGACAACGCTCACGTCACGCTTAACCTGGCGGGGGCCACGACCGGTACCGACTCCATCAGCCTGGGCAACGCCAACAACAGCATTATCGATACGAGCATTGGCGGCACGGTCAACGTTACCGTCGGAACTGGCTTCAATCTCATCAAGCTCGGTGACTTCGGTGCTGCTGGCACGACGACCACGGGTACCTACAATGTGACCCTGGGTGCCCACACGGATACGGCAAGCCTCTACGACAGCATCTTCGTCGCGGATACGGGCTCGGCGTCAGTTGTTGCCACCCCGACGACGGTGATTACCGGTGCAGTGAAGGGCGACGTCATTACCACGACTGACGCCAACGCACTCACGGTCACGACGCTGACGGCTAACCAACTGTCGAGCCTCGCGAATGCGGCAAATCTGGCTACCGCAATCAGCCAGGCTTCGGCGATGACCGTTGGCGCTCATGGTGTCGATTCGTTCGTGTACGGTGGCAACACGTATGTGGTTGAAAACGTTGCTGCTGGTACTGCCGCTGCGACCAGCACGGTTCTCGAACTTGCTGGTGTGCATACCATCTCGAGCACGGGCAACGCGGCAGGTGCGTTCCACGTCGCAAGCTAATAGGCCTTTGTAGTAGTAAGCATAGCCTTAGCGTTGAAACCCCGCCTTCTCACGAGAGGAGCGGGGTTTTTATTTTCTTGGATAAGTAGGCAAAGTTTTCCGGCCCTATCCACCGAGCCGTGCTTCGCCTGTGCTGACGGATAAGGATCCGATCCGGCGCTGCGCGAGATGGAAATCTCGATCAATAGGACCTGGATCTAACCAGCTAAACAGGAGCGGCAAAGGTGCGGCACTCCAACGGGGCAAGTAAAGTCACGGTTAAGAGCGGTTCATATGTAAAACTCTGGACCGGATCGGACAGACGATGTCAGATCGTTCGGTTCAGTTCGGCCAGGAAGCGTCACTCGCTCGCCGCCGCGCAGCCAGTGGAGATTGCCCCACATCGGACCCTGCCCCGCGACGGCTGAGGCCGGATACGATTTGGCATCACAGCGGTAACTAAAGGAATCCCCTCATGCCCGGCACTTTAAGCACGACTCCAGCAATCAAATAGCACGCAACGCAACTCAAAGCGCCGGTCACGCCAAACTTGACCAAGGGATTGGCATGCACGCTGCTCCATGAGAGTGCGATCGCCACCAAAATCGGGGGATGCAAGATGTATATAGAGTAGGCTCGTCTCGACAGGCGACGCATCAAGCGGCCTAGTCGTGAGAAATTCCGCTGAAAAAAGCGGAGCAAGAAGAGGATGATGCCCCATGCGACAAACGGTTCCCAAAGCGCATACACGACGTGCATCGTGTCGTGTCGCGATTTCGGTGATGCTCCTGAGAGATAGTAGGCGAGCGGCAAAATCGGCAACGTCACGAGGCTGACAAGCGACCAGAACTTCACCTGTCGGGCTGGGAGGAATTCCAGCCGCCGCCCTCTTGCAGCCGCAAATCCGGCAGCGAATAGCACGACGTAGCTCGCGAAATACCCGAGCTGAAGGCCCCACACATTGACGCCGACCGGCCACCTGATCCTCAGGATGAATGCCGCCGCCCCAGTCAATAGTGCGCCGACGCCAAGCGTCGAGCTTGTCGGGAACGAGACCTCGCGAACACGAAGTGGATCACCTACGTAGCGGAGGAGGGCCATGCCGGCGGCGAGCAACAAGGTGAAAATCAACAACGCCTGAGCAAACCACATTGGACCGGAGTCGAATGTTCCTCTCGAAACGAGCGTCCCGAGCGTCGCTCCAAAAGGAAGTCCCTTGCTGGTTTGCGCCAATGCAATGGTAATGGGACCAAGCACCACCCCGTAGAACAACAATGGCAAGCCCAACCTGAAAAAGCGGTCAAAAAGGAATTGAGGCAGTCCTTTTCTGGCCAGAGACGATCGTGAGTAATAGCCCGCGAGAAGGAAGAACAGGCCCATGAAGAAAGCCTGGTTGACGGTGCAGAACAACACAAGGCAGATGGTTGCGACGTCCCGGCTCGGCGCGACCTCGTGGTAATACCAACCGCCAATCGCCCCGTAGGTAATAGCGCAGTGATGAAACACCACCAGTAATGTCGTAAATGCACGTAGCGCATCTAGGCCGACATTTCTGTCGGTCTGAATGAAGTTCGCCGGGGAAACCTCGCTCCCCGACGCCAGATCGTTGGCCGCTATGGACACGTTTCGTATCGGTGATTTTGCTGGTACGCCAGAGAAGGTGGTCAATCTACTCCGAAAATATTACAGAGTGCCAACCAGACCGCCATGCGGCTATCGGCAGCGGCCGGAGGACTGGACCGCGATCCCTCCCTGGTCGGCTGGACCGGGGGTGGAATCCTCGATGACTTGAGACGGCGCCACATTGCCGGTCGCTCCCGGCGCGAACACGAGAATGCGCCTGTTCGGCTCGGCAACAAAGAGTCGCCCGTCGGAGGAGACGCTGATCTTGTTGGCGCCCGGAAAGCCAGGCCCAGTGATTCCCGTGGCTGGACCGCTGATCGTCCGCACTGGCGGCACATTGCCGCTCGCCCCGGCGGCGAAAACGCTCACCTGGATCTGCGTGTGGTCTGTGGTCGTGTTGTAGACGAACAATTCGTTCGTACGAGGATCGACAGCGATCGTCAGGTTGTTGGATGCTGCCCCACCTTCCCCACCCGCCAGCAGCCCGGTGTTGCTACCAGTGAGGCTGCGCAGAAGCGCCGGGGAGGTGAGGCTCCGGGCCGTGCCAAGCGTGTCGATGATCGCCGCTCCCCGGTCGTCATAACCCGCAAGCAGCAGATTGTCCTCGTTATCGACGGCAAGGCTCACGTACACCCGGAGATTTGGAGATGGGTCAGAAATGACAATCGGCTGGAGCAGCAACCCGGTGCTGTTGACGGGAGCGACAAAGAGCGGGCCAGCCCCGGCGCGAATGCTCAAGATGAAGTCGTTGAGGTGGGAATCCACCGCGATGCTCACCAGATCATTCCCCGGCAACGTGAACGAGCGACTGGGCGCCGCATTGTCCTCGGCCTTCGGCGGAAAGATGGCGACGGTGCCGTTGGTGAGAAACTGCGCGACGTGAAAGAAGTCGTTCTTGCTGAAGGCGATCGCCCGAGCAGTGCCGAAGGTGGTGCGCGGCCCTTCCAGCACCTGGCAGGGCTTGGTCGCTCCGTTGGCGCGCAAGGAGTAACCGCGAATCTGATCATTCAGACCGATGAAGACGGCGTCGTCGGGGCAGGCGGCTTGCGCCAGCCGGACCCCGAACAGCGCACTGAAGATGGCGACATATAGCGCGAGTTTCATGATAGGCCCCCTCAGCAAGTTCCTCGGCTGGGTTTACGGAGGAGCGTTTCGTACTCCTTGAGCATAGACCAGCTCAGCGGGAGCCGAAAAATAAAGTTCCGCGAATTGGAACCGGTAGTTCTGGCGGGCGATGCGACGGAATGCCCATCGAAATCGAACGGTAATCCAGGGGCATTCGGGCGTCTTGACTAACAGACTGCTGAAATACAGCCGCGCAGGAACGGCTTACCACCACCTGCGCGGCTGACGGCGCGATCTTTTCGCAGGTGCAATTTCAACGTGAATCCAGCGACGTGAGGCCAGTTTTGAGAGAAATGCGATTGGCCCCGCGAGGGCTTGCATGTGGGACGCAAGCGCGTGGCGCGCCTGATGCGCCTTCCCTGTCTGCGCGGCGTAAGGCGGCGCTGGCCCGCACCACGCGGCAGCACCCGGGTGCGCGGCGCGCGTCCGATCCGGTGCGCGGGCAATTCAGCGCCGAAGCGCCCAACGTACGGTGGATGGCGGACGCCACCTATGTCCTGACTGGCGCAGGATTGCTTACGAAATAAGTTTAATCAAACACGAAATTGTATGCGTCCAGCGAACCGCTACACAACGTCCCCTAAAAGAAGGGAGCACTCGTCATGAAAAACGCGAAGCTTAACCCTAACAACGAAGGATCCGGCGCAATTTCAGCAAGGCGTTTTTCGTTCCTATCCTATCTGTTCGCCGCCGTCTTTTTAGGTCCCTGGATGTCCGTCGCGTCCGGGCAGTCGGTCGGACAGCCTTTGGCTCCAGTCACCGACACAGGACCTGCCGCGGCGGCATCACCGATCAATACGTTGGCGGCCACGTCCGTGAACGTGTTGACCTATCATGGCGACACGAATCGTACTGGTTGGAATTCGAACGAGACGACCCTTACCCCTTCCAACGTCAGAGCCGGTTCGTTCGGCGTCTTGCATGCAATCAAGCTCGGCGACCCAGTGAACGACTGGGTCGACGCGCAGCCGTTGGTTGTTTCCGCGTTGAACGTCCACGGGACAACACAGGATGTCGTATACGTCGCTACCGAAGCCAACAACATTTACGCCTACTCGGCTTCCACGGGCACGCTGCTCCTCCAACGGAACCTCGGGACTCCGGTACCGCGATCGAGGCTTCCCGGCGGCTGTGACAACAACGGCCCGACCGTGGGAATCAACTCCACGCCGGTGATCGATCTGGGCACCCAAACGCTATATGTGGTCTCGTTCAAGCTGGTAAGCGGCACGCCGAGCTATTGGCTCCACGCTCTTGACATCACCACCTTGGCTGACAAAGCGGGTTCTCCGACCTCGGTCTCGGCTTCGCGTACCCTGACGGACGGCACGACCTACAATTTCGCCGCAGGGTTCAGCCGGCAGCGTCCCGGTCTCCTTCTGGCGAACGGAAACATCTACGCCGGTTTCGGCAGCTTCTGCGACATACGCGCCGACCAGTCGCGCGGCTGGGTGTTGGGATGGAAGGCGAGCACGCTGTCACCGCTTCCTGCGAATGGGTCGAATGTTGCGAATCAGTTGATGAACAAGCTGGCGACTTCCCCCAACACGTTTTTCCTGTCGTCCGTCTGGATGTCCGGGTATGGCATTGCCGCGGGTCCGTCGGGGGAGCTGTACTTCATCACTGGAAACTCAGACCCATCCGGTACGACCTACGCTCCTCCAAACAATATCCAGGAAAGCGTGGTGAGGCTCTCTGCCGACCTGACCACCTTGCAGGACTATTTCACCCCTTCAGGTACTAATGGCGTCGCATCGCTAGATGCCGCGGACGACGATTTCGGTTCCGGTGGCGCCATGGTTATACCGGCCATCTCCGGAGAATCGGTTGGTACGGTCGTTGCCGGAGGAAAGCGCGGCCATCTATACCTCATCGACCGGAGCTCGATGGGTCACAACGACTCGGGCAGAGCGCTTTCCATCGGCGGTTTCGGTTCCTGCTGGTGCGGTCCATCGTATTTTATGGGATCGGACGGCGTCCGCCGCGTTGTCGGCAGCGGCGGCAGAAGCATAAGTGTATGGAAGGTTCCGGCAAACCCGCCGAAGCTGCAATGGGAAAAAACGTTTGCTAGCATCGCATCCGGCCAGGATGGTGGCTTTTTTACGACGATTTCATCGAACGGCACATCAGCCGGGTCCGCGATCATCTGGGCCGTCGGTCGCCCCACCAGCACTGCTGCACCAGCCAACGTGACGCTATACGCCTTCGACGCTTCAGCTTCAGGTGGCACAACACCGATCTTCTCGTCCGTCGCCGGCTCCTGGCCTGGCCCCAACTCCAACGCCAACATCGTGCCGACTGTCGCCAACGGCAAGGTCTTTGTCGCCAGCTTCGCGGCCCTGAACATCTTCGCTCCGGGCGGGACGCGCGCTCCCGTCGTAGTCCAGCCCCCGCCTGCTCCGCCAGCATCTCTGCCCAGCCAAATCTACGGAATCGTCGCTTCGGTAGGCACGTTGCAAATCACCATCCAACCTCAGACCGGAGCCCCTGTGCTCGTTGACACTTCGGCTGCCGAGCAGGCTCACCTGAGCGTACCGCTCGTGGTCGGAAAGGCCGTCCACGTCTTCGGCCCATTCAGCAGTGGAGCGTGGCACGCGGAAAGAATTCTTCGTGCTAAGGACGACCCTGAATCTTGGGTGCCCACGAACTGACGCCTTTGCCGATTCCAGTTTGTGCCGAAACCGATTGGCGCTAATGGAAGAACTGCAGCAATCGGTTTCAATCTGAACGGGGCAAGGAAGACAGACATTGCCGAAAAGGCTGATAGGTCATACATGAAATAACTGAGGGGAGGTTGCCAAAACTTTGCTTGTGCCCACGATGAAGAAGACCGCAAACGCCACGAATGGCCCTTGCTGCTGGCGTTGCCAAAGTGCTGCAGCGGTTGCACTATCCGCTGGACGTGATGTTGTTGTGCGTGCGGCGGTATGTGGCCTATTCGCTTAAGTCATCGGCATCTTGAGGAGATGATGGCTGAGCGCGCCACTGGCGTGGATCGTTCAACAGTGCATTGATGGTCCATCAAGTTGGTGCTTTGTTAACGCACGCCCACCTGGCTGGCCGGTAAACGTGGGCATCGAGTTTGCGTGATGCCGGCTGCTGTCGAGACCGGGCACGAAATTTCGCCGGGCCGCCGGCGCAACGTTGTTCCGACCGCTGTTTCAATCGAAGGAGAAAGCACGTATGCAATGGACGACTCCGAGCTACACCGACGTACGCCTCGGTTTTGAAATCGTAATGTATGTCGCTACGCGTTAAGCCCGCAACCTGGCCGCACGCCGCGGCCCCCTTGCGGTTTCGGTTTGTGCTTGACCTCTGCTTCGAAAAGACATTTCGCAAGCACAAGTCCATCGAAATGCCCACCCCGACCGTCGACAATCTGAAGGAGCATCTTGTACGATCCGTCCTTCCTGATCGCAGTGGTGAGTAGCGCGCTCGGTCGATTTATCAGAAGTGGGTCGGGGCCTCGCGCCCAACGTCGATTTTCATGAACCGACAAAGCCACACCCTCGACCCCTAATAACACCTATAAGACCTAGTCCCATGACCTTAGCGAGTTCACCCAGACTGCACCAAAAATCCTGCTGTTCGCCGCTGCTTCCGTTCGACTGTCTCGCCGCAGCGATCCTCGGCACGCTGTTATGGTCGGTATTGTCGAACAAACAGTTCTCCGCCGATGGCGCATCATTTTTCATCGAAATCCTGCGTTCACGCGATGTGAACCATATCGCATGGTCGCGGCAGTTTTCGTACGAGCTGGGTCAATGGCCGCTAGTGCTGGTCCTGCACTGGGGCTTGTCGAATGCCGCACTGCTCCGCTTCATTTTCGGGCTCGGCTATGTGCTGCCTTTCATAGCCGCCTACCTGATTGTGCGCGTGCAGGTGACAAAAGGCGCAGTCCCCGCGCTGCTACCAGGTTATCTTTTCGGCATGCTGTCGATTGCGCTGCCGAGCGACTTTCTGTTGGTCGGCGAAAGTCAGTTCCTATTGCCGCTTGCGTGGCCGATGCTCGCATACTTACTGCAGCCTGGCCGATTTTCTTCGGCCGCATGGCTGTTACCGATTGCGCTATCTGTGCTTCTCACGCGCATGTACGAAACCCAAGCCGTCACACTTGCGCTCTTCGGTTTGATCCTGGCACTTCGTTCACGTGCGCAATTGACTGCTCTCGCACGGCAGCGACGTTATCTGGTGCTGGGCCTTATTTGTCTCTGTATTGCACTATGGGTGCTCGGTGCTGCAATTGCAGCGTATTGGATTATTTATCCGCGTGATCCGGCCAACCGGGGCGCGTTTCTACATGGGCTCGCTCATACGGCGCAAAACGCGGTATTTGACGTGAGTATGCTTGCAGCGCTGTGCTTTTTTATCGGACTGCGAGTACCCAAAACACGTGGGCTGCTGGTCGCGGTGCTGCTTGCGATCAGTTATCTATGCTGGCATGAACGGTTCGATTTCTTCAATGCGCAGATCAGCTTCGACTCGCGCGTGCTGACCCTGCTTTGGTTGCCGCCGCTCATTGCTCTCAGTGTATGGAGGTTCGAAGCGTGCGCCGTGACGTTCGGCGTTGCGCTGTGGTTTGCCGTGGTGTCTGTTGCACCATTGGCCGTCGATCTGGCCAGCACGAATGTGTGGCGCGACTATGCAAGCCAGGTCACGAACTGGGCAGCCAGGAGGGACGACGGACTGGTGCCGGCCAGCGTGCATCAACTGGACCGGCACCCGGCCAGTTGGAACTGGACATTTCCATCATTGAGCATCGCGCTGGGTGCTCCACACGTCGGTTCGGTGCTTGAAAACGCGCCCGGCGTTGCATGGCAGCCCTTCAACCCAGCCACGGAATTGCCGCTTGCTTCGTTTGCTGGTTATCGCGGCACGCTGGCACGCCAACCGTAACAACGATAGTGGCTGCTGCCGGAACGCAGCAGCTCGGCTGTCTCGTGTTGGGCGAATACCACGAGCCGAACTTCTCGCTCAGAAAGATCATGTCACTGCTCCGTTTGCATAACCGATGTTGTACAATCCGGTCCGCTTCACAAAGCCTGTTCCCCGATAGCTCAGTCGGTAGAGCGCCGGACTGTTAATCCGTAGGTCCCTGGTTCGAGCCCAGGTCGGGGAGCCAAATGCGGGAGTAGCTCAGTTGGTAGAGCGCAACCTTGCCAAGGTTGAGGTCGCGAGTTCGAGCCTCGTCTCCCGCTCCAGCGTTACGTCATCTAGACGGCCCATGTGGCTCAGTGGTAGAGCACTCCCTTGGTAAGGGAGAGGTCGGCAGTTCGATCCTGCCCATGGGCACCATCAAACGTTCGCACCGGCAATCAATCTGCCGGCTTCTTCGCGATCAATCCCCACGCTCGCTTGTAGATGATCGGTCAGTCACATCGCTTGAGCGGCCGAGTTTTTCACACATCGACGTCCATCGAAAGTCATCCCGCTTGGCCAATGATGACCTGTTTGTGATTGCGATCACAGCTTCTCTCGAACACCGGCGTATATTCTGCGCACTGACAGAAGCCCTTGGTATGCAACAGGTAAAGAACGGGACGTCACACGACGAAGACGCGCGAGATATGACGCTCGCAACGGTACAGCGATGGCGCATCGATTCGACGAGCCTGAACGTGACCGTCCATCTCGACGCGGACAGGTTTCCGGCGAGCCCTGTCGCACCCAATCAGCGTGGCTTCGTACTGGATGCGGAGCAGGCACGTCAGATGATCCGTGACCTGAGTGGGGCGGTGCTGGCACTGGAACTTCAGCGACACGTTGAACAGGCAGTCGATCTCCCTGATCCTCTCCAAAGCGACGAGACGCCACGCCGAGCACGCCGCGGCCGCCGCGCCACCGACAAGGCGCAATTTGCTTTGCAGTGACTCAAAAACCGGTAGGGATTCTGCGCGACCCTGAGTCGCTTCAACTTGGCGTCCGGCCTGTTGCGAGATGGTGCAACGCGACACGATCCCGAATGCGGATCGCCTTGCCTTCCCGTTCGACAATCCCACGCTTTTCGAGCGACGTGATCACACGCGACACCGTCTCGCGGCTCACCCCCGCCATGGCTGCAATCGTGACCTGACTGGGCAGTTCGACAAGCGGTGAATCGAAGGCCTGACTCTGGTTGATGGCCGCCTCGATCACGGCGGTCACACGCGCATCCGCACGCGGCTGGCTTCGCGAGCTGCGCGCCACGAGTAGCGTTTTGGCGCGACTCGCGATCAGGTTATTCAGCGAGCGCGCCACGTCCGGGTCGCTGAGAAGCCGGCGGGCGTGCGCCCGGTCGAGCAGACCGACGGTACTGCGCTTCGTAGCAATGATATTGCCCAAGGTCGGCGCGCAGTTGAGGATCGAAATCTCGCCCGTACACTCGTCGGGATTGACAACGTAGAACGGGAGCTCGACACCATCCTCGGAGTATGTCGACACACGGAGCTGTCCTTCTACGAGGAAGATGAGCGGCGACTCTGTGGCCCCCTGATAGCAAATGTGATCGCCTTCGTTGACGTGTACAACCTTGGTGAGCCTGGTCGTGTTGCCGACTATTTCGCTTCGTGCCTCGCGAAGCAGAACTTGTTTTCTCAACATTATTTGAATTACGTATGTTGGCCTACTGAGATAGAGCAGATAACTCGGCGCGGAGGATACCGGTAACTAGATGTAACGTAAAGTAAAAGGAAGTAATGAGGGCTCTGGGTAAGGCGCATATGAAAAAATTGCTTGGTGTTTTTCTGAGCGGCGCTGCGCCGCTTTTATGCGTACCGCATGAACCCGTGAGGAGCTTCCTTTAAAAACGTGTCCAGACGGACACCATTAGCGAGATTGGCAGGTCAATGCAGTTCGCTTCCCAGCATCAGCCGCCGGGCGATGTCGGCCGTCTGCAGCATTCCACGTTCAGTCGGTGAATGGGCCGCGAGATAGCGGACGACTGCAATGAGAATGTGCCGTCCTTCGGCAGTATTGCCCCATGTAGCAAACTGCCGAACGCCTGCCTCCAGCATCTGATACGCATGAAAGCCGGCATCTTCACGCAACACGGCAAGCGCAAGTGTGGCGATGAGCGCCTGCGGCGGATGACCGAGCGTAAGGTGGCGCGCCACCAACTTCGCCGCAAGATCAACCTGACGCTGCCGATCGAAAGCGTCGAGCAAGGCCGTTCGGATCGACCCCTCATCGGCAGGAAGGTCGTCGAGCGGATCATCGTCCTCGCCCGGGATGCGGGCGGGCGGAACGTTCAGATATCTCGCCAGGTAGAGCGCCATGGCTCCGTGCAGTACGCCGCGAACGCCGATGACTCGAGTGTCGAAGCTTGCGTCCCCGACACGCCTGAGAATCTGATGGAGTGCGTTGGCATGGGTAAACACATGATGCGCGGTCTCCCAGTCGGAGTACTCGTTGGCATTGCCGAAGCGGGCCACGCGCAACGCCGCTCCGTAAGCGAGGGCTTGTCCCAGGTCGGCAGACGCAGCGCCTGCGTGGATCGCCTCCTTCAGCGAGTCAATGATTCTCGCTGGATCGTCTGAAAGCAGTTCCAAGGCAAGCGCCGCGTGATCCGACCAGCCTTGCACGCTGCGCCCGGCAGCGAAGAGGTTCGAGATCTGGCTGGCCGCTTCGTCGCACATCGCGACGAGATCGAGGGGCTGGCGCCACGCGGTCGATTCCTCGGCACCCCGGGCGCTCACCAACTGGGCGATGACAGTGGGCAGCACAGCTGACGCGTGCTCCCAGCCGATCAGATCGAGGCATTCAAACGCCTTGTTGATGAAGTCGAGCAAATGCCCGGAGTCCGCGAAGGCCCGCTCCGTCCCGGCGGACAGCAACGCATCCGCGAGCACGGCGGGTGCGAGACCGGAGGCAATCGCAGTCAACAGCGTGCGCTCGGCCGCCTCGCGGTGGCGCACGTTTGTCCACAGGCGCAGCCAACGATCGAGCGTGGCGGGCTCCGGCCGGCTCGCAAGCGGCGTACGTTCGCGCCGCGGCGCCTCGCCGTTGCAGTCCGCCGCTACACGGCGCGCGCCGTGGAACAGGGCGAGATAGGTTTCGTCTGCGGGCAGGACGGACAACAGGTTGCTGAGTGCTGTGAGTACCGTGAGACCAACGCCCCAGCCGTCACGGTTTTGCGCTCCGAACAGCGCGACCTGCCGCACGATATCGACCCTTGGCACATCGGCGGCGAGCTGGCCATGCACGGCTTTGGCGATGACAAGTCCAAGGTCATGTGTGAGGCCATCCGCAAGCCGTTGACGCCAGTGCGCGGCAGCATCGGGATGATCCGACCTGGTTGCGACCCAGACGTCGCCATCGCGTATTTGGACCGCGTAGCTGGGGACATCATCTGCCCAAAGGTCGAACGTGCAGCCGCTTTCCAGATCGAAGCGGGCATGATGCCAGTGACAGGTCAGGATGCCGTCTTCGACAGTGCCTCGCTCGAGCGGGAATCCCATGTGCGGGCACCGATTATCAACGGCAAAGACACGCTCGCGGTCGCAGATCACGACGATCGGACCATGTCCACCCTGGACAATGCACCGCCCTTTCGCTCGCAGCTCTTTGAGGTTTCCAGCGAGCACGAATTCTTCGTCCCGGGGATCCATGTGCGAGCCTCCCGCGTTAGTCCTACAGGCGTTTTAGATGCGACCGCTTCCCCCAAACATAAGCATACTCTCCGGACAAAATGCCAAAGGCGCGGGCAGCGGGCAGGAACACTCCGCCAACGTGAGGGTGCCCGGCATCGGTAAATATTTGAGTAACTGGCGTGGCCAAATGCTCCATTTGAGGTCAATGCGGCTATTGACGAAAACTTGTTTCGTTTTAACGTTTGCCAATTGAGAAATATCGGCATCGGTTGATCTCAAGCACCAAGCGCAAGCGCTCGAGGATGCGGTCAACGTGCTGATGTGCTAAGCCCAGGACACTGCACCCAGATCTATACCGACAGGCACAACCTATGCTTTGCGATCTCACCGGGCGCTAGCGCCTTAAAACGCCGTAGAATTCCCCAAGCACAGTTCGCCTTCGTGCGATCCAACCGAGTTTCTGCGACCAGCGGTCGCCGGTTATCGGGAGACAGTCATGGCTGCGCGTTCAATTGCGTCTCTGACGCTTTCCTTCGGTCTGGTATCCATTCCGGTCAAGCTCTACTCGGCGACCGACAGTGCTTCAGGTGTGGGATTCCATCTCCTGACGCCTGACGGCGGGCGGGTCAAACAGCAGTACATCTCCGAGGCGACAGGCGAGGTCGTGGCGCGAGCCGACATGAAGAAAGGCTATGAGTTTGAGAAAGGCCAGTTCGTCGTTTTCACGCCAGATGAACTGAAAGCGCTCGAGGAAGGCGCAACGCATGTCGTTGAGATCGTTTCCTTCGTGCCGGAGAAGTCAGTCGACCCGCTGTATTACGACAAGGCTTATTTCATCGCGCCAGACAAGCGCGGCGGCAAACCGTACAGTCTGCTTCAGCAGGCGATGCGCGAAAGCGAACGGTGTGCGCTCGCAAAATGGTCATACAAAGGGAAGACGCGCATCGTCCAGATTCGCTCAGCCGAAGATGGCATGGTGTTTCAGCAACTGTTGTTCGCGGACGAGGTTCGCTCGCTGAGTGAATTGCACATCGAGCATGTTGCAGTGACGGGCACCGAGTTGCAGCTCGCGCTGCAAATAATCGACCAGGTTTCCGAAGATTCGTATGACCCAACGGCATACGAAGATGAGGAGAAGAAGCGGATTCTGGCAGCGATCGACCAGAAAATCGCCGGCAAGCAGATCGTGTCTCCGGCCGAACCGGGCATGGAGTCGGGCGCTGAAGTGATTGACCTGATGGAAGCCCTTCGTGCGAGCCTTGGCCGCAACAAGACCAAACAGGCCGCGTCCGCAAAAGCCGCGCCCGTAAAAAAGGCGCCCGCAGCCGCTTCCGATGAGCTCGCATCCAAACCGAGGCGACCGGCGAAGAGGGCGCCCGCCAAGGTTGAAGAAGCGGCTCCGGCCAAGGTGCGGGCGCGCAAGTGAAAAGGCGCAATGCCTCGCACGACTACTCGTTGCGCAGTCTCCAGTCGCTGCTGGGTGTCTCACGACGAGTGCTGTCCGGCCTGATAGACGCTGGATTCGTGCAACCGTCACGTGGTCGTCGTAACGAGCTCCGGTTCACGTTCCGCGACGTCGTGTTGTTGCGCACAGCTTTCCAGCTTCAGTCGGCCAAAATCGCGTCACGCAAAATTCTGCGAGCGCTTGCGCGGCTCAAAGCGGAATTGCCTGAAGAGCTTCCACTGACTGGCATCCGCATCACGGCTGTCGGTGACTCGGTGGTCGTCAAGACAGGTGAATCACAATGGGATGCGACCTCGGGCCAGCTTCTGCTCGATCTGGAAGTGGCGCCTGTCAAGGGCGAAGTCGCGTTCCTCGACGCTGCGCCCCGGAACATCGTTGGCCGGGAAAAGCAAACCGAGGAGTGGTTTGCTCTTGCGGAGGAACTTACCGATAGCGACGTCATCGGTGCTGAGCAGGCCTATAAAAAGGTGCTCGAGTTATCGCCGACCCCGCACTACGACGCTTATAACAACCTGGGCGTCCTGCTCTGCGAGGTCGGAATGAAGTACGACGAGGCATTGTCCGTTTTTGACCGGGCGCTCGAGCATTTTCCGCAGGACGCTCTGTTGCACTTCAATCGCGCGGTCGCTCTGGAAGAACTGGAGCGCTACGACGCAGCGGTGCAAGCCTATGAACGATGCATCGAGCTCAACCCCACTCATGCCGACGCTCACTTCAATATTGCACGCCTGAGCGAAATCCGAGGCGACAAGCAGGGACTTCTGAGGCACCTGAGTGCGTATCGCCGTCTCAGCAGGTGACGCGCACTCGACTGCTTTGCGGGGCAGGCTATCGAAAGCGAAGACTTTCGCGAGAAAGCTCGCTCACCGAGCTACATCCCATCAATTTCATGCCCCGCTCTAACTCTGTTCTCATCAAGGCCAGCGCCCGCTCAACGCCAGCCTGCCCCGCAGCTGCCAGCGGGAACAAATAGTAACGTCCGATACCAACGGCTTTGGCCCCTAGAGCCAGAGCCTTCAGAACATGGGTTCCGCGTTGCACTCCTCCATCCATGATGACGTCCAGCTTGTCGCCCACCGCATCTACAACCTCCGCAAGCTGATCGAACGCGGCTCTCGATCCATCCAGCTGCCTGCCGCCATGATTGGACAGCACGATGCCGGTACAGCCAATTGCGGCCGCACGCTTCGCGTCCTCGACAGACATCACGCCCTTGAGGCAAAACTGGCCATCCCAATCGCGGACCATCTCGGCCACGTCGTCCCAATTCATCGAAGGGTCCAACATTTCCGTGAAGTAGCGGCCAATCGACATGGCACCGCCGCCAAAGTCGACGTGGGTCTCCAGTTGCGGCATGGAAAAGCGCTCATGCGTGACGTAGTTCAGAACCCACTTGGGCTTCAGCGCGAATTGAAGCATCCCGCCCAAGGTGAGTTTGAAAGGGATGGTGAAGCCTGTTCGCAAGTCGCGCTCGCGGTTTCCACCAGTGATACTGTCGACCGTCAGCATCATCACATCGATGCCAGTATCTTTGGCACGTTGCATCATTGCACGGTTTAAACCGCGGTCCTTATGGAAGTAGAACTGGTACACCTGCGGAGTCGGGAACGCTTTGCGCAACTCTTCCATGCTGACCGTGCCGAGCGAAGAAACGCCGAACATCGTTCCGTACTTCGACGCCGCAGCGGCCACTGCGCGTTCGCCTTCATGGTGAAAAAGGCGTTGCAGTGCGGTCGGGGAACAATACACAGGCATCGCCAGCCGCTGGCCGAGCACTTGCACCGAGAGATCCACGTCACCAACTCCCCGCAACACATTGGGTACCAGGTCACATTGCTGGAAGCTCGCGGTGTTCCGGCGATAGGTCACTTCGTCGTCGGCGGCGCCATCGATGTAGTTAAAGATCGGGCCCGGCAGTCTGAGCCGTGCCAGTTCACGGAAGTCGTGAAAGTTATGGCAATCGCTTATTTGCATATTGCGAGGTAGTCGCCGATTTGGCCTCCTGGAAGACCAAACTTCAGGGACGGTCAATTCTCATGCCGCGTTTTTTTCATGGTCGCCGGATCGCGCACGATGGTGACCGCGCACGGCGCATAGGCGAGCACCTGGCGGGCGACCGAGCCGATCAGCCAGCGATCGAACGGCGTATGTCCGCGATGCCCCACCACGAGATGATCGATAGCATGCCGCTCCGCATACAGCACGATCTCTTTCGCCGGCGGCCCGACCACGAGATCGAACTCCACGGCCCCGTTCGAAGCGGCGAGCTTCGCCTTTACGTCGTCAAGGATCTCGTTGGCATGGCGCACTTCCAGCTCGATCAGACTTTTTCGCTCGACTTCGATCGCGCCCCAGTCCGGCGTGCGCGCGACGACGAGCACATGCAAGCGCGCGTCGAAACGCTTGGCCAGATCGACCGCGAAAGTCACGGCATATTGCGCGGATGCCGACCCGTCATAACCTACCAGCACGTTCTGCATGATCTGCTCCTGTGCGGTTCCCACCGGGTCGCGACTTCGTCTGACGAAATCCATCGGGCCGTTTGCGTGAACCGCGAGCTTTCCCCGACTTCGCGGCGTCGGCGCGAAAGCATGTGCGATCCACTCGCGAACCCGCGGCGTGGATCGTCACGCGGACGGCGTCGGCACCTGTGGTGTTGAATCAGTTGTCGTCGCTTCTGGACGGGAGATGCTCGTGAGGCTCGGGCTCTGCCGCGTCGGCGTTAGGAAGCTCGTCTGGGGCCGGTTTTTGCGAACCCTTCGGATCGGGATGGCCAGTCGTGCCGGCGGAAGATTGCGCGGGGTCGCGAGAGGTGCCGGTCGGCTCAGCGGATGGATTGGAGGTCATGATGTGCTCCTGCGCTGATGAATGCAGCTTTTATCATCATAGTCCCCTGGCCAGTTTGAGTGATAGACGCCGTGACGCCCGCGCTGTCACGCCGCCGGCACTTTCTAGCCACGGTCGGGCGATTCTTGAACTAGACTTTAAATCTTGCTGAATTGCATAGACAGTTTCAATGTAAGTTGATGCGGCGATCGATAAGCAAAAGGAAGGTTTTATGGCTATCGTCGTACACAACATCACTGTGGGTCCTTCGAGCTGGGGCGTAGCGTGACGGCGAGCGATGCCGCGCCCGCTACGAGCGCCTGGCGACATATCGTGCGCGCGCAGGGCATCAGCCTGTCCTACGGCAAGATACGCGCGCTTTCCGGCATCGACCTTGCCATTGGGCGCAACGAGATCGTCGGCCTGATCGGCGACAACGGCGCGGGCAAATCGACGCTCATCAAGGTGCTGACCGGTGTCGTGCGACCGAGCACGGGCAAGCTGTTCATCCGCGACGAGGAGGTCGACTGGAGCCGCTTTTCCGTGCGCGAGGCGCACCGATTGCGCTTCGAGACGGTCTATCAGGAAAAATCGCTGGGCGAGAAGCAGCCGCTGTGGCGTAATTTTTTTGTCGGCCGGCAAATCACCAACCGGTTCGGTTTCATCAATGTCGCCGAACAACGGCGCATCGCCAACGAAATCTTGAAGCATCAGCTCGGTTTCCGCGGCGTGGGGATCGACGCCGATTCGTTGATTGCGAAACTCTCCGGTGGCGAGCGCCAGGGCATCGCAATCGGACGGGCAATGTATTTCGAAAGCGATCTGATCATTCTCGATGAACCGACGGTGGCGCTAGCCATCAGCGAGGTGCGCAAGGTTCTCGACTTTGTGCGTTCGATCAAGGAATCCGGCCGCGCCTGCATCTACATCGAACATAACCTCGCCCATGTGCACGAGCTCGCCGATCGACTGGTCGTGCTCGATCGTGGCCGGATCGTCGCGGAATTCAAGTCCGGTGAGATGAGCCTCGAGGAACTCACCCGGTTCCTGATTTCGCTACAGCAGAGCGGGCACGGGCCGGCGCCGGTTGCGGGGACACGGACGTGAGCGATCCGATAAAAGAAAAACGGCCGGCGCGGTTAGTGTTTTTTCGCCTGCCAGCTTTTGCTCGCGTGGAGGGATTGCCGAGCGTGGTCGTGTTTGCGTTGGTGGTCGGCCTGTTCATGGCGACCGCACCGCGGGTCTTTTTAGGCTGGCCAATCTACTTCTCCTTCCTGACCACCGTGCCGCCGCTGGTGGTGTTGGCGATCGGGCTGACTCTGGTGATTGCGGCCGGCGAGATCGATCTGTCGTTCCCGTCGGTAATGGCATTCGCGGGCTTTCTGTTCGCCTGGTGCGTGAACACCACCGGATCGGCCTGGCTTGCCGTCATTGCGGCGTTGGCTGGCGGCGCGCTGGTCGGCGTGGTGAACGGGGTGTTGGTCGCGGTGGTCGGTGTGCCGTCGATCATCGTGACGATTGGCACGCAGTTCCTCTGGGCCGGTGTTGCTTCGATCCTTTCCGGCGGGCTTTCCAATGCGCTTCAGCAACTCGCCAGTGGTTCGGCTTATGCGGTTTTCGCGGGCACCCTGTTCGACGTGGTCCCGATGCAAGCGCTCTGGGCGCTCGGGCTCGCAATATTCATGTGGTTCATCCTCAATCGCCACCGTTTCGGCGAGCACGTGCTATTCATCGGAGACAACCGCAACGTGGCGAAGGTCGTGGGCATCAACGTGCCGCGTGAGACGGTGAAACTGTTCACGCTGATGGGTGTGCTGGCCGGCTTCGCGACGGTTCTGCTCACGCTCGAGAATCTGAACTACTTCTCGACCCAGGGGCAAGGCTACCTGCTGCCGGCGCTGGCCGGCGTGTTCATCGGCGGAACCTCGGTGTTCGGTGGCACGGCGACGATCGTGGGTACGTTCTTCGGCACCTTCGTGATTGGCATGCTGGAGGCGGGAATCGTTGCGACAGGTATCGCCGGCTTCTGGGTACAGGCGATCGAAGGAGTGGTGTTCATCGTCGCCGTGATCCTGCATCTGTTGGTCGAGAATCCCGCCAGGCTGCGTGTATTGCGCGAAAAACTCAGGTTTGGCGGGAGATAAAGCCGTTAAATCAGGAGATAGGAGCAGAAATGATCAAGATCATGACGGGATTCCTGCTAGGGGCGAGCGTTGTTGCGTTCGGCCTCGCGCCAACCGCCGGTGCCACCGAGCCGACCACGACGGGGCCGCTCGGCGCCGGTATGACGATGTATATGCAGATGGGCGGAAACCCCGGCGACGGCGCGACGCTGCCACGTCAGACCGGAGCCGCGGACGCGGGACATGCCCTCGGCATCAAGGTGATCGAGCAGTTTTCGGCCTGGAGTCCGGAGACGATGCTTGCGCAGTTTCGCCAGGCGATGGCGGCGCATCCGACGTGTATCGGCATCATGGGCCATCCTGGCGATCCAGCCTTCGCACCACTGATCAAACAGGCGGTAGACCAGGGCATCATCGTTACCGTCGGCAATACGCCGCTGCCGGAAAACCAGAAGCTCTACGACGCGAAGGGCTTCGGCTACGCCGGCGTCGAACTCTACATCGGCGGGCAGATCACTGCTCAGGCGATGCTCAACGCCGGGCTCAAGAAGGGCGACGAGGCGCTCGAATATGGCGTCTTCAACGAGAGCGTGCGCAGCCAGTCTGACCGTGGCCTTTCCGAGACGCTGGAAAAGGCCGGTGTGAAGGTGACGAGGCTCAATATCTCACCGCAGGTGGATGCCGATTCATCGCTCGCCGTGCCGATCCTGGTCGCCTTTATCCAGGCGCACCCTGATCTGAAGGCGATCGGCACGCAGCACGGCGGCGTGACCGGGTTCATTCCGCAGGCGCTCCAGCAGGCTGGCAAGAAGCCGGGGCAAATCATCGTGGGCGGCATCGATCTGGCGCCCGCCACGATTTCCGGGTTGCAGAACAAGTACCTCACTGCGACGCTCGACCAGCAGCTCTATCTGCAGGGTTTCCTGCCGGTTACGCAATGCGTGCTCTCGGCTGCCTATCATTTCGCGGGACTGACCATCAACACCGGCGCAGGTGTGCAGACACCCGCGACGATCGACTCGCTGATTCCGCTGATCAAGCGCGGGATCCGCTAGGAACTCGTGCCCTCCAGACGCGGACCGGTTACCTGCTCACCGTGTCCGCGAGCATCAAGAAGGTCTCCTTAAAGGGCGTTCTCCGCTCGTCAGGACGCTATGACGGCGCGTTGCCGCCAGCGGACAGTTCAGCCCAGTCCAGCTCTTGTACGAGTGTTCGGTACGCGTGATCCCCGATGACGTCTCTATTACGAAGGTCGATGGCCTTCGCGCGCGCGGCTGCAATGGCACGCCTCCTCAGTGGGCCGCCGGGGACTTCGCTCAGCGGTTGCGCACCATCGCGGATCGCGTTCAGGTCGACGCCTGACGAGCCGCCACGTTACCTAACCGGCGCCTTTCTCGCTGTCCAATTGGGACATCTGCGCGGACGCATAACGCTCGCCTGCGACGGCGCCCTTTGGCACGGCACGCTCGATCGCGGCGAGATCGTCTGCGCTCAGTTCGAGGTCGACCGTCACGCTCCGCTGTTCGGCCGTAACCCGCAAGGCCTCGACCAGCGCAAGGTTATGCGCCACGTTGGCCCCCTGAAATCGTGGACTGACGGCGCGGAAGTCGTTCCTTTTCGCGCCCGCTTGCCAGTGGCCGCTGATCAATCCACGGGACAAAACGCCATACGCGGTGACGCCGATGCCAAGTGATCGGCAAGTCGGCAGGATTGCTTCCTCGATCCCGCGCGAGACGAGCGAATATTCAATCTGCAGATCGCTGATCGGATGCACGCTCGCCGCGCGCCGGATGGATGCAGCGCCAAGTTCAGAAAGACCGATTTGGCGTACATATCCCTCCTTTACGAGATCGGCGATTGCGCCAATCGTTTCTTCGATCGGTACCTGCGGATCGAGCCGCGCGGGCCGATAGATATCGATGTGATCGACGCCTAGCCGTTGCAGCGAATACGCGACGAAGTTGCGCACGGCCGCCGGCCGACTGTCGTAACCATGCCAGCCGCCGGGAGGATCGCGCAACGCGCCGAACTTCACGCTGATGATTGCCGCGTCACGCCGCGACGGCGGCAGGCCTGCAAGCGCCTCGCGGATCAGCAGTTCGTTGTGGCCCATGCCGTAGAAGTCGCCGGTATCGAGCAGCGTGACGCCTGCTTCGAGCGCCGAGTGCAGCGTGGCGATGCTTTCGGTGCGATCCGCAGGACCGTAGAAATCCGACATGCCCATGCAGCCCAGCCCAAGTGCCGAAACCGTGGGGCCGTTGCGGCCCAGAGTACGCATCTTCATGCTGTTTCTCCGTGATGTATTGGTTAACGAACGGCGCCACCCCGTCAATTCAATACACGCACGATGCTATTCCTGAATGTTATGGTTAAAAATTGCCAACCTTAGAAGATCGAGCTCTCCGCACACCCGGACGGACGCATTGAAATAGCGGCCCAAAAATGGGAGCCGGGAAATCAGCGAGTGTTATGGCTATTACAGCGCCGACGTGCGCTTCATACTTGAATCGCACATAAGGACGCATTGAAAGCGAAACTGGCTCTTGTCAGGAGACGGCCGTTCGTCGAAGCTCAGGACAACCCAAGTTCGCAAACGAACCGGCCTTCCGGGTCACGGAGCGGGCGCGCCAAGTTTGAGCGTGCCCGTCACGAACTCGCGGACGGTCTTCCTGGCATTGATCGCGGCCTTTTCGTCGTACGCGAGGGTCGCTCCATACTCGACGCAGGGATCGCTGTAAGTAAAAAGCTGGCCAGTCGCTGCGTCCATGATTTGGCCGTTCTGTGCTTCGCTCAGTTGACAGCTTCTTATGGTCTGCGCCTTGGCGAGAACGATTGGCTTCGCCGCGGCTTTCCAGTCGAACATATGCTGGGCGCCCGAGTACTCGACGAACTTGATGTCTTTCCCCTTGGCGCGCAGTCTTTCGACGTATGCGCGGCATGACGCGACTGGAGCGAATTCATCTGCACTGCCATGAAAGACGAGCACGGGCTTGTCGTCGAAATCGTCGTCGGCTCTAAAGGTCGTGTTGCAGTTCGGATAAAACGCGATGTACCCGGCGAAGCCCTTGCCGGAAGTGGAGCCATGCAATTGTTGAAACCGTTTGAGGTCGGCATATAACGCTGGTTGTCCGCCGCGTGATTCGCCCATCAGTATCACCCGCTCCGGATCGACTCTTGGATGCTTCTGGAGCAGGTCGAGTGCGCGATACGCGTCCTCGAGCTGCACGAGCCGGCCCAGTTGCCCCTGGTCGTTGAGCGTGCTGACGATACCGCGCCCCGCGAAACTGTCGACAACGAAGGTGGCGACGCCCATCGCAAGGAACTCCTGCTGCCAGTCGGTGATACCGCTGTTGATGCCGCCCGATGGATGAAGCATGACGATCGCAGGAAGACGATCCGAACCCGCCTTGGGTAGGCTCAGCACTCCGGCAACGGTGACCGGCTTGCCCGCTTCGTGTCCGCCGAGGAACTGTTCGTCAGTGAGTGTGACCGACTGCAGCGGTAGAACTTCTGTCCGCACTACCTGCGCAGCGATTGAAGCGGGAAAGGCCGCCGCGACACTTATCGATGCGACGAGGCATAGGTGCCGCAGTCCAGCACCGGATTGCGCGAGTAATGACATGGCGACATCCTCCTGACCGCAACGGCGCGTCGGCCCAATAACGTCTCTTTGAACATAGACGATTGAATGTGCTTCTCAAGATCGAGGCGGCGCCTAGCTCCGGCGTTCTGAAGAATGTCTTATAAGTTCTGGTCCGGGACTGGCTCAAACATTGCTGACCGATGCCGGGGCCAGTTGCGCGGTATGCATGGCAGTGACCCATTGGCGTATCTACACTCTGCTACGCGCCCTATGTCGTATTATTCGTGATGAGTCCGCTGCTGACCGTGGTCGTGAGGTGCCCTCGCTCGTGGCCGGCCCCCGGCGCGCGATGCGTTTCCAACCTGGTGCAAGCGTTCTTCCACCCGACGAACCGGGCACGCACTCTAACCGGCAGTCGGCAATACTGTAAGGAGCAGTCACGATGAAAATGCAACGAAACGCTCCCCGGATCGCGTCGACCCTGCTCGCCGCGGCGTTCACACTGGTTCAGGCAGGCGTCGCGGTCGCGCAGACGGCTGCTCCGCAGAGCGCCAGCGAGATCCACAGGACCGGCATGCCACCGACGCAGCAGCAGGGCGACATATCGTTCGTGACCGGCGGAGTTGGTCGCGACGAGTCGACCGCGCTGCGGCAGGCACGCAGGCAGTGGCCGCTGTCTCTGCAGTTCACGGGACCCGGTGCGAGCTATGTGGCCGACGTCCAGGTGCAGATCGCCAAAGGCGGCGCTTCAGTGTTCGAGGCCACGTCGAAAGGGCCGTACATGCTCGTGCGGCTGCCTCAAGGGCGCTATACGATCAGCGCCACTTACAGCGGCGTAACCAGAAAGCAGACGGTGAACGTCCGCGGCAATGGCAGCGCGCGCGCGACGTTCTCGTTTCCGTCCGGCGGCCACTGAGCGCAGTCCCGGCGCCGCGCCGAAGATCGCGCGGCGCGTTCGTTTGTTAACGCGAAAGCCCTCACGCCTCGAGCATCTTCTTGCCGTTCGCCCCGAGCAACGGCAAGTCGCGGATCCGCACACCCGTCGCGTCGTCGATCGCGTTCGCGAGCGCCGCGGCGGCCGGGCCTTGCGCCGCTTCTCCGACACCCAGGAATGGCAAGCCCGGCCGGTCGATCAACAGCACGTCCACGCGTTTGGGTACGGACGAGAAGCGCATGATCGGATAAGTGCTCCAGTCATAGCTCGTGATGCGTTGCGGATCGAATTGCGTTTCTTCATAGAGCGTCCAGCTCGCGGTTTGCAAAATGCCGCCTTCGATCTGATTGCGCACACCGTCCGGATTCACGATCTGTCCGCAATCGACGGCTGCGACGACGCGCTCGATGCTGAGCTCGCCGGTATCGCGCATCACCGTCACGTCCATCGCAACGGCAAAGTAGGCCATCAGGTTCTTGTATTGGGCGAACGCAAAGCCGGTACCGTGTGAACGCGGGCTAGCGTCGCCCGTTAGCGCGCTGTGAGCATGCCAGCCGAATTGATCGGCTACGGCGCGAATCACGCCATGTGCGCGCGGATCATCGAGATGTTTGAGGCGAAACGCAACGGGATCGGCGTGCGCGGCTCTGGCGAGCTCGTCGATGAAGCTCTCGATCGCGAACACGTTCATGTGCGCGCCGAGCGAACGCATCGCGGAGACGCGGATCGGCATCGTGGGCACGAAATGATGCTGCACGTGCAGGCTGGGCACGCGGTAGAGCGGAATGCTGTTGCGGTCGCCTCCGCCTTCCGGCATCGGAATCGGCTTCGGCGGCGCGGGGGTGAACGGCTGCGCAAGGAGCTGCGCGGGCAGCAGGCGGCCCGCATTCTCGATGCGGTTGTTATGCGTATTGCTCCATAGCTCGTAACGCCAGTCGGCAATCGTGCCTGCCGCATCGAGCGTTGCCTTCGCGTCGACTGTCATGGCCGGGCCGAACGGCTCCCACATGTGTTCCTGTTCGCGCATCAATTGCACGCGCACTGGTCGACCAGGCAACTCGCGTGCGATGAGGGCGGCGTCGGCCGCGACATCGTCCGCGCCGTTGTGTCCGTAGCAGCCCGAACCTTCCACATGCACGCAGCGCACCTTGCCGGGCGGCATCGCGAGCATTTCGGCGATGCCGGCACGCAGCGGAAAGACGCCTTGCGTATGCGTCCAAACGGTCATCACATCGTTGTCGAGTCGCGCGACTGCGCACGATGGCCCAATCGAGCCATGCGTCAGATACGGCCTCGAATAGCGCGCCCGCAGCGTCGCCATCGGTGCGGCCGCGCCGGTCGCCGCGCCCCGATCGGCCACCGCGATTTCCTGTGCAGGCAGGCTCATCAGCAACGCGTGGACGTTCGCCGGATCGGGCAGCGGCGGCCCCGGCCGCCACTGCGCGGCGAGCGCCAGCTCACGCATCGCGAGGATCGCGCGCCATTCGTCGTCGGCGGCCACCGCGAGGTAGTTGCCGTTGCGCACGACCTTGACGACCCCGGGCAGCGCCTCGACGCGCCCGCTATCGAATGCAACGAGGCTCGCGCCATAAGACGGCGGCCGCACGACGCGGGCATGCAGCATGCCGGGCAGCCGCAGGTCCTGGACATAGCTCGCGCCGCCCGTCACCTTGCCCAGGATATCGACGCGCGGCAGCATATGGCCAATCAGCGCGTAGGCCGATGGCGGCTTTCTCGGCGCGTCGGGCTGGGCGTTCTGATGCAGGTCCGCGTGTTGCACGGCTTCGCCATAGCTCACGCGTCTTCCGTCGGCGGCAATGACGGCGCCGTCGCGTGTCGTCAGGGTCGCTGCGTCGAGGCCCAACTGTGAGGCCGCGCTCGCGACCAGCAGCGCGCGCACCTGAGCCGCGGCGTTGAGGATCGCGGTGCCGCTGTCGGCCATCGTGTGACTGCCGGCGGTGTAGCCTTCGTTCGGCGTTCTGGTGGTGTCGGCGGTGATCAGCTCGATCGCATCAGGCGCGAGATCCAGCTCTTCCGCGGCGACCTGCAGCAGCGCGGTGCGAATGCCCGTGCCAAGCTCCGCTTTGCCCGTGAATACGCTCACGTGGCCGTCGGGGGCGACCTTGATCCACGCATCGAGCAACGGCGTGGTCTTGAGACTGCCCGGCAGCTTCGGGGCGCTCGCGGTGAAGGTGCCCGCTTCGGTGGTGGTTTGCGCGAGCGCGGCCATGACTGGCACGATCGCGAAGCTCACCATCAGCGAGCCGCCAACGAGGAAGCGGCGCCGCGCGGGGTCATCCGGACCGCTGCCGTGGGCGGCGGACAATGGGCGGCCGTCGCTCACGATTGCGCTCCCCCGCCCGTACGCGGCGGCGAACCGCTCGCGACTTGCCGGATCGCCGCGAGAATGCGCATGTGCGTGCCGCAGCGGCACAGGTTCGGCTGCATGTAGCGGCGGATCTGTTCATCGCTTGGATGCGACACTCGGTCCAGCAGCGTTTGCGCTCGCATGATCATGCCGGCGATGCAATAGCCGCATTGCGCGGCCTGTTCGTCGATGAAGGCTTGCTGAAGTGGTCCAGGATGTTGCGCGCTGCCGAGTCCTTCGACGGTTCGCACTGGCCGCTCGCCCACGGCCACGACCGGCATGAGGCACGAGAACACCGGTTCGCCGCCGACGCTGACCGTGCATGCGCCGCATTGACCGAGACCGCAGCCGAACTTCGCGCCATCGAGCTGCAATTCGTTGCGCAGCACATAGAGCAGCGGCGTGGACGGGTCTACATCGACCGTCTGACTGACGCCGTTGACGTTGATTGTGATCATCGTGGCAGGCCGTCCCTGCGAAATTGCGCGACCGCACGGGCGTCGAGCGTGGGCCACGCGTCGCGTGCGGTGAAGCGTTCGCGCGTGTAGTTGGCGAGCTCCGCTATCTGCGCATCCGTGAAGGTGTTGGCAAATGATGGCATGAAGGGCTCGCTATCGCTTTCGTGCCAGTCGATGCCATCGAGGATGAAACGGACCATGTTGCGAGGGCTGTCGGCGTTGACGGCCGTGGAAAGGGACAGCGACGGTCGAGCGCCCCCGTTCGACATCGGCGCGCCTTCAGCATGGCACGATGCGCAGGCCGCGGCGAACAGATTCGCGCCGCCGCCGGGCGCGGGGGACACGGGCGCGGAGGTAGCGGAGGGCGAGGCGACCGGACGCTCCGGCGCGCCTCGGCCCCCGGATGTCAACGCCAGCAGATACGCGGCCATCGCCTCAACGTCGGAGGCGGATGCGTCGGCGAGCGTGCGCGTGACGGGGCGCATCGGACCCGCCGCCGCGCCATGGGCGCTGGCGAGGCCCGTGCGCAGATAGCCGACGAGCTGGGCCTGAGTCCAGGGCGTCGGGCGTGAAGCGAGGTCCGTCAGCGCGGGCGCGTCCCATCCGTCGATCGTGCCGCCTTGCAGCGCGTGGTCGCGGCGCTCTGCGCCGAGGCGGTCGAGCGGCGTGTGGCACGCACCGCAATGACCGAGGCTTTCGACCAGATAACGCCCGCGTGCGAGGTCCGGCGCTCCGGTCGGCGACGGTGCGGCTTCGCTGCCGGTATGCAGGTAAAGAAGATTCCACACGGCGATGAGGGGCCTGAAGCCGAGCGGGAAGATCAGCTCGTTGTGCGGCGCAGGCGCGCTGACCGGAGCGCGGCTCATCAGCCAGGCATACAGCGAGCCGATATCGGCATCGCTCAGGTGCGTGAAGTGGGGATATGGGAACGCGGGGTAGAGCAGATGGCCGTCGCTGGACACGCCGCGCCGCATCGCACGTTCGAACGCGTCGAGCGTCCAGCCCCCGATGCCGGTTTCGTTGTCCGGGGTGATGTTGGTCGAGTAAATGAGGCCAAAAGGTGTTTGCAGCGGCAGTCCGCCCGCGAGGGGCTGGCCGCCCGTCGCGGTGTGGCACGTGACGCAATTGCCAATGGCCGCGAGCTTCGCGCCGCGCGTCGCGGCCGCGGTATCGCTGTTGGCCGCGATCGGCGCAGTGACGGCACCCGGCGCGGGCTCCCGTGCATGCGCAGTGGGGCCGTGCGCGGCCATGAGGGCGACCACAACAACGGCCACGCCCGCACTTGCCACCCGTCCTTTCATCTGGCCTCCATCGCCGAACCGTCCGCGCATCGTTGCAGAATGCGTCGCGCGGCTCTAAGTCGCGCAAGCGGCGTTCCCCGATAGCGGCGGGTCGCGATAACGGCTTCTTCTAGTCGGCAGCGACCGCGATGGCGATCTGCACGAACAGCACCTTGACGATGGTCATCGACGGAAAAATCATCGCGTACATGACGTCGGGCTGATCCGTCGGCGCGATGCGGTTGGCGAAGGCGAGAATCGCGGGATTGCCGGTCGCGCCGCAAATCACGCCGACCGACGTATCGAAAGACAGTCTGAAGATCCACAGGCAGCACACAGCCGTGACGCCGACGAGCACCAGCAGCGTGATCACGCCATAAAGCAGCAGCAGCGGTCCGGCGGTGCCGACGGTCGCAACGAACTTCGGTCCGCAAGACAGGCCCACCTGCGCGAGAAAAATCGTCAGCCCGAGATTGCGCAGCACGAGATTTGCGGAGAGCGGCATCACCCACACGAAAGGTCCGCTGCGGCGCACCTTGCCGAGGCACAGTGCGACCAGTAGCAACGCCGCGAGACCCAGGCTGAACGCGCCGAGACCGGGCGCGCGCAGCGGGATCGCACCGACCAGCAGCCCCGCTGCCGCGCCGATGCCCAGACAGATGAAACTCAGCTCGGCCGTGCCCTTGATCGAATCGCCGAAGAACGCGCGGACCGTCGCCCTATGCGCGTTGTCGACGAGCAGGCCGACGCGGTCGCCTGCCTCGAGAATCAGATCCGGGGTCGACAGCAGATCGGTATCACCGCGCCGCACGTGCGCGATCGCGCAGTTCACGCCGTCCGGATAGCGCAGATTGCCGAGCGCCGTGCCGACGACCGCCGGGCTAGACGCGAACACGCGCAGATAGTCGAGGTCTTCGCGATGACTCGAAATACGCCCGGGCTGCGACTCGCCGCATAGTGCGGTTGCTTCGTCGAGCGGGCGGCGCTCGGTGGCGGTGGCAAGAAGGACGTCGTCGGCGCGCAGCGTGAAGTCGTCGCTGGGCAACTGATTGTGATGCGCGCGCCGCACGGCCGCTATCGCCACGCCGGCAGGCAGGCGGGTCGAGAGCTCCGACAGCCGGAGACCGAAGAGACTGGCATTGCGCAGCGCGATTTCCGCGGTCTCCAGCACCTTCGCGGTCGGCTTCGGTATTTTGGCTTTCAGAGCCGCGTTCAGCACATAGAGGAACAGGATCGGCCCAGCCACGCCGAATGGATAGGTGACGCTATAAGCCACGGCGGCATTGCTGCTTTTCATCGATGCAATGGCAACCTGCAGGCTCGCCGTGCTGGTGCCGCTGCCCGCGAACATGCCGAGCGCATCGGCGAGCGTGATGCCGAAGTGGATGAAGGCGCACGCCACCAGACCCGAAGCGATCACGCCCACACATGCGGCCGCGTTGGCCTTCATGCCTTCCCGGCTCGTCAGTCCGCGGAAGAACTGCGCGCCGTACTGAATGCCGATGCCATACAGAAACAGCAGCAGACCGAGCGTGCCCAGCAACGCCGGCGGCGCGGATTTCGGCGCGAACGCGCCGAGCCCGAGTCCAACGAACAGCACGGCCCCCGAGCCGAGAGCCACGCCCTTGATAGTGATTTCGCCGACCAGGTAGCCGAGCGCAATGGTCAGAAAAAGCGCGAGCAGCGGCTGAGTTTCGAGGAAAGTTCTGACTGCTTCCATGCGGCCCCCTATGTACGCGTCGCTCCTATCGCATTGCGCCTGCGAGGCTGCCCGAGCCGAGACCCACGATCAGATCGAGTGCACCGTTCTTCAATGCTTGCGTGGCGACCACGCCCGCCGCTTTCAAGCCGGCCGCGTCGATGCGCGACGCATCCAATAGTTCGACACGCAACCGCGTGGCCGCCAGCGCGTCGAGCTTCAGGATGTTGGCCGCGCCGCCCAGCGCCGCACGAATCTTTTCAGCGCGCTCCGTTTCCTGCGCAGAGTGTTGCGCCGAGGCGGCCACGGCCGCTGGAGCCGCCGCGGCAGTCGCGGCTGCTGCGCTTTCCACGCCGGGTGCGCCGGCCGCCGGCAGATCCGCTTCTGCGCCCGCTGTCTTCAGGTAGTCCTGCATGTCGGTTTTCATGTTCTCCGACAACGGCCCGAAGATCGCCTGCACGCCGTTGCCCACGCGCACCACACCCGCCGCACCGAGCGCCTTGAGCTTGTGTTCGTCGACGCGCGCCGGGTCCTTCACGGAGATGCGCAGCCGTGTGATGCAAGCGTCGAGACTGGTGATATTGGAGCGGCCGCCAAAGGCGAGCACGAGTTCGCGCGAGCGTCCGCCCGCGCCGCTCGCGGCGACCGCCACGGTATCCGCCGTGTCGTCCTCGCGGCCGGGTGTCTTGAGGTTGAAGCGCGTGATGACGAAGCGGAACACGCCGTAATAGATCACCGCGTAAATTGGACCGAGAATGAAAACATACCAGGCGTGCGTGGCCTTTCCGCCGATCAGGTTGAACATCAGAAAATCGATGCCGCCTTGCGAGAACGTGAAGCCCATGCGCATGCCCAAGGTGTTCGCCACGAACTGCGCCGACGCCGCGAGGCATGCGTGAATCAGGTACAGCACCGGCGCGACGAACAGGAACGCGAATTCGATCGGCTCGGTGATGCCGGTGAGAAAAGAAGTCAGCGCGGCCGAAACCATCATGCCGCCGACGGCCACCTTCTTCTCCGGCTTCGCGCAATGCCAGATCGCGATCGCCGCGGCCGGCAGGCCGAACATCTTGAACAGGAACGCGCCCGCAAGGATGCCGGCGGTGGGGTCGCCAGCGAAATAGCGGGTGATGTCGCCGTGAACTTCCTTGCCGGTCGTCGGGTCGACGAAGCTGCCCATTTCGAAGAAGAAAGGCACGTTCCAGATGTGATGCAGACCGAACGGAATCAGCAGACGTTCGACGAAACCGTAGACCGTCGCGGCGGTGCGCGGGTCCGAAACCGCCGCCCAATGCGAGAAAGCCTTGATTGCGCTGCCGATCGGCGGCCACACGAAGGACAGGATCGCGCCGAGCACGATCGAGCCGATCGCGGTCACGATGGGCACGAAGCGCTTGCCGGCGAAGAAGCCGAGATACGGCGGCAACGTGATCCGGTAGTAGCGGTTGAACATCCAGGCCGCAAGACCACCGGCGAGGATGCCGCCGAACACGCCGGTCTGGATCGACGGAATGCCCATGATCGTGTCGGTTTCGATGCCCCCAATCTTGGCGATCACACCCAGCGTGGCCGTCATCACCAGATACCCGATCGTTGCGGCGATACCCGAGACGCCATCGTTCTCGGTGAAGCCGAGCGCGACGCCGATCGCGAAGATCAGCGGCAGGTTGGCGAAGATCACGTCGCCCGCGTTCTTCATCAGCGCGAGCACGACGGTCGGCACGTAACCGTGGAAGTCGGTGGCGCCGAGACCGAGCAGCAAGCCGGCCACCGGGAGTACGGCGACGGGCAGCATCAGCGATTTGCCGATCTTCTGCAAGACTCCGAACGCATGCGAGAACATGGCTGATCTCCTGTTGATCGGCTCAGTCGGCAAAGCGCGACAGATGCGCGCGGACTTCCGCGGCGGTGCCCAGACGCAGCACCTCGGCGGCGAGCTTCTTTGCTTCGTCGGTCGTGATGCGTGCAAGCTGGGCCTTGATCGAACCGACTGCCGGAATACTTACCGAGAGCTCGTCGATGCCGAGGCCGACGAGCACCGGCACCGCCATCGCATCCGACGCGATGCCGCCGCAAATGCCGACCCATTTGCCGTGCTGGTGCGCGCCGTCGACCGTCATGCCGATCAGACGCAACACCGCCGGGTGGAGCGCGTCAGCCTGCTTCGCGAGTTGCGGATGGCCCCGGTCCATCGCGAGCGTGTATTGCGTCAGGTCGTTCGTGCCGATCGAGAAGAAGTCGACTTCGCGTGCGAGCGGCTCCGCGATCAGCGCGGCCGCCGGGACTTCGATCATGACGCCCACTTTCACGCTCGCCGCGCGATCGCCGGCTTCTTCGAGCAGGATCTTGCGCGCCGCCCGCACTTCCTCGACCGTCGTGATCATCGGGAACATCACGTGCAGGTTGCCGAGCGGCGCCGCGCGCAGGATCGCGCGCAGTTGGGTGCGGAAGATGTCGGGACGCTCGAGGCTCACGCGCACACCGCGCAGCCCGAGAAACGGGTTGTCTTCCTTCGGCAGCGGCATATACGACAGCGGTTTGTCGCCGCCGACATCGAGCGTGCGGACCACGAGCGTGCGCTCGCGGCCGAGCGCTTCCGCGACGGCGCAATATTCGGTGGCCTGTTCGTCTTCGCTTGGCGCGGTGTCGCGCGCGTCGAACAGGAACTCGGAACGCAACAGTCCGACGCCTTCCGCACCGCCAGCGACCGCGTCGCGCGCTTCCTGCGCATTGCGGATGTTCGCGACGACTTCGACGCGGTGGCCGTCGGCGGTCATTGCGAGTCTGCTTGCCGCGAGCTTTTCGTCTTCGCGTTTGGCGGCCTGGCGCCTGATGCGTTCGCGCGCCTTTTCCAGTTCCTCGGCGCTCGGATTGCGCCGCAAGCTGCCGCGCGAACCGTCGAGCACGACGGGCGTGCCGTCGGCGAGTTGCAGCGCGCGCGCGTCGATACCGCAGATCGCCGGAATGCCGAGCGAGCGCGCGAGGATCGCGACGTGGCTCGTCGCGCCGCCGGTCGTCGTGCAAAAGCCGAGCACCTTGCTGCGATCGAGCGACGTGGTGTCGGACGGCGACAGTTCCTCGGCGATCAGGATCGACTCTTCCGGCACGTCGATCTGCGCCTGCTTCACGCCGGCGAGCAGCGCGAGCACACGGCGGCCGACGTCGCGGATATCGCCGGCGCGTTCGCGCAGCAGCGGATTGTCGAGCTTTTCGAGCATGCTTGCCTGGTTCTGGAACGCATCGCGCCACGCGAACCCCGCGCCCTTTCCCTCGCTGATGCTGCTGATGGCGGCGTCGTTCAGGTCGGGATCGTCCAGCAGTTCGAGATGCGCGTCGAGAATCTGCGCTTTCGACGGATCGGTGAGCGTCGCCTTGAGCCCCTCGATCTGCTGACGCGCCTGATGCTGCGCCGCTTCGAGTTGCGCCCGTTCGCGTTGCGGCGACTCGCCCGCTTCGTTCACCTCGATCACTTGCTGGCGGAACTGCACGATCTTACCGACCGAAAGCCCCGGCGACGCGGAGACGCCGATGAATTCGTTGGCGTCGGCGGGAGCCGCCTCGCTCGGTGCCGGCACTGGCGCAACCGGCGCGCTTGACGCGGCCGCCGCGGGTGCGGGCGCATCGCCGGGCTTTTCGCCCGATCCCTCGGCAAGCAGTCGCGCGACGGTGCTGGCCGCCTCCGCCGCGTCGGGACCGCGGGCCTCGACGCGCAACTTGTCGCCGAACTTCGTTGCGAGCCCCATGAGCGCGACGACGGACTTGGCATTTGCGCTGGCGTCGCCGCGCAGCAAGCGGATCTCGGACTTGAATTTCTTCGCCTCGACCGCGACGACCGCGGCGGGCCGCGCATGCAGGCCCGCCGGATTCGGCAGCGTGATCTCGCCGGAGAGGATCGCGCCGGTGGCGCTGGCCGTATCCTTGTTCTCCCCGCTGCCGACCAGTTCGACGTACAGCGCGACGTCGGTGCCGGCGACGACGAGCCCTTTCGCGGGAACGTAGCGCGTGACGAGATCGCCATTGGCGATCACCATTTGCGTGAGCAGGCTGGTTGCTTTTGCGCCGACCACGATCGGGTCGAAGCGGATCAGCGGCGTGCCCGCCGCGACGGTGTCGCCTTCCTTGACCAACGGCATGAAGCCCTCGCCGCGCAGCATTACGGTATCGAGCCCGATGTGCAGCAGCACTTGCAGACCGTTGTCGCCGGTGATCGTTGCGGCGTGGCACGCGCTGTGGAGTTGCGTGACCTTGCCGGCAAGCGGCGATAGCAGTTCATCCGAGGTCGGATCGATCGATACGCCATCGCCGACCATCTTCTGGGCAAAGACCGGATCGGGCACGCTGTCGAGAGGAACCAGTACGCCCGACAGTGGCGCCATCAACTCGATGCGCTGAGGACGCTGAGGAGCTTTCATCGCCAAGACTCCTTGTACGTTGACGCTCGCCTGCGGTGGTTCGACTCGAGCCGCGTGAGCGCGACATTCATCCGTGCGGTCGGCACCATTGCCGGTTACGCCGCTCACCCACTTGTGAGCGGCGCACGTTACAAAAGCTCGGTGACAGGAACTCGGGAAACCCAACCACGTCGCGCACGTCGCCCGTATGCGCAAACTGCTGCTTACCCCTCGATGCGATTGCTCTCACCGGAAAGACTCGGCAGTCTGATTTCGTTCGCGCGCGACATGTCGGCTTTCAGGATGGTTGCCGCCCACGCAGCCTCGACCGGGGGTGGGCGGAGAAACGTCGGGCGCGCTGCGACGGCGTTGTTTGCGTGTGTCGGCCGCCTCGCGCCTGAGGGCGACCGGCTTGCACCGTGGTCCCGGAAAAAGGACCCGGAAAGCGCTCTGAAAGAGAGCATATGTTACTGAGCGCAGATTGCAAGACGAGACGATTTCGGAAGGGGATTTTCCGAATTTTTCTAATTCCAGGCGGAAGACCGGCACGGCAATTATTAATTGGCGCATCGCGCGGTTTTTACTTCTCTGTTTTATTCGTTTAGCGAAAGGCAGGGTCTGCTTTCATCTGCAACGACGTTCACCGTATCGAACTCGACAAGCAATTCCGCGCCCAATGAGGCGGTTATGTATGCGATCGGCATGTTGGGGCGGTTTTCTTTCCCGAAATACGTGCATTGAATTTGTTGATCAGGTCCATTCGAGCAAAACGGAATTGTTACGCTGACGCGGGGTGCCAAGTGAGCTTTAAGGTACCTTCAGGGCGCAGACTTGCCGTTTAGATGCGTTATTCCGGTCGTTTCTGCGGCTCTTGCGTGACCGACGACATGAGCGGCACTAATTCGGGTTTGTATCGAGCCAGGCAGTTGAGGATGGCGACACCGAAACGGCGAGCGATTTCGTCGTCAATCTTGTCGCCAAAGTCTGACAACAGAATGGGGAAGACCGTCCCGGTCAAAAGTGGCTGGAGAGCCGCCTCATCAACCATCTGAATGGTCAGTTCCATGTCCTCAGGAACGAAGCCGACAACGATTGATTTTGGTGGCTGGGGTGAGCGTGGAGTGTTCATATTGCTTGAGTGAATCCCATGCAACTGTTGTAGTGTAGCGCGCACGGTCCATGCACGCCTGGACTGTTCCGTATCCGCCCATTGGCTTCCCGATAGCCCAAACGGCGCACTTTAGCGCTCGAGCGAGTTGCTGAGGCGCGGAGCCGCTTGCATATGCGCCGCCCTGAGCATGGCGCATGAACCTGGCGAGCGGGGCTAGTTGGCTCGCGTCGCGCGTGAGCTCCCATGGACTCGCTGAAGCAATGAGCTGGCGGCCGGTGCGCACCTCGTCGCTGGACGTGCTGCCGCGATATTCGTGCCGCGTATGGAGCGTGCAACTGCGGTGGGCTCCCGCTTTCAAATCAATCGCCATCCGTCTCCCAAGTACTGATCAGGCCAGTCGGTATAACTATCACGGAGCCCTATTGGACACGGCGAAAAACGAAGTCCTCAAGCGGCCGCGAACACTGCAATACCGACTTGGCGGCCCGATGCAAGCACTTCGGCGCCACTTACGAGATTTTCTAACATCGTGGAAGACTGTCAACGAAACGCATCACGCCGCTGATGACGAACGCTTTCATGCCGGCGCATATGAAAGAGGCTACGCGGTCGTTTCGGCCGTTAGCGGAATATCGTCGCCCGCGCATTGTTCAGCCACACCTTCTAGTCTTTTCATCGGACGACTCTTTTTCCAACGTGAGACCCCGCCTAAAGTGTCAGGCTTCAATCTGGCATCAGGGTCATCATGCACATCGATACACCTACGACTTCAGCGTCCCTGGAAGGGAATTCAACCTCCGCAGGTCAATGGCTATCCGTCATCGCTGTTGCGGTAAGCGCGTTCGCGTTCGTCACGGCCGAGTTTTTGCCCGTCGGGCTGTTGCCACAGATCGCACATGACCTCGGCGTGTCGACTGGTGTCGCTGGTCTGATGGTCACCACGCCCGGCGTAATGGCCGCAATATTGGCGCCGACGCTGATAGTCAGCGCGGGCCGCATGGACCGCCGCTACGTTTTCCTGCTCCTCACCGCGGTACTGTTGATCGCGAACGTCGTGTGCGCGATCGCACCGAACCTCGCGATCATGCTCGTCGGACGGGCTTTGCTCGGCGGCGCGCTGGGTGGCTTCTGGACTCTGGCGACGGCGGCGGCTCCTCGACTCGTGCAAGCAAAGGATGCCGCCAAAGCAACCGCGACCATTCTGACCGGCGTGACCTGCGCAACGGTGATCGGCGTGCCGCTCGGGACTTTCATCGCGTCGTTTGCATCGTGGCGCCTCGCGTTCACCGCGACCGCGGGCCTCGTGTCGCTCGCCTTGCTGGCGCAGGCGTTCCTCGTGCCTTCGTTGCCGTCGGCATCGGCATTGCGGATCGCCGATTTCAAAACACTGCTTCACCGGCCTCATACGAGGCTGAGCATGGTGATGGTCGCGCTCGTCTTCGGCGCGCATTTCTCGACCTACACCTACATTGCTCCGCTGCTCGAACACGACTTCTCGTTGAGCGCCATCACACTGTTGCTGTTCGGATTCGGTCTGATCGGCTTCTTCTCGAATGCATTGGCGTCGATGGTGATTTCGGACCATCTGAAGAAATCCGTCGCCGCGATGGTTATGCTGCTATTGGGCGCGATGTCGTCGATGTTGCTGCTCGAGCATTCGCCGATCGGCGAGACTGCGGGGATGCTGCTGTGGGGAATCGCGTTCGGAGCGCTGCCGCTTTGCTTCAGCGTATGGATTCAGCGCAGCACGACAGACCTGCCCGAAGCGGGCTCGGCGATGTTCGTCAGCATCATCCAGGTCGCGATTGCGGCGGGTTCGGCAGTGGGAGGCACTATTGTCGACCGCGCGGGAATTCACGCTGACTTCACGCTGGGACTTGGACTCGCACTGCTCGGTCTCGTGACACTGCAACGGCTTGCTGTGCTGGAACGACCGGCCGCTGCGTCTTCTCTTGATTGCGCGTGCGATGCGTCGGCTGACTGACGGAACGCAACAAAAACAGAACAAATACGGCGCGAGACCGCACTCGCGATACCGGGCCGAGGCGACGCCGCGGCCCGCCAGGCGACGAATCCGTCACACAGCCGTCTTCACGACTCTGGGTTGAAACGGGGCGTTCAGCTGCACGTCGCCAGCGGCCTCGTTGCGGGCAGCGCTCGTCGACAGATAGCGCAAACAGCACACGCGCAGAAACGACGCGAAATTCAACGGATCTTCGCCGCGCAACGCGATCAGTTCGTCGTGAAGCTTCACGACGAACTGGGTCGTCGTCACGTCCTCGCGGTTGGCGATTTCCTGAAGCACGTCCCAGAAGAGATTTTCGAGCCTCACCGTGGTCACGACGCCGTGAATGCGCAGCGCGCGCGTACGCGACTCGTAGAGGATCGGATCAGCGTTGACATAGACGTTGCACATTCGGTCAGCCTTTCTCGCAAGTGATGACGTCGCAGGACGCGAAGCGCGCGGTGCGGTCGCTCATGCCATCATGATCGAGCGTAACACGGTTGCTCGCCCGCGATGCCGCGCTTCGGTCCTGGCGCTCCTTCAATGCGCGATGCGCGTGCCGAGCAGCGCAAGGAATTGGGCGATCCAGTTCACGTGCGAAGTCCATGCGGGTGCGGTGACGAAGTTCTCGTCGGTGATCGCGTCGGGCCAGTCGAGCGCCACGTACTCCGCGCCCGCCAGCTTCACCTCGGGCGCGCAGGCCGGATACGCGGAGATGCGCCGGCCTTCGATCACGCCCGCCGCAGCAAGCAGTTGCGCGCCGTGGCAGACCGCGGCAATCGGTTTCTTCGCTTCGGCGAAGTGGCGCACCCAGCCAATCACCTTGTCGTTGAGCCGCAGATACTCGGGGGCGCGGCCGCCGGGCACGAGCAGCGCGTCATATTTCGCGGGGTCCACCGATGCGAAGTCGGTGTTCAGCGTGAAGTTGTGTCCGCGCTTTTCAGTGTAGGTCTGATCGCCTTCGAAGTCGTGGATCGCGGTGCGAATCGCGTCGCCGGCGCGCTTGTCGGGCGCAACCACGTCCACCTTATGACCGACTGCCCCCAGTGCCTGGAACGGCACCATCAGCTCATAGTCTTCGACGAAATCACCGGCGATGATAAGAATGCGCTTTGACATGCTTCGTGTCCTCTCGAATCGGGTTGGGAAAGGCGAGGCGGACGCGCTGTCGCGGTGTGCGCAAAGCGGCCGTTGACAAGCAATATAGCGATCGACGCAGTGGGCGGGGTAATACGCGGCTAAATGCCGACCAGGGATTTCACCGAGCTGAACGCGATTCAGCCCTCAGGCGAAGGAAAAAGAGTCGCGTTCGATTCGAGCGCGACCACTCTTTTGTCATTGGAAAGGTCCACTCAACCACGCAGATTCGACACACATCGCTGCAGCACCTTGCGCAGCGTATCGACCGGGATTTCCGTTACTCCGTCCAGCATGGACGCTTCGAGCGTGTCGATCGCTGAATCGCATTCCTTCAGTACCCTGCGCCCTTCGTCGGTCAGAAACAGATGAATCAGCCGGCCGTGCGTAGGATGTCCAGCGCGTCCGACCCAACCGTTGGCCTCCATCGTCTTGACAACTTCGTTGGCCGACTGCGGCGTGATGAACGAGCGTTCGGCGAGTTTAGCGTTGGTCATCGCGCCACTGGCGCTGATTACGGAGAGCGCGGTGAATTGAGGCAAGGTCAGCCCGAATTCACCCAGCACATCGATCAAACTGCGTTTGAGCAGGCGGTCCAGTTGGCCGACCACATAGGAAACGCGGGCAGGTGGCGCACCGGTTTTCGTTGAACCGGCCTGTTTGGCAAGGGGCGTTCGCCGCTTCTCCATTGTCTTGGTCATTATCAGGTTAGCTTAGGTGTTTCTACCAGGCATATCATATTCTACTTTCAATATCAGGTGTCCTGAGACTAGACTCATCACTAATTCCGGGGGTGCCGTGGGAAGGGTTCCGATAAGTGACGCAAAGATCATTGTCAGAAATCTTCTCCTTCCCATGGCCGCTTCGTCGAACGACGAAGCGTAGCTGGCCACTGGTAATTCAATCAAAGGTCAAGGAGACGTCATGTCAAGTGTTGCTAATCGGTCGAGTGCCGTGGGCTCCAGTACTGCACTAACGTTGGCATTGTGCTTTCTCGTCGCGGTGCTGGAGGGTATCGACCTGCAGTCCACCGGCGTTGCGGCGCCTCGGATGGCGCACGAGTTCGGCTTGTCGGTCGGCCAGTTGGGGCTCGCTTTCAGCGCCGGCATGTTGGGGCTTTTACCGGGCGCGATGATCGGCGGCAGACTCGCCGACCGGATCGGCCGCAAGCGCGTTCTAATGATCTCAATGGCGGTATTCGGCATCTTCTCGATTGCGACCGCGCAGGTCTGGAGCTTCGAAAGTCTGCTGATTGCTCGCCTGCTGACGGGCATCGGGCTCGGCGGCGCGATGCCGAACCTGATCGCGTTGTCTTCCGAGGCGGTCGATCCGCGTCACCGCAACACGGCGGTCAGTGTCATGTATTGCGGTATGCCGGTCGGCGGCGCGCTTGCCGCATTGATCGCCGTGCTGAGCGCGGGTGCTACTGCGTGGCGTCATATCTTCTACGTAGGCGGAGTCGGACCGCTGCTCATCATTCCGCTGCTGATCGCGTTGCTGCCTGAGTCACGCGAATTCGCCGCCGAGTCGCGGGAATCGACTAAAGCGGACAAATCGCTGCTTTCGACGCGCGCAGTCCTGTTCGGCGAGGGGCGCGCCGCGGCGACGATCGGTATCTGGATCAGTTTCTTCTGTACGCTGATCGTTCTTTATTTCCTGCTGAACTGGTTGCCTTCGTTGACCGTGGGGCGCGGCATGAGTCGTTCGCAGGCCGGGATTGCACAGATCTTTTTCAACGTCGGCAGCGTGATTGGCGTGCTCGGCATCGGTCTGCTGATGGATCGCTTCAGACAAGGCCTGTCGGTCACGGCAATCTATGCGTGCATCGTCGGTGCGTTGGTCGCGCTTTCGCAGGTCGCCAGCATCGAGACGTTATCCGTTGCCGTGCTGTTCGCCGGCATGGGCGTCGTCGGCGCGCAGTCGATGCTGTATGCGCTGTCCGCCGCGAGCTATCCGACCAGCGTGCGGGGTACTGGCGTCGGCGCCGCGGTGGCGGTGGGACGCGTCGGTTCGATCGTCGGCCCTGCCGCCGCAGGGCAATTGCTGTCGATGGGAAAGAGCTCGGCCCTCGTTATCGGCGCGAGCGTGCCGGTGACCATCATCGCGGCGATTACGGCATTGCTCGTCATTCGCTCCAACGCCGCGAAACGCTAAGTATTCGTTGATGGACTGAGATGGCCCGGCGCTTTCGCGCCGGGCCATTTTTCATGCGTCATTCGCGATTCGTCATGCGTCGGCCCGCAAACCCAGCAAGCTGACGGCATTCTCTTTCAGAATGAGCGGCTTCACTTCGGGCTTGATGTCGAGCGTGTCGAAGTCCTCCAGCCAGCGGTCCGGCCGGATCAGCGGGAAGTCGGACGCGAACAGCACCTTGTTGCGCAACAGCGTATTCGCATACTTGACCAACTCGGGCGAAAAGTACTTCGGCGACCAGCCCGACAGATCGATATACACGTTCGGTTTATGCAGCGCGATCGACAGCGCCTGCTCCTGCCACGGCCAGGACGGATGCGCGATCACGATCTTCATGTCTGGAAAGTCGGCGGCCACATCGTCGAGATAGATCGGCTCCGAATACTTGAGGCGCAAGCCGCCGCCACCACGCATGCCCGAGCCCATGCCCGAATGTCCGCTGTGAAAGACCGCCGGCAGCCCGTACTCCGCGATCACTTCATATAGCGGGTACGCCATGCGGTCGTTGGCGAAAAAGCCCTGCATCGTAGGGTGAAACTTGAAGCCGCGCACGCCGTGCTCGTCGATGAGCCGCCGTGCTTCGCGCGCGCCGAACTTGCCTTTATGCGGATCGATGCTGGCGAACGCGATCATGATGTCGGCGTTGTTCTGCGCGAACTGCGCGACCTCTTCATTCGAAATGCGACGGCGCCCGACGTTCGCTTCGCAGTCGACGGTAAACATCACGAAGCCGATCTTGCGCTCCCGATAGTGCTCGATCGTTTCGGGAATGGTCGGGCGTCGCCCTTGTTTGAGCACGGTGCCGAAGTACTTGTCGGCGGCTTCGTCGAATTCTTTGGCAAACAGGTCTGGCGGTTGACAGCACGACACCTCGGCATGCACGTGGGTGTCGATGGCCTTCAGTTGATCGATATTCAATGGCGTCTCCTATGTGTAATTGAGGCTGATGCGTCAGGCTGCGCGAAGATTGCGCACGCATGTCGACAGCAGGTCTTTCAGCATTTGTGAACCGTGTTCATCGATTTCGCCAAGCATCGATTGCTCGACCCTGTCGGCGACACCGTCGCACTGATCCAGCAATGTTTCGCCGGCCTGCGTCAGCGACAGCAGCCCGACGCGACGGTTGAACGGATCGGCCACGCGCGTGACCCATCCGTTCGCTTCCATCGATTTGACGACCGCGCTGGCCGCTTGCGGCGTGATCAACGAGCGCTGCGCGAGCTGCGCGTTCGACGAACGCGCGCGCGCCCGCAGCACCGACAGCGCCGTGTATTGCGGCAACGTCAGACCGTGCGACGCGAGCGCTTCGGAAAGCTGCCGCGTGAGAAACTTGTCGAGCTGCCCGGCCAGGTAGGTCAGACGCACCGGAGCGGCAGCATGCCTTCGATCGCGCACGTTGCGCCGCACCGTGTCGCCTGGCGTGGTTGCGGACCCTGACGGCTTTCTCTTGATCGTCGGCATAGGCGGTTAGGGGTTTGTACCAAGACCTCTACATTGTACTTTACTTATCAGGTCGCCTGATATTAAATTGAGCTCAGGCCGCGAGGGCGGCATTGATACGGAGATGCAGATGAGTTACGAAGGACGCTGGAAAACGGTCAAGGTCGCGGTGGAAGGCGGAATCGCCTGGGTCACGTTCAATCGTCCGGAAAAGCGCAACGCGATGAGCCCGACGCTGAACAAGGAAATGATCGACGTTCTCGAGACGCTCGAACTCGACGCCGAAGCCCAGGTTCTCGTGCTGACCGGCGAGGGCAGCGCGTGGACGGCCGGCATGGACCTGAAGGAATATTTCCGCGAAGTGGATGCGGGTCCGGACGTGCTGCAGGAGCGGATTCGCCGCGACGCGAGCCGCTGGCAATGGCAATTGCTGCGCATGTACTCGAAGCCGACCATCGCGATGGTCAACGGCTGGTGCTTCGGCGGCGGCTTCTCGCCGCTGGTCGCCTGCGATCTGGCGATCGCCGCGGACGAAGCCGTGTTCGGCCTGTCCGAAATCAACTGGGGCATTCCGCCGGGCAACCTCGTGAGCAAGGCGATGGCCGATACTGTCGGGCATCGTGAAGCGCTGTACTACATCATGACGGGCGACACCTTCACGGGTCCGCAAGCCGCGAAGATGGGTCTCGTGAACAAGAGCGTGCCGCTCGCGCAACTGCGCGACGAAACGATCGCTCTCGCGGCGAAACTGCTGAACAAGAACCCGGTCGTGCTGCGCAACGCGAAGCATGGCTTCAAGCGTTCGCGCGAACTCACATGGGAGCAGAACGAAGACTACCTGTACGCGAAGCTCGACCAGGCGAATTATCGCGATCCGGAAGGCGGCCGCGAACAGGGCCTGAAGCAGTTCCTCGACGACAAGAGCATCAAGCCGGGCTTGCAGACTTACAAGCGCTAAGCGGCGCACTTCACCGCTACGACTGAGGAGACGAACACATGCATCAAACGAACCTGTTGATTGGCGGCGCGAAACGTGCCGCGTCGAACGGCAAGACTTTCGAGCGCATCAATCCCGCGACGGGCGCGGTGGCCACCCGCGCCGCCGCGGCCACCGTCGAGGACGTCGATGCAGCCGTCGCCGCCGCGGCGCGCGCGTTCCCGGCATGGGCGGCGCTCACGCCGACTGAACGGCGCAAACGCCTGCTCGCCGCCGCCGACCGCATGGACGCGCGCACGGCCGAGTTCATCGCGATCGGCGCGGCCGAAACGGGGGCGATGGCGAACTGGTACGGCTTTAACGTGATGCTCGCGGCCAACATGCTGCGCGAAGCCGCGGCGATGACCACACAGATCGACGGCGCGGTGATTCCTTCGGACGTGCCGGGCAGCCTCGCGATGGCCGTGCGTCAGCCGTGCGGCGTCGTGCTCGGCATGGCGCCGTGGAACGCGCCCGTGATTCTCGCGACGCGGGCGCTCGCGATGCCGCTCGCGTGCGGCAACACGGTCGTGCTGAAGGCGTCGGAAGGATGTCCCGGCGTGCATGCGCTGATCGGCGAAGTGCTGAACGACGCGGGTCTCGGCGAAGGCGTCGTCAACGTGCTCACGCATGCGCCGGAAGATGCGCCCGCGATCGTGGAGCGTCTGGTCGCGAATCCCGCCGTGAAGCGCGTGAATTTCACCGGATCGACGCGGGTCGGCCGCATCGTCGCCGAGCTTTCGGCGCGCCATCTGAAACCCGCGCTGCTCGAACTGGGCGGCAAGGCGCCGGTGCTCGTGCTCGACGACGCGGACCTCGACGCCGCGGTCGAAGGTATCGCGTTCGGCGCGTTCTTCAATCAAGGCCAGATCTGCATGTCGACGGAACGCGTGATCGTCGATCGCAAGGTTGCCGATGCGTTCGTCGAGAAGCTCGTCGCGAAAGCGCGCACGCTGAAGGCAGGCGATCCGACGCAGCCGGGCTCGATTCTCGGCACGCTAGAGAGCGAAGCCGCCGCGCGGCGCATTCGCGCGCTCGTCGAAGATGCCCGCGAAAAGGGTGCGAAGCTGCCGCTCGGGTGCGAGGTGAACGGCGCGATCATGCAGCCGGTGATCGTCGAGAACGTTACCCGCGAGATGAAGCTCTATGCCGACGAATCGTTCGGCCCGGTGGTGACGGTACAGCGCGTGGACGGCGATGAAGAGGCGCTGACGGTCGCCAACGATAGCGAGTATGGCTTGTCGGCGGCGGTGTTCAGCCGCGATATTGCGCGTGCGATGAACGTCGCGAAACGCATCGAGTCGGGCATCTGCCACATCAACGGCCCGACCGTGCACGACGAGGCGCAGATGCCGTTCGGCGGCGTGAAGGCGAGCGGTTATGGGCGCTTCGGCAGCAAGGCGTCGATTCCCGAGTTCACCGAGTTGCGCTGGATCACGGTGCAGACGAGCCCGCGTCATTATCCGATCTAGGCGTCGGGTCCCGGCCGCAATGATTGCGGCCACCCCATCCTTGCATGAGACAGCGACTCCTTTTTTCCTTGCCCCACGGGTATAGGAAAGGGGATACAACCAACATGGGACCAGAGTAAGCGCTAAAGCGCTAACTCTGGTCGACATAGGAGACAGGTTTTGGAATCGGAGCACAGCCACGCAAGCTCTCTGGCGACCGGATACCGGAGCGTCGCCATCGGAGCGCCTTCCTCGCGGATCGAGAAACGCGGCGACTGCTGGTACCTCGAGTCACTTGAACCTCTGGGCCCGTTTCCGGAGCGCTTTACCGACCGCTTGCTGAGCGGCGCACGCGCGCATCCCGACCGGCTGCTCGTCGCGCGACGCGATGCCAATGGCGCGTGGCAAGGCATCACCTATGCGCAAATGCTCGAGCGCGCGCGTGCGATCGGGCAGGCGCTGCTCGATCGCGATCTCAGCGCCGAGCGCCCGTTGGTGATCCTGTCGGGCAACAGCGTCGAACATATGCAGCTCGCACTCGGCGCGATGTGGGCCGGTATCGCTTATGCACCGGTGTCGCCGGCCTATTCGTTGATGTCGGGCGATTACGGAAAGCTGCGCCATGTCCTCGAACTGCTCAAACCGGGTCTCGTCTACGCGGACGATATCGGCGCATATACAACCGCGCTCGATGCCGCGCTGGATAGCGAAGTTGAACGTGTCAGCGCGGCGCCCGCGCCGAACGCGTCCGGGGTGACGCGCTTCGAAGCATTGCTCGACACCGTCCCGCGCGACGTCGACGCGGCCAACGCGCGCGTGAATGGCGACACGATTGCGAAGTTCCTGTTCACGTCCGGCTCGACGAACCTGCCGAAAGCCGTGCCGACCACGCATCGCATGCTGGGCGCAAACCAGCAGATGCTGCTCGAAACCTTTCCGCAGTTCGGCATCGAGCCGCCGGTCCTCGTCGACTGGCTGCCGTGGAATCACACGTTCGGCGGCAGCCACAACGTCGGCATCGTGCTGTACAACGGTGGCACGCTCTATATCGACGACGGCAAACCCATCGCCGGCAAATTCGACGAGACGCTGCGCAATCTGCGAGAGGTCGCGCCGACCATCTACTTCAACGTGCCGAAGGGTTGGGAAGAACTGACCATCGCGCTGGAAAAGGATGCGGTGTTGCGCGAGCGGTTTTTCTCACGCGTGAAGATGTATTTCTTCGCGGGCGCCGGTCTGTCGCAGGCGGCGTGGGAGCGTCTCGAACGCGTGACGCTCGAACATTGCGGAGAACGCATCCGCATCATGGCCGGGCTCGGCATGACCGAAACCGCCCCGTCCTGTCTGTTCACGACGGGACCCGTATCGTGCGCCGGCTATATCGGCTTGCCGCCGCCGGGGTGCCAGGCCAAGATCGCGCCTGTCGATGGCAAATTCGAAGCGCGCTTTCGCGGCCCTCACGTGATGGGCGGTTACTGGCGCGCATCGCCGGCGCTTCAGAGCAGCGTGTTCGACGACGAAGGCTACTACCGCACCGGCGACGCCGTGCGTTTCGTCGACCCGCAACGTCCGGAACTGGGCCTGATGTTCGATGGCCGCATTGCGGAAGACTTCAAGCTGGCGTCGGGAACCTTCGTCAGCGTTGGGCCGATGCGCGCGCGCATCATCAGCGAAGGGGCGCCCTACGTTCAGGATGCGGTCATTACGGGGATGAACCGTGACGAAGTCGGCGTGATGATTTTTCCGCGCCTCGACGCGTGTCGCGCATTGGCGGGTTCGCCCGCGGATGCGAGCGCGGAGGAGGTGCTCAACACGGCCGCCGTGCGCGATTTCTTCAGCGAACTCGTCGCGCGGCTGAATCGGAGTGCGACGGGCAGTGCGTCGTTCATTGCCCGCATGCACCTGCTGAGCGTGCCGCCGTCGCTCGACCTGGGCGAGATCACCGACAAAGGCTCGATCAATCAGCGCGCCGTGCTCCAGCACCGCGCCGCGCTCGTGGAAGCCATGCACGAAGCCGACCCAGCCGACGCGACGGTGATCCATGCGCGCAAAGGCAGCTAGTCCGGGGACACGAAGAAATGACGTTGACTTATAAGGCGCCGCTGCGCGACATGCGCTTCGCGATCGACGAGTGGCTCGACGCCGCGTCGTGGTGGCGCGACGTGCCCGACTGGCAGGACCTCGACTCGCAGACGGCGCAGCAGGTGCTGGAGGAAGCGGCGCGTTTCGTCGAGGAGCGCATCGCGCCGCTGAACGCGAGCGCGGATCTCGAAGGATGTCGTATCGATGCGGGCAAGGTGACGACGCCCGCGGGTTTTCGCGAGTCCTACGCGGAGTTCGTCAAAGCGGGTTGGCCGACGCTGTCGCTCGACGCCGAGCACGGCGGACAGGGCCTGCCGCAGCTTCTCGACGTCGCACTGCAGGAAATGCTCGCGGGCGCCAATCATGCGTGGTTGATGTCTCCTGGGCTCACGCACGGCGCGACTGCCTGCTTGCAGACGCATGGCAGCGAGCGCGTGAAAACAGAGTTGCTGCCGAAAGTCGCGAGTGGCGAGTGGCTGTCGACGATGTGTCTGACCGAGCCCCAGGCCGGCAGCGATGTCGGCCTGATCCGTTCGCGTGCGACAGAAGCGCCGGGCAGCGGCGGGTATTTCATTGACGGCAGCAAGATCTTCATCAGCGGCGGCGCGCACGACCTGACGGAGAACATCGTTCATCTGGTGCTCGCCCGTTTGCCCGATGCGCCATCCGGTACCAAAGGGTTGTCGCTGTTCGTCGTCCCGGAATGGCTCGAAGACGGCGACGGTGGGCGCTCGCCCAATGGTGTCCATTGCGAAGGCATCGAAAAGAAAATGGGCCTGAAGGGCAGCCCGACTTGCACGATGCGCTTCGAACGCGCATTCGGTTGGCTCGTCGGGGAGCCGCATCGCGGCCTCGCCTGCCTGTTCGTGATGATGAATGCGGCGCGCCTGCAGGTTGCGATGCAAGGCCTCGGGCATGCGCATACCGCGTGGCAACGAGCGCATGCTTACGCGCAGGAACGCGCACAGATGCGCGCGGTCAGCGTGCCGCCCGGCGCGACCGTCGCGGCGGGGCAGGCTGCGCCGATCGCGTTTCATCCGGCCATGCGACGGATTCTGATGGAGCTGCGGGCGATCGTCGAAGGCGAGCGCGCGATCGGTTACTGGACCGCGCATTGGCTCGACATCGCCGCGCATCATGCCGATGCCGACGAGCGGGACCGGGCGGCGCAGCTCGCATCGTTGCTCACGCCGGTTGCGAAGGCGTTTTTTACGGCCAATGGTTTCGACGCCGCATCGAAGGCATTGCAGGTGTTCGGCGGTTACGGCTACATCCACGAGTACGGCATCGAACAGACGTTGCGCGATAGCCGCGTGTCGATGTTGTACGAAGGCACCAACGAGATTCAGGCGATCGATCTGCTGGTTCGGAAGGTGCTGCCGGACCGGGCTGGAGCCCTCGATATGCTGCTTCGTCACGTGCGCGCCGAAGCGCGCTTGTGCCAGGAATCCGATCCGCTGGTTCGTTCTGCGGGTGCGAAGCTCGAACAACTCGCGGAGATAGTCGGGAACACGACGCGGGTGATCAAGGCACGCCATGCGCAAGACCCGGAGACGGCCTACCGCGTCGCGGACGACTATCTCGCGATGCTTGGCTGGATGCTGCTGGCGTTCGCGTGGGCGCGCACGCTGCGAATTGCGACGCCGCAATGCGAGGCCGAAGCGTTCTACGTGCAGAAGCGCGACACGGGCCGCTTCTTCTTCGACTACCCGCTCGCGGCCTTCGCTTATCGCCGCAGCCTCGTTGAAGCCGGTTGCGAGGCAGCGCTGCCCTACGTTTAAAGTCAGCGGCAGCTCGACAACTCCGACAATCCGATTCGCCAGCCGATCCGACGAAATTCGCCTAAGCTGATGACACCATGCAAGCATGTACTTGGTGCCGTGACGCCTGTCGTGCCACGGCTACGACCCAACGGAGAGTGCGATGACTGAAGCCGTCGGAAACGCGGCGAACGCGCGTGTCGCGTGGATTGCCGGAGTGGGCGCGAGCGCCGGGCTAGGGGCCGCGCTCGCGCGTCGTTTTGCTCGCGAGGGTCTGCGCGTCGCGGTGACGGGCCGTTCGCGCGATCGGCTCGATACGATCGTCGACGAAATCCGGCGTGCCGGAGGGCAAGCCGATGCGTTGCCCGGCGACGTGACGAGCGAGAGCGAACTCGCCGCCATTGCGCGCCAGCTCGCCGACCACGGCACGCTCGAAGTCGCGATTTTCAACGCTGCCGGCGCAACGCGTGGACCGACGCTCGAATTGAGCGCCGAGCAGTTCGAGGCGGCATGGCGCGTCATCACCCTTGGCGGTTTTCTGTTCGCGCGAGCGTCGTTGCCGGCCTTACTGGCAGCAGGACGAGGCTCGCTGCTGTTCACGGGCGCCACCGCGTCGCTGCGCGGGCGGCCGCCGTTTGCCGCATTCGCCGCGGCCAAAGCCGGCTTGCGCTCGCTCACGCAGAGCCTCGCGCGCGAGTTCGGGCCGCGCAATATTCATGTAGCGCACGTGGTGGTGGATGGCGGCATCGACGGCGAACGTCTGCGCACGTCCGCGCCGCAATACGTGGCCGAACGCGGCCCGGACGGCCTGCTGAATCCCGACGACATCGCCGAAGCATACTGGCACCTGCATCAGCAGGGACGCAGCGCGTGGTCGCAGGAAATCGACCTGCGCCCGTTCAACGAGTCGTTCTAGCGAGGTGAGGCGAGCAACACCTGCCTCATCAATACCGCTCGGCCACATATTTAAACGGATAGTCTGGTTCCTTATAGCCGTCCGGCTTTTGCCGTTTCGGCAGCGAGACTTTCTTGCGGGCCGGCTGCTTATACGGAATCCTCTGAAGCATGTCGCTGATGATGTTCAGCCGCGCGCGCCGCTTGTCGTTCGAGTTCGCCAGGTACCACGAAGCGAAGTCGGTGTCCGACGCCGCGAGCATCTCATCGCGGGCGCGCGAGTAGTCATACCATCGGCTATAGGATTTCAGGTCCATGTCGGTCAGCTTCCAGAGCTTGCGGCCGTCGTTGATGCGTGCTTCGAGCCGGCGAGTCTGTTCCTCGGGGCTGACCTCCAGCCAGTATTTGAGCAGGATGATCCCGGAATGAACGATCGCCCGCTCGACGAGCGGCACCGCCTTGAAGAAGCTCTGCACGTCGTCCTCGGAGCAAAAGCCCATCACGCGCTCCACGCCCGCGCGGTTGTACCAGCTACGGTCGAAGATGACGACCTCGCCCGCGGCCGGCAAATGCGGCACGTAGCGCTGCATATACATCTGGCTTTTTTCGCGTTCGCTCGGCGCCGGAAGCGCGACCACGCGGAACACGCGCGGACTGACGCGCTCGGTCATCGCCTTGATCGTGCCGCCTTTGCCCGCGCCGTCACGACCCTCGAAGACGATGCAGATCTTCGCTCCCGTTTGCACGACCCATTCCTGCAGCTTGACGAGCTCGACATGCAGATCGAACAACGCCTTGCGATACTCCTTGTACGACAGCGACCTGTCTTTCTCGGGCTGCCCGTTTTCCGACTTCGTTCTGGTCATACTCTTCTCCCCAGCGCGGACTGTTCCAGGGTACTGCGCAATGATCCATTCCCAAGGTAGAGCGCGGCGCGAAGCAGGGCCATACGACCTTGGTCCAATATCGTCGGTACAGGGCGCGCTGTATGCTCTGGGCGTTTGCTCGCGCGAGCCCGATCCGACTGTCCTCGCGGTACCTCGTCCATATGCCGGCAAGGCGCGCGGGATAGTTCGACGCCATCGCCACGGGAGGCCTCATGGATGCCACCGGTCACACGGAGCGGGAAAACGTCGGCGATAGGGAGCCGGTCCTCGATGTCGTCGATCGAGTGTGCGAGTTATGTTTCGGCCTCTTCATGGCGCTGACCTTCGTCGGTACCGTCTCGGCCGTCGGCGCGAGTGCGGACGCGGGGCACAAGATGTTCTACACTGCGTTCGGCTGCAATCTTGCCTGGGGTCTCGCGGACGCGGTGATGTACCTCGTGCGTACGCTGGTGTCTCGCGGCAGACGTATGACGGTTGCGCATTCCGTGCGAAGTGAGCCGGATGCGGCCGCGGGCGTTCGGGCGCTTCGCGATGCGATGGCGTCATGGCTCAAGCCGTTGATCGGCGATACGGAGCTGGAGTCGATCCGCAGGCGTGTTGCCGCGCGGCCGGATCTGCCGCAGCGAGCCATATTCGTGCGCGACGATTTCGTCGCCGCCGCGGCTATCTTCGTGCTCGTGGTTGCCGCGACGTTCCCGGTCGCGTTGCCCTTCGTGCTGTTCACGCACGTGCCGACGGCGCTGATCGTCTCTCGCGTATTGACCATCGTGATGTTATTCGGCAGCGGCGTGGCGCTGGGCCATTACGCGGGATTTCGCGGCTGGCACGCCGGCCTTGCGATGGCGGTGGTCGGCGTGCTGCTGACCATGGCGATCATCGCGCTCGGCGGATGATCGATGTCCTCTGGCTTCGCGTTTCGCCCAGCATCCGCATTGCGCTACCTGTAAGACCAAGGTCCGATTCCGCAGCGGTTTCAGCGTGACATCATGTATCTGCAAGCGTTGTAGTCGTCGCTCCGGTAACTTAAGAGCGACGCTTCCAATGCTCGCTACATGCGCTCGGAAGATCGACGCGCGGCGGTGGCATTGATGGTTCCTTGGGCGGCTATGCCGCTTCACGGCAGAGAAAAAAGATCGAGGCTTCCAGACATCACGACTGGCGACTCGGATCGTAACCAGAACGGAGTCGAAAGTGAACAGACGGAACTTTGTGCACACGCTCGCGCTAACATCCATGGCAGCGAGTCTGGCTTTGGCGGGTTGCACGACGACCGGAGGCAGTGGCGAAAGCGCCACTACCGACGCCGCCAAACGGCAGGAGATCGACGCGGCCGTGAACGGTGCGCTGTCGAAATTGTTCGATACGGTGCAAGGCTCGCACGAGCTCGTATCGAAAGCGCCGGGCGTGCTGGTGTTTCCTTCGGTGAAGAAGGCGGCGTTCATCGTCGGTGGCGAGTACGGTGAAGGCGCATTGCGCGTCGGGGGAGCGACGGTCGGCTATTACAGTACCGCCGCGGCTTCGTTCGGATTGCAGGCCGGCGCGCAGTCGACCGCCGTGTTCTTCCTGTTCATGACGCAGGCTTCGCTCGACAAATTCCGCAACTCGAAGGGCTGGTCGGCGGGCGCCGATGCGTCGGTTTCGCTGCTGAAAGTCGGGGCTAACGGCGCGATCGATACCTCGTCGGCGACCGCCGAGGTCGTGGCGATGGTCTTGACCAATGCGGGCTTGATGGCCGACGTGTCGGTGGCCGGCACCAAGGTTACGCGTCTGAATCTGTAACCGGACGCGGCAAGCAGCGCCATTCGATCGATCGTCATGACGCCGTCACCCGGCGGCGCGTCGCATGCTTTGGTGCGGCGACGCGCCGAGCATGGTTTTTGGCGGACCCACCTCAGCCGGTCCCCCTCATCCTTCCCGTTGTTCTCACGAAACGCTGCGAGCCAGCTGCGCTCGCGGCTCCCGGCGACGCCGCCTTTGATCTGCACTGACCAAAGACGAAACCGAAACTCGGGTTCCTCATCTTCCTGGCATAGATTTATTTTTCGCGGTTGATGAAAGCAGATATTCACCGCGTGGAATATCGGGATAAAAGCTTGACTTGCGTCAAAAACATATTTCCGGGAGATTAACTAAATTGCAGAATTGGCGTCGGGCCTACCCGCTGGCTCATTAATTCGCACTGCATGAAAACTTTACCGTTGAAGTTTCCATTTGAAAGCGCTATCGCCCAGAGAGAAAGCATTGCGGCTCCAAACGGCGACGTTGCTGGTTTGCTAACCTTGTGCGCGTGTGGATGGGCCGGCACTCCGGGCCAGCAATAATTAACTGCCTAACAAACTGGGTCGCCATTTGCCGGTTGATGGCGGACAATGCAAAAAACCATTGAGTAGTTTCCCGAGTAAGTGGCATAAATTACGGTCTCCTGTCGGTAATTGATTCTGGATATCCTATACTGACTTCCAGCACCAGACGTGCGAAGTACCGATTGTGAAGTCGATTATTTGGTTCGAAGCCCAACGATAAAGACGTCGCAGTTGTACGGAATCCGTTCGCACTGGACCCGGAGGTGCCAATGATTAATCTGATCGTGCATGGCAGACACCTGGCGATCGGGGTAGCGGGAATCCTCACGGCGCTGCACGCGCAACCGCGCCACATGGGTCAAAGCAACCCGTCGCAGATCGACAATGCGCGCAACGACGGTCCTCCGCTATCCGGGCACGACCGTTCCAGACAGTCTTCACCCAGGCATCATCGGTTTCAGACCGCTCGAAATATCACCGGCGTGTCGAGCCGGCAGAGTCCCCGCGATACCTGCGAGCCGCCGTCCGGCTTGCCGGCATGGCGGCGCTATGTCGCCGCCTGCTCGTCATGGTTGCGAGGCGAAGGCGATAGCGGCACGCGGCGCATGCTCGACGCGAGAGTGCCGCTGTGCGAGATGCTCGAAATGTTGCCGGTGCCGATCGTCACGATCGATCAGCGCGACCAGATCATTTTCGCGAACGCGCGGGCGGCGCAACTGTTCGGCTACACGAGCGAAGAGCTGGTCGGCGCGCCGAGCGCCAGGCTGTTTCCGATCGACGGCTTCAACGCCGATCGGTCGAGTCGAGGCAATCGTGGCGCGAAGCTGCAACTCGGCGTCACGACCACGCAGAGTCTGATCGCGCGGCGGCGCGATGGCGGCGGCTTTCACGCGGAGGCGGAGACCACCCGATGCCGCGTGCACGATCAGGAATTGCGGATCACCGCGATATCGGATTGCAGTGCGTGCGGCGAAGTCGATGGAAATACGAGGGATCTCGCGCACCTCGCGCGCGTTTCTTCGTTGGGCGAACTCGCCGGATCGCTCGCACACGAGTTGAAGCAGCCGCTTACCGCGATCCTCTTCAACGCGCAGGCCGCACGCAAATTCCTGGATTCGGAGACCACCAACGTCGTGGAGCTGCGCGAAGCGCTCGAAGACATCGTGGCCGACAATTGCCGCGCGAACGACGTGCTGCAGAAGATCCGCGCCCTGGTGCGCAAAGGCGATGTCGAGTTGCAGTTGCTGGACGCCGGCAACGTCGTGCGCGACACCGCGATGCTCGTGCATAGCGATGCGTTGACACGCGGCGTGCACACGAGCTTCGACATCCCGGAGAATCTGGCGCTGATTTGCGGCGACAAGGTTCAGCTTCAGCAGGTGATCCTGAACCTGCTGCTGAATGCTTTCGACGCGGTCAAGGCTTGCCCTGCCGCGGAGCGCCGCGTCGAAACGACGGTGCGCGAGGAAGCGGACGGGCTGATACGGATAACGGTAAAAGATTGCGGCCAGGGCCTCGACGTCGACAGCATGGAAAGGATTTTCCGGCCATTTTTCACCACCAAACCGCAGGGGCTCGGGCTGGGCCTGTCGATCAGCCGCACGATCGTCATGGCGCACCGCGGCCGGCTGTGGGCGGAAAACAACGAGGGCAAAGGGGCATCGTTTCACGTCACGCTTCCCGTCGCGACCGATATCCGACAGAGACTCGTGCCCTGATCATCATGAACCAGACCAACACTCGCGTCTTCATCGTCGACGACGACGGCAGCGTGCGCAGCGCGCTCGCCCGCTTGCTGCGCGCGTCCGGCTACCAGGTCGAATGCTTCGACAGTCCCGAGGCCTTTCTCGAACGAGCCGATTTGACGAACATGCCGGCCTGCCTCGTTCTCGATCTGCAGATGCCGGGCATGACGGGACTCGAAGTGCAGCGCAAGCTCGATCAGCTGCTGCCGATTGTCTTTCTGACCGGCCACGGCGACATCGGCTCGAGCGTCGACGCGATGAAAGGCGGAGCCGTCGACTTCCTGCCCAAGCCGGTGCGCGACTCGCTGTTGCTCGCCGCGGTGGATCGCGCGCTCGCGCGCGCATGCGTGGAAAGCAGGCGCCGCCACGAACGCGAGGAAATAGAAGAGCGCATGCGGCATCTGACCCGCCGCGAGCGCGAAGTGATGGAGCTCGTCGTGACCGGCCGTCTGAACAAACAGGTTGCGAGCGATCTGGGCGCGGCCGAAAAAACGATCAAGATTCATCGGGCCCGCGTGATGGAGAAGATGAAGGCCCGATCGATCGTCGAACTCGTTCATCTGCTGCGAAAGGGCGGCTTTTGTACGGCCGACGAAGAATAATCGCCCGGCTCCCGCGTTGCGCTGCCACTTTTAGCGGCGCTGACCGGCACCGCTAGTGGACCAAAGTCTTATATCTCATTGGGGTTTCAACCAGTACGCTAAGGCATCAGAGGTCCCCTTTCCGGAGCGGCCGCGCGTTCGCGTTGTCATATGGTCAACCCTAACCAATTCGTTGCGGTGGTCGACGATGACGAGTCGGTGTGCCGAGCTATCAAGCGTTTGCTGCATTCCGAAGGTATCAGGGCGGAGACGTTTTGCAGCGGTGACGAGTTCTTGAATGCGCTTGCGGCAATTCCGTCGTATCGGCCTGCCTGCGTGATTCTGGACGTCCAGATGCCGGGAACCAACGGCCTGGAAGTCCAGCGTCAGCTCGCGCAAATGGGGGTGCCGGTCATCATGATTACCGCCTACGAAGATATCTCCGTCCGCCAGGCCGCGCTCGCGGCCGGCGCGGCCGCGTATCTGCGCAAGCCTTTCACCAGCGCGATTCTGTTCAAGGCGGTCGAGGTGGCCATCGGCGGTCCGCCGCCGACACCCTGAACGCGCGCCTTCGCACCAGAAGATATGAGACCAAGGTCCGATTGCCGCCGTTTCTTCGGATCACCAAACTGAACTCAATCCAAGCGTCGAACCGAACGCCGGCTGCGCCGCGCGGAGCGCGGCAGCGTTCAAGGATAAGAGCGGGAGCGCAAGTGATGAAATCAATTTCGGTTTGTCTCGCGATTCTTCTCGGTACCGCTGCGATGCAGGTGGGCGCGGCGGACTTCGACGGCAGCAAGCGGCTGATGTGCGCGACGATCGACGCGCACGCCTGCGATCCGGGGATCGCTTGCACGCGCGCGTTGCCCGCGGATCTCGGTCTGCCGAAATTCCTCACGCTCGACTTCGACAAACGCGCGGTCGTCGGCCCTGCGCACACGACGCCGATGCTCTCGGTTACCAAAGAGGCGGATCAGCTCGTGATGCTTGGCAATGAGATGGGCTTTGGCTGGACGCTGGCCGTCGATTCGACGGACGGCGAGATGACGCTGATGATCGCGAACAGAAACGATGCCTTCGTGCTGTTCGGCAACTGCACGCCTTTGTAATCAGGCGGAGTGCGCGATGAAAACCGTACCCGTGTGTTTGGCCTCGCCGCGGCCGGATTCTCGCGGCCCTCTCCCGTTGCTCGCCGTCGTCGCGGCACTGACGCTGCTCACGCTGCTCGCGTCGTGCAAGAAGGAAGCGCCACCGCAGGTGGCCGCCGTGCCGGAAGTGACCGTGATGACGGTCGTCCAGCAGGACACGCCGGTCGACTTCGAATTCACCGCGCAAACCCAGAGTTCGCGCGAAGTCGAGATCCGCTCGCGGGTGGACGGCTTTCTCGACAAGCGCATGTACACCGAAGGAACGTTGGTCAAGACGGGACAGACGCTGTTCCAGATGGACCGCAAGCCGTTCGAGGCCGCGCTGCAGACCGCGAAAGGGCAACTGGCCCAGCAGCAGGCGCGTCTCGAAGTCGCCAAGGCCAATCTCGCGCGCGTGCAACCATTGGCGGCGCAGAACGCGTTGAGCAAGAAGGATCTCGACGACGCTGTCGGCAACGAGAAGCAAAGCGCCGCGGCGGTGTTCGCCGCGCAGGGCGAAGTCGATACCGCGCAGCTGAACCTCGGCTACACCACGATCAAGTCTCCGCTGAACGGGCTGTCGAGCTTCGCGCGTCAGCAGGATGGCAGCTACGTGACGGCAACCGGCAACAGCAGCTTGCTGACCTACGTGTACCAGCTCGACCCGATGTGGGTGAACTTCAGCATTTCCGAGAACGAGATGCTGAAGTACCGCGACGAAATCGCGGCCGGACAGCTGCGCTTTCCGCCGAACAACAATTTCTCCGTGCATCTGATTCTCGCCGACGGCACGCCTTATGCCGAGCAGGGCCAGATCGACTTCGCGAACCCTGCGTTCAACACGGAAACGGGAACCTTCCTCGTGCGCGCGACCTTTGCGAACCCGAAATACACCTTGCGTCCGGGGCAGTTCGTGAAGGCCCGCGTCGGCGGTGCGATCCGGCCCAACGCGACGCTGGTGCCGCAGCGCGCGGTGTTGCAGGGCGCGAAGAGTCACTTCGTGTGGGTCGTGGGTAACGATGCGAAGGCGCATCAGCGGGTCATCGAAGTCGGCGAGTGGCAGGGCGACAACTGGTTCGTGTCCGATGGACTGAAGGCGGGCGAGCGCATCGTCGTGGATGGCGCGCTGCGCGTCACCGCGGATTCGCAGCTGAAGATCGTCAAGGAGCTGCCGCCGGCCAAGGACTCGGCGGCCGTGGCGACGGCTGCATCGCAAAGTGGCGCGGCGGCGGCGCCCGCCGCCGAGTGACGGGGCGCCCACATGAATATCTCGCGCTACTGCATCGACCGGCCGATTTTCGCGTCGGTCATCTCGATCGTCATCACGCTCGGCGGCGCGATTGCGATGTTCGCGCTGCCGGTCGCGCAATACCCGGACGTCACGCCGCCGCAGATCACCGTGTCCGCGACTTACCCGGGCGCGAGCGCCGAGGTCGTCGCGAACAACGTCGCCGCGCCGATCGAGCAGCAGGTCAACGGCGCGGACAACATGATCTACATGAACTCGTCCAGTTCGTCGACCGGCAGTTTTACGCTCAACGTGTACTTCAACATCGGCACGAATCCCGAACTGGCCCAGGTCGACGTGCAGAACCGCGTGAATCTCGCACTGCCGCAACTGCCGAGCTCGGTGCAGTCGCAAGGCGTTCAGGTCCAGAAGAAGTCGTCGGCATTCATGATGGTGATCGCGGTCTATTCGCCCACCGACCGCTACGACGCGACCTACATCGCGAACTTCACGAACATCTACGTACTCGACGCGATCAAGCGGATTCCCGGCGCGAACCAGTCGTCCATATTCGGTAATCCAGACTACGCGATGCGAATATGGTTGAAGCCGGATCGAATGGCGCAACTGGGCGTGACGGCCGCCGACGTGCAAAAGGTCGTCTCGAACCAGAACCAGCAGTTCGCGGTCGGCAGCATCGGACAGTCGCCAACGGGCTCGGCGGTGCAGCAGTCGTTCGCGGTCACGACCACGGGGCGCCTCGCCGAGCCGTCGCAGTTCGACAACATCATCGTGCGCGCGGCGAGCGGCGGCGCGGCGATCGTGCGCCTGAAGGACATCGGCCGCGCCGAGCTGGGCCAGAAGGACTACTCGATTCGCAGCCGCTTCCAGGGCAAGCCGGCCACGGTGTTGGCCGTGTATCAGCAGCCGGGCGCCAATGCGCTCGAAGTGTCGAAGCAGGTGCGCAAGACGCTCGCGGAGCTGAAGAAGTCGTTTCCCGAAGGCATGACCTACGAGATCGCGATGGACACGACCGAGTTTACGCGGGCGTCGATCTCGGACGTGATCCACACGTTCTTCGAAGCGCTGGTGCTCGTCGTGATCGTCGTGTTCGTGTTCCTGCAAAGCCTGCGTGCCACGCTGATTCCGATCGTCGCGGTGCCGGTGTCGATCGTCGGCACCTGCATGTTCATGCTGCTGGTGGGCTTTTCGATCAACATGCTGACCTTGTTCGGCATGGTGCTCGCGATCGGCATCGTCGTCGACGATGCGATCGTGGTGATCGAGAACGTCGAGCGCAATATGACGGTGCACAAGCTGTCGCCGAAAGAAGCCGCGAAAATGGCCATGGACGAAGTCGCCGGACCGGTCGTGGCGATCGTGCTGGTGCTGTGCGCGGTGTTCGTGCCGGTTGCGTTTCTCGGTGGCATCACCGGGCAGTTGTACAAGCAGTTCGCGATCACGATCGCGATTTCGGTGGTGTTGTCCGGCATCGTCGCGCTGACCTTGTCGCCGGCGCTCGCCGCGTTGCTGCTCAAGAGCGCGCACCACGAGAAAAAGGGCTTTTTCCGCTGGTTCGACAACCAGTTCGCCCGCATGACGGCGGGCTATACGCGCGCGGTCAAAGTGGTCATCAAGCGCTGCATCATGGGGCTCGTGTTCTTCGTGGCGTTGATCGCGCTCTCGGTGCTGATGGTGCGCTCGATTCCGTCCGCGTTCCTGCCGCCCGAGGACCAGGGCTATCTGCTCGGCGCGGTCATCATGCCGGACGCCGCGAGCCTCGACCGCACCGGCCAGGTATCGCAACGCGTCACCGACTACTTCAAGGAGCGAGACGGGGTGGGCAGCATCACCACGATCGATGGGTTCAGCCTGCTCGACAGTCAGAACAAGAACAATGCCGGCACATTCTTCGTCGGTCTGAAGAGCTTCGACGAACGCTACACGCGGGCCAACATCAGGACGCAGAATGCGCGCGCGCTTCTGCTCGACGCGTATAAGTACTTCTCGAACGTGCAGGAGGGCATCGTACTGCCGGTCAATCCGCCGTCGATTCCGGGGCTCGGCACGACGGGCGGCACGGAGGTGTGGATCCAGAGCAAGGGTGACGGGAACATCTCGCAGCTCGCGGGCGTGGTCGAGCAGTTTTTGCAGAGAGCGCGGGCGCGCAAGGAACTGACTCGCGTGACGTCGACATTCAATGCGTCGTCGCAGCAACTGATGGTCAACGTCGATCGCGACAAGTCGGAGACGCTCGGCGTGCCGGTCGAAGACGTCTATAGCGCGATGCAGACGATGTTCGGCTCGCTATATGTGTCGCAGTTCAACCGCGCGGCCCGGCTGTGGCAGGTGATCCTGCAGGCGGAGCCGTCATATCGCCTGAAGCCGACCGATCTCGATCAGATCTTCGTGCGCAGCACCAACGGCACGATGGTGCCGATCAAGGCGTTGGCGACCTATCGCTATGTGACGGGCCCGGACCTCGTCACCCGGTTCAATAACTTTCCGGCCGTCAAGATCACGGCCAATGCGGCGCCCGGCTTTAGCTCCGGGCAGGTAATCTCCACGCTCGAAGAGCTCGCCGCGCAGATGCCGGACGGCTACGACGTCGCGTGGAGCGGCGAAGCGTTCGAAGAGCGGCAGTCGGGCGGCACCTCCGGTCTCGTGTTCGTATTCGGTCTCGTGATGGTGTTCCTGATCCTCGCCGCGCAGTACGAGAAATGGACGCTGCCGTTCGGCGTGCTGATGGCGGTGCCGTTCGCGCTGTTCGGCGCGCTGCTCGCGATCATGCTGCGCGGGCTGTCCAACGACGTCTACTTCCAGATCGGGCTGACGATGCTGGTCGCGCTCGCCGCGAAGAACGCGATCCTGATCTTCGAATTCGCGGTGCTCAACCGCGAGGGCGGCGCATCGGTCCTCGACGCGACGATGACCGCCGCGGAAGAACGGCTGCGTCCGATCGTGATGACCTCGCTCGCGTTCATTCTCGGCTGCGTGCCGCTCGCGATCGCGACGGGCGCATCGGCGAACAGCCGCCATTCGATCGGTACCGGTGTGATCGGCGGGATGCTGGGCGCGACGGCGATCGCGGTGTTTTTCATCCCGATGTTCTATTACCTGCTCGAATCGATGTCGTCGCGCTCGAAGGGAGGCAAAAAGTCGACGCCGGACGCGCAGCACAGTGGCGGCGCGGGACGGGAGCCCTCGGCGGTGGCCGGGCCCGGTGCGTCGAGCGAGGCGCCGTCTGCGCCGCGGGAAGGTGAATGACATGCGCGGCACGGCACCGACCCGTCTGCTCGCCTCCGTCATGCTGCTCGCGCTGAGCGGATGCCTGCTAGGCCCCAACTACCAACGCCCGGCGGTCGAGGTGCCCGCCACCTATCGTTTCGCCCAGGGCGAGGCCGCGGGCATCGCCAACGCCGTATGGTGGGAGCAGTTTCAGGACCCAGTGCTCGATCAGCTGATCGCCACCGCGCTGCAGGACAACCGCGACGTGAAGGTCGCGGCCGCCCGGGTCGACGAGTTTCGCGGGATGTTCGTGACCACGCGTTCCGGGCTGTTCCCGCAAGTCTCGGCAGGCGCCGAGGCGTCGCGCCAACGCGTCTCGCAGGTCGAAGCCGTGACGGTGCCCAAGGGCGTGAGCCCCGTCTACAACCAGTTCGAAGCGACCCTGGCGGTGTCCTGGGAACTCGATCTGTTCGGCAAGGTGCGCCGCGAAACCGAGGCGGCGCGCGCGAATCTGCTCGCCAGCGAAGAGGGCCGCCGCGCGACGATTCTGACGCTGGTCAGCTCGGTCGCCTCGGCCTATATCAATCTGCGCAGTCTGGACCGGCAGCTCGAGATCGCGAAGGAGACCGTGCAAAGCCGCGCGGAATCGGTGCGCGTGTTCGAGGCGCGTTTCCGCTACGGCGAGGTCTCGCAGATGGAACTCGCGCAAAGCCAGTCGGAGTATCAAGCCGCGCAGGTCACGGTGCCGCAGCTCGAAGCGCAGATCGGCCAGCAGGAAGACGCGTTGTCGGTGTTGATCGGCAGGAATCCCGGCGCGATTCTGCGCGGCCGTGAGCTGGCGCAGATGGGCACGCCGCCGATTCCCGCGGGGCTGCCGTCCGAACTGCTCGAACGCCGTCCCGATCTGCTGGAGGCCGAGCAGACGCTGGTCGCGCAAAACGCGCTGATCGGCGCGGCGCGCGCGTTGTACTTCCCGTCGATTTCGCTGACCGGGCTGTTCGGTTCGGTCAGCGCGCAGTTCTCGAATCTGTTCACCGGACCGGCGCGCGCGTGGTCGTTTGCGGGCAGCGTCACGCAGCCGATCTTCACGGCGGGCAACATCACCGGCCAGGTGCATCAGGCCGAAGCGCGCCAGCAGGAAGCGCTGTACTCGTATGAAAAGGCGATCCAGGTGGCGTTTCAGGAGGTCGAGGACTCGTTGCTCTCCGTGCAGAAGACACATCAGGCACTCGATGCGCAAAACCTTCAGGTCGAAGCGCTGGTCACGTATGCGCACCTCGCGAGGCAGCGTTACGAAGGCGGCTATACGAGCTATATCGAAGTGCTCGATGCGGAGCGCAGCCTGTTCAACGCGCAATTGAGCTATGCGCAGACCCAAGGCGCGGTGCTGGCCTCGTACGTCACGCTCTACAAGGCGACGGGCGGCGGCTGGGTGGCCGAGGCGGAAAAAATGACTGCACCGCCGGCCGCGCCGCAAGCGTCGCCAGCGATGGCGCCGGCCTCGCAGAACTTGACCGCGCCGGGTGGAACGTCGGGTGCAGTGGAGGCGGCGAGATGACGGGCAACGAGCTGATCGCGTGCGAAGAGTGCGACCTGCTTCAGCTCGGCGCGCCGCCCGCCGCCGGCAATGCGTTGCGCTGCCAGCGTTGCCGCGCGGAGCTCAGGCGCGGACGCTCGAACGGGCCCGAGTATGCGCTCGCATTCTCGTGCGCGTCGGCGGTGCTGCTCGTGATCTCGAACGCGTTTCCGATCGTCGGTCTGTCGCTGAACGGCAATCTCGTGCAGACGACGCTCGCGGGTTCGGTGCGCATGCTGTACACCCACGGCGCGTGGCCGCTCGCGTTGCTGGTCGGCCTCACGACGATCGTCACGCCGGTGCTGCAAACCGCGGCGATGCTGTGGCTGCTGCTGCCGCTGCACTTCGGGCGCGCACCGTGGCGCCCGGTCGAGTTCTTTCGCGTGTTTCAGCTCGCGCGGCCGTGGGGCATGACCGAGGTGCTGATCCTCGGTCTGCTGGTCGCGCTGGTCAAGCTCGCGCATATCGCGAAGGTGGTGCCGGGCACCGCGCTGTGGTCGTTCATCGCGCTGATGCTGCTGCTCGCGGCCGCGGCGGCGACGTTCGATCCGCGCGAAGTGTGGTCGCGCATCACGGCGGCGCGTGGCGCGCAAGGTTGGCAATTGCCGCCGATCCGCGTGCGCCGCAACGCCATCACGGCGTCTGCCTACGGGCTCGTGCTGTGCGAAGAATGCGGCCTGCTGCTCAAGCAGCCCGGCGGCGCGGGCAAGCATGTCTGCCCGCGCTGCAAGGCGCCGTTGCATCAGCGCAAGCCCGCGAGCCTGTCGCGGACCTGGGCGTATCTGGTCGCCGCGATGGTGCTCTATATTCCGGCCAACGTGCTGCCCGTGATGGACACGAGTTCGCTGTTCGGCTCGCAGAAGGACACGATCCTGAGCGGCGTGGTCTATCTGTGGGTATCGGGCTCATGGCCGCTCGCGGTGCTCGTATTCATCGCGAGCATCGCGGTGCCGATGCTGAAGATTCTCGGCATCGGCTATCTCGCGTTGTCCACGCAGCTTCGTTGGCAATGGCTACCCGGGCAGCGCACGCGGATCTATCGGCTGATCGAGCTGATCGGGCGCTGGTCGATGCTCGATATCTACGTGATCACGATGCTGGTCGCGCTGGTGCAGTTCCAGGCGCTCGCGACGATCAAGGCCGGCCCGGCGGCGGTCGCGTTCGGCGCGGTCGTCGTGCTGACCTTGCTCGCCGCGATGGCCTTCGATCCGCGCCTGATGTGGGACGCTATGGAGACCGAACGTGTCCACTCCGACTGAAGAGCCCGAGCTGCCCGCCGCCGAGCCGGTACCGCGCTCGCGCTGGCGGATGCAACTGGTCTGGCTCGTGCCGATCGTCGCGATCCTGATCGGCGGTTGGCTCGCGGTGAAGGCGGTGATGGAGCGCGGCGAGCAGATCAGTATCAGCTTCAAGACCGGTGACGGTCTCGAAGCAGGCAAGACGAAGCTCAAGTTCAAGGACGTCGACATCGGCGTGGTCGAAGCGGTATCGCTGACGCCGGATCACAAGCGCGTGGTGGCCAAGGCCGAGGTGACGCGTGACGTGTCGGACCTGCTCGTCGACAACACGCGCTTCTGGGTCGTGCGTCCGCGCATTTCGGGCGGCACGGTGTCGGGGCTCGGCACGCTGCTGTCGGGCTCGTATATCGACGTCGATGTCGGCAATTCGCCGAAAGCGCGCCGCAGCTTCGTCGGCCTCGAGGAGCCGCCCGCGATCGCGAGCGACGTGCCGGGGCAGGAGTACACGTTGCACGGAGTTGGACTCGGCTCGCTCGACGTGGGCACGCCGGTCTTTTTCCGCAGAATCCAGGTGGGCCAGGTCTCGTCGTTCCACCTGGACCCGGACGGCCGTGGCGTCACGGTGAAGGTGTTCGTCAACGCGCCCTATGACCGGTTCGTGAGAACCGACACGCGTTTCTGGCACGCGAGCGGTGTCGACATGTCGTTCGACAGCAACGGCTTGCGCCTCGAAACGCAGTCGATCGTGTCGATCATCATCGGCGGGATCGCGTTCGAATCGCCGCCAGGATCGCAGGTGGAGACGAGCGCCGATAGCGGCACCCGGTTCGAGTTGTACCCGAGGCGCGCCGACGCGATGGAGCAGCACGATCGCATCGTCGACAAGTACGTGGTGAATTTCACCGATTCGGTACGCGGTCTGACGGTCGGCGCGCCCGTCGATTTCCGCGGCGTCGTGATCGGGGAAGTGACGGCGATCTACACGCGCTTCGATCCGAAGACGCGCCAGTTCAGCATTCCGGTCGAAATCAATCTTTATCCGGAGCGGTTCACGTCGCGCTATCGGAACGACGGCGCCGGCGACGGCGGACGGCTTACCGCGGACCCGCGCGCGCTTGCGAACTTCCTCGTCGAGCGCGGGTTGCGCTTCCAGTTGAGAAGCGGCAATCCGCTGACGGGCCAGCTCTATCTCGCGGTGGATTTTTTCCCCGACGCGCCGAAGGCGTCGATCGACTGGAGCAAGACGCCGCCCGAAATGCCCGCGACTCCGCGCACGCTGCAATCGCTGCAGGACTCGGTCTCGCGACTGCTGACCAAGGTCAACAACATCCCGTTCGAGGATATCGGCAAGGACGCGCGCTCGACGCTGCGCACCACCAACGCGATGCTCGGGCAGCTTCACACCCAGGTCGTGCCGAAAGCGTTCGACACGCTGCTGTCGGCGCAATCCACGCTCGATTCGGCGAATGCCGCGTTGCAGCCGGACTCGTCGCTGCAGCAATCGACGGAGGACGCGATGCGTGAACTGACGCGCACCGCGGCGTCGCTGCGCACCTTGGCCGACTATCTGGCGCAGCATCCGGAATCGCTCGTGCGCGGCAAGTCGGAGGGCAAGAAGCCATGACAGATGCGACGGTCCGTTTGTTGCCCCGCTTATTGCCCCGCTTTTCGGCCCGCTTCACGGTCCGCCTCACAGCCTGCCTGATGCTCGCGCTCGCCGCCGCTCTGCTCGGCGCCTGCAAGTCGCCGGCGACGAACTTCTACACGCTGAGCCCCGACGAATCGCTGAGCGGCACCGGCGCGAGCCGGCCGATCGCGGCCGTGATCGGTCCGGTCACGATTCCCGAGATCGTCGACCGGCCGCAGATCGTCACGCGGATCGGCAACAACGAGGTCGAGGTCAACGAATTCGACCGCTGGGCGCAGCCGCTCGGTGGCGACATCGGCCGTGTGATCGCGGCCGACCTCGGCGCACTGCTGAACTCGCAGCAGGTTTCGGTGTTCGATGCGGTACGCGATCCGTCCGTCGTCTGGCGCGTGCGGATCGACGTGATGCGCTTCGAGTCCGTGCCGGGGCGCGACGTCACCGTCGACGTGCTTTGGGCCGTGCGCCCGCCCGGCAAGATCCGCGCCGTCACCGGCCGCTCGGTCGCTCGCGAGAGCGTGTCCGGTCCCGGCTTCGAGCCGATCATCGCCGCGCATGATCGCGCGCTCGCCTCGGTGAGCCGCGATATCGCCGCCGCCGTGCAGGCGAGCCCCGCTCAATGACTCGTCGCGGCGCGCCACGTCGACACGCACGGCGCCCGACCCCGGGTGCCGCGCTGGGTCGCGCGCATAATAAGACCTTGGTCCGATTGCCACAGGCCAGGGCCAAATCCACGATTCAATCGATGCACGGCGCGTGCGTCCGCAGCGATCGTGACGCGCACCTTTCAGGAGTCTTCCGATGGACGCTGAAACGCTGTTGTCACAAAGCCAGGACATTGCCTCGAAAATCACCCGCGTGCTGCAAAAGCGCACGCAAATCGCGCAGCAGCATCTGAACGAACGGGTCACCGAAACGCTCGGCCTCGATCACGATGGCGCGCCGACTGCAAGCGCGATGCCCGCGCCATTCGATCCGCTCAGCGCGTGGCAATACGCGGTGGATGCCGCGCAGCGTTCGCTGCTCTTCTGGGACACGCTATACCGGCGCGGCAACGAATTCGTCGAACGCAGCGTCAGCGGTCCGACGCCGGTGCTGCATTTCGAATACGACATGCTGCTCGACGGCCGCACGTTCGAGCGGCCGGTCAACTATGCGCTGCTGCAACTTCGTCCGCTCCAAGGCGTGGGCGTCGACGTGCGCAAGCGCCCGTATCTGATCATCGATCCGCGCGCGGGCCACGGCCCCGGCATCGGCGGCTTCAAGGACGATTCGCAGGCGGGCATCGCGCTGCGCGCGGGCTATCCCGTCTACTTCGTGGTGTTCTTTCGCGACCCCGAACCCGGTCAAACTCTGCTCGACGTGTGCAATGCCGAGCAGCGATTCGTGCGCAAGGTGCGCGCGCTGCATCCGGACAGTCCGAAGCCCGCGATCATCGGCAATTGCCAGGGCGGCTGGGCGGCGATGATGCTCGCCAGCTCCGACCCCGAGGAGACCGGCCCGATCGTCATCAACGGTGCGCCGATGTCGTACTGGAGCGCCGCCTGGAGCGAAGGCGAGGGCGACAACCCGATGCGCTATTCGGGCGGCATGCTGGGCGGCGCGTGGCTCGCGTCGTACGCGGCGGATCTCGGCAACGGCAAGTTCGACGGCGCGTATCTGGTGCAGAACTTCGAAAACCTGAACCCCGCCAACACGTTCTGGGACAAGTACTACCACCTGTACTCGAACGTCGATACCGAACCGCCGCGCTTTCTGGAATTCGAGCGCTGGTGGGGCAGCTACTACCTGATGAATCGCGAAGAGATCGAATGGATCACGCGCAACCTGTTCGTCGGCAACAAGCTGTGGTCGGGCGGTGTGACGAACAGCAGCGGCCAGGCGTTCGATCTGCGTGAAATCCGCTCGCCGATCATCCTGTTCGCGTCGATGGGCGACAACATCACGCCGCCTCAACAGGCGTTCAACTGGGTCGCGGACCTGTACGGCAGCACCGAGGAGATCAAGGCGCGCGGCCAGGTGATCGTCGGTCTGACGCACCAGAACATCGGGCATTTGGGCATTTTCGTGTCCGGCAAAGTCGCGAAGAAAGAGCACAGGCAGATCGTCTCCGTCCTCGAGACCATCGAAACGTTTCCGCCCGGGCTCTACGGCATGACCATCAACGAGACGAGGAACGCGGCCGGAGAGATCGATTACGAAGTGGAATTTCATGAGCGGCGGCTCGAGGAGATTGCCGCGCGCTTGAACCGCTTCGGCCGCATCGACGAAAAGCCGTTCGAAGCGGTCGCGGCGGTGTCCGATATGAATCAGCGCATGTATGAACTGTTCGCGCAGCCGTTCGTGCAGGCGATGTCGAACGAAACGAGCGCCCGCATGCTGCGCCAGTTTCATCCGCTGCGCTGGCAGCGCTGGGCCGTTTCCGCGATGAACCCGTGGCTTGGCTGGCTGCCGGCGGCGGCGCAGTCGGTGCGTGAGAATCGTCAGCGGACCGGCGCGGATAACCCGTGGAGCAAGCTCGAACGCAACGGCTCGCAAATGATCAGCGCGTCGCTCGACTATTACCGCGCGATGCGCGACGCGGTGACCGAGGCCGGCTTCTTCAGCGTGTACGCGAACCTGTATGCGACGTACCTGAGCAAGCCCACGGCCGACGGCGCGCCCGCACAGGCCGGCGCGATCGATCCGCGCGAGCTGCCGTTCGTGCGCACCGCGTTGGAGGCGATCGGCGACGGCGGCTACACGGAGGCGCTCGCGCGCGCGGCCTTCCTGTTGTCGCAAAGAGGCGAGACGTTGCCGCTCGCGCGCTACGAGCTGCGCAAGGAGATCGCCGAAAGCTACGCGGAGTACCTGCCCGACATCAGCAGCGATCACTGGCGGCGCATCCGGGGCGAGCAGGAAATCATCGTCAGCCTCGAACCGGACCAGGCGATTGCGACGCTGCCTAAGCTGCTTTCCCATAGCGAGGACCGCGAGCGCTTTCTGCAACTGCTCGACAAGCTGGCGAGCGATGAGCGCGTGTTGAACGCGTCGCCCGACGCCGCGCAAAAGGACGCGTTCGAACGCATCCGCGCGGTGCTGGGTTCGCGAGTGAACCGCAAGCGCGACGCCCGTTTGCCTGACCCCACGCGCATGTGAGCGAGCGGCGCGTTGCGCGGCCGGATGCAAGCATGACGCAACGGTAAGCACGGCGCCCGTCAGCCGGGCGCATCGCGCGTCACGAATCTGACGCGCTGTACACACGAGGAATAAGCCGATGGAAAAGCACGCGAAGTATCAGCGCCTGATCGAGTTCTGCCAGACGCTGCCGGCGATGCCGACAGCGGTCGCGCACCCGTGCGACCAGAGTTCGCTGCAGGGCGCCGTCGAAGCGGCGAGCATGGGCCTGATCGAGCCGGTTCTAGTCGGGCCGCGCGTCCGTATCGAAGCGATCGCCGCCGAGCACGGCATCGACATCTCGGACTTCACGATCGTCGATGCAGCGCATAGCCATGCCGCTGCCGCTGTAGCCGTACAACTGGTGCGCGAAGGCAAGGCCGAGGCCATGATGAAGGGCAGCCTGCACACCGACGAGCTGATGGCCGAGGTGATTCGCCGTGACACCGGCCTGCGCACCGAGCGGCGCATCAGCCATTGCTTCGTGATGGACGTGCCCGCGTACGAGAACGCGCTGATCATCAGCGACGCCGCGATCAACATCGCGCCGACGCTCGAAGAAAAGGTCGACATCCTGCAGAACGCGATCGATCTCGGCCACGCGCTGAAATTTGAAGAAGTCCGCGTGGCGATTCTGTCCGCGACCGAGAGCGTCAATCCGAAGATTCCATCGACGGTGGAAGCGGCGGCGTTGTGCAAGATGGTGGACCGCGGGCAGATCACCGGCGGGCTCGTCGACGGTCCGCTTGCACTCGACAACGCGATCAGCCTCGAAGCCATGCGCATCAAGAAGATCGAGTCGCGGGTGGCGGGACGCGCCAATGTACTGGTGGTGCCGGACCTCGAAGCGGGCAACATGCTGGCGAAAAGCCTGTCGTTTTTGGCAGGCGCGGACGCGGCGGGCATCGTGCTAGGCGCGCGCGTGCCGATCATTCTGACGAGCCGCGCGGATTCGCTGTCCACGCGTCTCGCGTCGTGCGCGGTCGCCGCACTGGTGGCGAAGGCAAGGCGCGAGGCCGCCAAGGTAGTCGGGTGACGCCATGTCGGATGTGATCCTCGTATTGAACGCAGGCTCGTCTAGCCTCAAGTTCCGAGCCTTCGACGCGCAACACGCGCAACTCGAGCTGATTCTGCGCGGCCAGATCGAAGCGCTTTACACGAACCCGCGTTTTCGCGCGACCGATCGCGACGGCAACGTCAGCTCGCACGAATGGGGCGACGGCCATCGCCTCGGCCATCAGGGCGCGATCGAATATCTGGGCGGCTTCTTGCGCGAGCACGGAAGCGGCAATCAACTGAAGGCGGTCGGGCATCGTGTCGTGCATGGCGGACAGCGCTTTGTCGGCCCCGTCCTCGTGACCCCCGAGGTCATCGACCAGTTGGACAGCCTGAGCCCGCTCGCGCCGCTCCATCAGCCGCATAACCTCGCGCCGATCCGCATCCTTGCGCAACTGCGTCCCGACCTTCCACAGGTCGCGTGCTTCGACACCACGTTTCATCGCACGCAGACCGAGACCGCCCAGGCCTATGCGCTGCCGCCGTCGATTACCGACCACGGCGTGCGGCGCTACGGCTTTCACGGGCTTTCGTACGAATACATCGCGAGCGTGTTGCCGCAGATCGCACCGGACGCGGCGGCGGGGCGCACCGTGGTCGCGCATCTGGGCAACGGCGCGAGCATGTGCGCGATGGTCGCGGGCAAGAGCGTGGCCAGCACGATGGGCTTCACGGCGGTGGAAGGCCTGCCGATGGGCACGCGTTGCGGCAGCCTCGACCCCGGCGTGATTCTTTATCTGCTCGACGAGCTGAAAATGGATTCGCAGGCGATCGCGGACCTGATTTACAAGGGCTCGGGGCTGCTCGGCCTGTCGGGCATCGGGGGCGACATGCGCGTGCTGCTCGACAGCGACGACCCGCGCGCGCGCTTTGCGATCGACGTCTACACCTACCGCATCGGGCGAGAACTCGGCAGTCTCGCGGCGGCGATGCAAGGTATCGACGCGCTGGTGCTGACGGCCGGCATCGGCGAGCACGCGGTCGCGATCCGCGAGCGCATCGTGCGCGACGCCGCGTGGCTCGGCGCCGAACTCGACGACGCGGCCAATCGGGCGAACGGGTCGCTGATCACGACCGCTTCGAGCAAGCTGGCGGTCTGGGTCGTGCCCACCAACGAGGAACTGATGATTGCCCGTCACACGCGCGCTATCGCCCCATAGAGGAGTTTCATCATGTCTGTCGAGCAACCGCGTTTGATTCTCGAAGGTGCGAAGGCCCTCGTGACCGGCGTCGCCAACGAGCATTCGATTGCCTATGGATGCGCGAAGGCGTTTCGCGAGCTCGGCGCGAGCGTCGCGCTCACCTATGCGAACGACAAGGCGCTTCCTTATGTGGAACCGATCGCCAAAGCACTCGATGCCGAGATCTTCATGCCGCTCGACGTAACGGGCGAGGACGAAATGGAGGCCGTGTTCGACCGGATCGAGAAAACATGGGGGGAGCTCGACATTCTCGTTCACGCCGTTGCATGGGCGCCCAAAGCGGATCTGCAGAGCGGCTTGCTGCAATCGTCGCGCGAGGGCTTCCTGAGCGCGATCGACATCTCCTGCCATTCGTTCGTGCGGATGGCGCGCCTCGCCGCGCCGCTGATGAAAGACGGCGGCACCATGCTGACGATGAGCTACTACGGCGCGAACAAGGTGGTGCCGAATTACAACCTGATGGGCCCCGTCAAGGCGGCGCTCGAAGCCTGCGCGCGCTATCTGGCGTTCGAGCTGGGACCGAGGGGCATCCGCGTGCACGCGATTTCTCCCGGACCGCTGCAGACTCGCGCCGCTTCGGGCCTGAGGGATTTCGAGCTGCTGCTCAACGAAGCGGTGCAGCGCGCGCCGCTCGGCGAACTGGTCGACATCATGGACGTCGGCTATACCTGTGCGTTTCTGGCCACGCCGTATGCGCGGCGAGTGTCCGGTTCCACCTTGTATATCGACGGCGGATTGAACATCGTCGCTTAGGGTCTGGAGGAGTAAGCATCATGGCTGAACTGTTTCTTGGAAACGTCGAGGAAAGCGTCTCCGACGAAGAGATCGGCGAGTTCCTGATTCGCTACGGATTCCCGCGCTTCAGTTCGATCCAGCGGGTGCCCGGTACGGGTTCGCGTCCGGGTGCGGTGGTCGTCTTCGACGACGTGCCCACGGACGGGCTGCGCATACTGCAAAGCCGCGTGCATAACCTGTTCTGGAAGAACCACACGATCGTCGCGCAACTGCTGCCGGAGCGCGACGAGTCGTAACGGGCGACGGGAGCCGGAGATGGGTCTGTTGTCGTGGCTGACGAAGCGCAGCGCTGCCCCGGAGAGCGACGATCAGCAGGCGCAGGAAATCGTCGAGCGAATCGTCGGGCTCTGTCCGTCGTTGCGGCTCGCGCGCAACTATGCGTCGCGCCTGCGGCCCGCCGTGCAACACACGCTCGCCTATCTGGACCGGCTCGCCGATGAAGTGCCGCCCGTGCGCGAGGCGAGCGCGGCGGCGTGGGCGACCGACCCATACATCCACGCCTTTTTCGCCACACCCGACGACGTCTGCCCGGTCTTCAACCGCTCCCACGAGCTGAATCAGTTCTTCAACGACCATCCCGTTGCCGATCCGGTATTCGCGGTGCTCGGTATGGCCTTCGACGAGCGGCGCGTTTTCGGCGTCGGCCAACGAGGCGAGACGACCCAGACCGACCTCGCGCAGACGACCCTCAACTTCAGCGATCACCAGGTGCGCGTGTGTGGCGAGTCCGAAGCCGCGTTGCGGCATGAAATCTTGTTGCGGATCGTCGATCAGCTCGTGCTCGAAGGCCTCCGCAAGATCGAGGCCGAGACGTCGCGGCAGGACGAATTGGAACGTGAAAGGGCGCTGCTGAAAACGCGTCTGACGATTCTCGAACGGCAAGGAGCGGGCGTGCGCTCGCTGCTGGGTAGCGACGCGTCGTCGAATTACGCGGAGGTGGCGAAGCTGCAGGCGCAGATCGAAGAGAACGATCAGGCTCTAGCGCAACTGGGCCTGAAGACCGAGGCGCTGGAGCGGCATCTCGACGTGATGTGCGGTGTGCTGCAGGCGCCGGACGCGCATGTCTACGTGCGCAAGAGCAAATACCGGCTCGACAGGATGAACGTCGTCGTGGAAGACGGCGATACACGGCCCGCGCACGAAATTGAGTTTCGCCTTGCGCATCTGCCGGCAAGTCCCAATGCGATGCGGGTTTTCTCGACGGTGCGTTTCCGACGCGCTGATTTTTCGCCGCTCTTCAGCGACCTCGCGCAAGCGCACCGCCTGCTCTGATGCGAGCCATGCTCGCTATTTGACCGTGACCGGTGCCGCCGTCTGACCGAACCCCGTATTCGCGACACACACGAGCGCCGCCGCGACGATCAGTTTGCGGTTAATCATTCTGTTCCCCTTGTGTGGTCAATTGACGGTGTAACCCCGGCCCGACATGCATGCGGCGAAAGCGCGATTGAACGTGTCCATCGCGCCCTGCGTTTGCGCCTGCGAATTCGCCGCGGCGGCGCGCCGGTTCTGCCGCGCGCGCGATCCACCGACCATCGTGCCGGTCGCCGCGCCGATCGCCGCGCCCTTGCCGGCGTCTCCCGCAATCGCGCCGATGATTGCGCCGCCGGCCGCGCCGCGCGCCGCGCCCTGCACGCGCTCGCCGCCTCCCACCGCGGGGCCGGAAGGCGGGGGCGGGGCGTTGGCGACCTGGGTCGGATCGATGCCGGTATTGTTCTTCGCCCACGCATAGCAGGCCCCTTCGTCCTGCTGCTGTTGCTGCGGGCTTTGCCCTCTGGCCGGATACGCTATCGGCCTCGATTGCGCGATGCCTTCGAGCGATAGCGACGCCGTCAACGCAGCAATAACGGCATATTTCGTCGATTTGTTCACGACAGCTCCTTGCGTGGGCACACGCGGATGCGAGTCGCCGGCTGCCTGTCGGTTCAGGCGTGAGGGCGCAACCGGCACCCGTGAATGGGAATTCTGATGGGACCGGTTGCCGCGCGGTGGATGCGCAGCAATGGCAGGTTCGCTTTCATCATGGCGTCGCGGGCTTGTTTGGCGCAATCGGACCAAGGTCGTATTTGCAATATCGTTTGTGATTTCCAAACTGTATTCATGCAACAGGTGCAGGTCGTTTCCATTGCTTCGGAGAACTGTCTGTCGAAAATTATGGCCGTGGACTGCCGCGTAGCGATGCAGCCTGAGGCCGCTGACGAAGCGCAAGGGGAAGCATCGATGGACCGCGATTCGCGTGCGCGCGCACGCACCATCCCGTTTGCAACGGCGCTCGACGACGAGCCGAGGCGCGCGCGACGCGTCAGCCATGTGCTGGGTGCCGCGCTTCTGGCGTGCTGCGGCGCGTTCTCCACTGCGGTGTCGCTGGCGCAGGCGCCGGCCGCGAACGCCCCGGCGAACGCGGCCAACGCGCCCATTCCCGCGGCGACGCTCGACAAGCTCGTCGGGCCGATCGCGCTGTATCCGGACGACCTGATCGCGATCATCCTGCCTGCGTCCACCTATCCGGTGGAAATCGTGCAGGCCGACCGGTTTCTCGACCAGTACAAGAACAACAAGTCGCTGAAGCTCAACGACGCGTGGCACGATCCGATAAAGGCGCTGCTGAATTACCCCGACATCGTCAAGAACATGAGCACCGATCTCGACTGGACGATCGATCTCGGCGAGGCCGTCGTCGCCGATCAGGGCTCGGTGCTCGAAGCGATTCAGCGCTTCCGGCGCCAAACGCAGTCGGCGGGGCATCTGAAATCCGACGACAAGCAGGTCGTGGTCGTCGAGAAGGAAGTGATCAAGATCCAGCCGGCCGATCCGCAGGTGATCTACGTGCCGCAGTACAACCCGCAGACCGTCGTGGTGGCCAGTGCACCCGTGACCTACGCGTATGCGCCCACGCCATATCCGGCCTACTACTATCCGTACGCGCCCGGCGCCGCGCTCGCGACGGGGCTGATCTGGGGCGCGGCGATTACCGCCGCCTGGAACGGCGGGCACTATGAAACGCATTACGGGGGCGGCGGCAACAACAACATCAACATCAACCGCGAAAGAAACGTCGAGCGCGGCGATAGAACTGTTAACCGGGGCGATAGGAACGTCGAGCGCGGCAATATCAACACCGGCAATGTCAACACCGGCGACATCAACCGCGGCGGCGGTCGCGGGCAGGGAGGCGGTACCTCCGCATGGACCCCGGACAAGAAGCCGGGCCAGGTCAGCGGTATCTCGGATCGTTCGGCGCGCACGCAGCGGGTCGGCGATCCGCCGTCGCGCGGCGGCGGCGCGGGTGCGGGTGCGGGCGGTGGGTTGGCAGGCGGCAACCGCGGCGGAGCGGGCGGCGTTGCCGGCGCGAACTTTGCGGGTGGCGGCGCAGGCGGTGCTGGCGGCGGTGCGGGCGCCAACTTCGCAGGGGGCGGCGCTGGCGCGCAAGGGCGGCCGCAGCCGTCCCAGCGTCCGACGGCGTCGACGGGCGCGCGCGGCGGCGATGCGTTCAGCGGCTACGGCTCGGCGCGCGACGCGCAGGCCAATAGCGCGCGCGGCGCGGCGAGCCGCCAGTCGGCGGCGCGTGGCGGCGGTGGCGGCGGCGGATTTTCCGGCGGCGGGCGTGGCGGTGGCGGATTCACGCCGCGGGCCGGTGGTGGCGGCCGCGGCGGCGGACGGCGATAAGGAGATGGTATGGACGGGCAGAGCATCACCGGAAAGCGCGCACGCGACGTTTCGCGGCGACGCGTGACCTCATCGCGGCGGCTGTGCGCGATGGTGCTCGCGCTGTCGGTTCCAATGGCGGCGTTCGCCGCAGGGCAGCGCACTTTCGCCACCCCGGAAGACGCGGTCGCCGCGCTGTCCAGCGCGCTGAAGACCGACGACGAAGCGTCGCTCGTCGCGATCTTCGGCGAAACGCACAAGAGCCTCGTGGTCTCGCCGGATCAGGCGGAGAACGAGGCGAACTGGGCCAAGGCGAGCAAGGAGCTGGACGCCTATCACTTGCTCGACGACAGGGGACCGAACCGGCGGATTCTGCTGGTCGGCGACGAGGCGTGGCCGATGCCGATACCGATCGTCAAGGACGGCGGCGGCTGGCGCTTCGCGACCGAAGAGGGCGAAGAAGAATTGATCAATCGACGCATCGGCTCCAACGAACTCGCAGCGATCAGGGTGCTGGAGGCTTATCTCGACGCGCAGCGCCAATATGCGTCGCGCGACCGCAACCACGACGGCCTGCACGAATACGCGCAGAAGCTGGCCAGCACGCCGGGCAAGCAGGACGGTCTCTACTGGCATACCGACGAAAACAGCGACGAAGAGGAAAGTCCGTTCGGCCCGCTCGTCGCCGCCAGCTCCGAATATCTGAAAGGCCACGCGGCGGGCGATCCTTACCGGGGCTACCAGTTCCAGATCCTGACGCGGCAGGGCAAGAACGCGCCGGGCGGCGCGTTCAGCTACGTAATCAACGGGCACATGATCGCGGGGTTCGCGATGGTCGCTTATCCGGCGCAGTACGGCAAGAGCGGCGTGATGACCTTCGTGGTGAGCAACAACGGCGTGATCTACCAGAAGGACCGTGGCCCGCATGCGCCGCCGGTGACCGAATTCAACCCGGATCACACGTGGCAGCGCGTCAAGGATTCGCTCTGAACCGCTCGGGGTCGGCAGTAGCCATGCCCGCGCCGCGCGCCCGTGCTTCCGTCGGCTCCGCTTTCGTACTCGAGGCGCTACGTTGAACCACCCACCTGGCGTCACCGGCCTCGCGTCAGCCACGCCACCCGCGCGCGGGTGGCGCTCCGCGTTTCCGCCCGCGCAATGGCTGCGAAGCTATCAGCCGCGCTGGCTCGCGAAAGACGCGGTCGCCGGCGTGACGCTCGCGGCCTATGGCATTCCGGTATCGCTCGCGTATGCGTCGCTCGCCGGCGTGCCGCCGCAATACGGCATCTACGGCTATCTGGTGGGCGGCCTCTGTTACGCGCTGTTCGGTTCGTCGCGCCAGCTCGCGGTCGGCCCGACCTCGGCGATCTCGATGCTGGTCGGCGTGACGGTTGCGACGATGGCCGACGGTGATCCGGCGCGCTGGGCTTCGATCGCCGCGCTCACGTCGGTGCTGATCGCGTGCATGTGCGTGATCGGCTGGCTGCTGCGCCTAAGTTCGCTCGTCAGCTTCATCAGCGAGACGATTCTGCTCGGCTTCAAGGCGGGCGCCGCGCTGACGATCGCGATGACCCAGTTGCCGAAGCTGTTCGGCGTGAAAGGCGGCGGCGAATTTTTCTTCGAACGGATTGCCGTGCTGTGGGGGCAGCTTCCGCTGACCAATGTCAGCGTGTTCGCCTTCGGTCTCGTTTGCATCGCGTTGCTGCTGCTCGGCGAAAAGCTTCTGCCGGGGCGTCCGGTGGCGCTCGCCGTGGTCGCTGCGTCGATCGTCGCGCTGTCCGTCACGTCGCTGGCCAGCCGCGGCTTTACGCTGGTGGGTGCGCTGCCTCAGGGCTTGCCTGAATTCCGTCTGCCGGGGCTGCGGGTAAGCGATGTCGATGGCATCATCCCGCTCGCGTTCGCGTGCCTGTTGCTCTCCTATGTCGAGAGCGTGTCGGCCGCGCGCGCGCTCGCGCAGGCACATGGTGACGAGATCGACGCCCGCCAGGAATTGCTCGGTCTCGGCGCGGCCAATCTTGCCGCGGGATTGTTCCAGGCGTTTCCGGTCGCGGGCGGGCTGTCGCAATCGTCGGTGAACGACAAGGCCGGCGCGAAAAGCCCGCTGGCGCTGGTCTTCGCGTCGCTGGCGATCGGCTTCTGTCTGATGTTCCTCACCGGACTGCTCGCGAATCTGCCCAACGTCGTGCTGGCGGCGATCGTGCTCGTGGCCGTGAAAGGCCTCGTCGATGTCCGCGAATTGCGTCATGTATGGCGCGTGAGCCGCTTCGAATTCGCGATTTCGATGGTGGCGTTCGCGGCGGTGCTGCTGTTGGGCATCCTGAAGGGCGTGATCGTCGCGGTGCTGGTGTCGATGCTGCTGATCATCCGCCGCGCCGCGCATCCGCATGTCGCGATGCTCGGGCGTATTCCCGGCACGCGCTATTTCTCCGATCTCGAACGTCATGCCGAGAACGAGACGATTGCACATGTGCTGGCGGTGCGGGTCGAGGCGTCGCTGCTGTACTTCAACGTCGAGCACGTACGCGAGACGATCTGGCGCATGATCCGCGCCGCTCCCGAGCCGGTGCGGCTCGTGATCTGCGATCTGTCGGCGTCGCCGGTCGTCGATCTGGCGGGCGCGCGCATGCTCAAGGCGATGCACGTCGCGCTGCAGGCGGCGGGCACCGGGATGAAGGTCGTCGGCGCTCACGCGGACGTGCGCGACCTGCTGCGCGCCGAGGGGCTCGAGGTTCGTGTCGGCCACATCAGCCGACGCGGCTCGGTGGCCGACCTCGTCGACGCATTCCAGCAAAACGGCGATCTCGCGGACGAAGCGGGTCGCGGATGATCTCGAGGAGAAAACCAAATGTCACGTCAATTGCTTCCTGGCGCGCGCGCGCTCACACACGACGCCGTGCACTCCCTCACGATCACGCAGTGGTTGACGGCAGCGGCGCTGCTCGCCAGCCCCGTCTTGTGCCATGCAGCGAACCTGAACTTTCTGAAAGACACGCCCGTCACCTACATGCACGAAGCCGACCGTAAAGCGCTCAACGATGCGGCGCAAAAGGCGCTCGATACGAAAAAGGATGGCGAATCGTACGAGTGGAGCAATGCGGGCACCGGCAATTCCGTTTCGATCACGGGCACGGTGACGCCGCAGGATACGACGAAGGACGGCGATCGAACCTGCCGGACCGCGACGCTGACCGCGGTTGCGAAAGGACAGACCCAAACCTGGACGCCGATCGTCTGCAAAACCGGCGATGGACCGTGGAAGGTACTGAAGAGATAAGCACCTGCGCGTCGCTCGATACGAACCATTTGCGCTGTTGATGCATAATTTGCCCAGCGTTTCGCGGCTCATGCACAAGGCAGACACATGGAACACTCTTACGCTAACGACGATACCGGCAATCTGATCCTGCTCGAACACGTCAACCTGAAAATCCCCAACCAGATTCTCGCGACCGCCTTCTACGTCACCGGCCTCGGGCTCACGCGCGATCCGTTCGTGATGACTGGGGTCGAGAATATGTGGATCAACATCGGCCGCTCGCAGATTCACTTGCCGCACGGGGCGGCGCAACGTTTGCGCGGCAGTGTCGGTCTTGTGGTGGGCGAACTCGACGCGCTGGTGAAGCGTTTGCGCTCGGTCGAGCCGCTGCTCGCCGGCACCGGGTTCGGCTGGACGGAGCGCGCAGGCAGTGTCGAAGTGACGTGTCCATGGGGCAATCGCTACGAGTGCCTCGATCCCGTCGATCGATCCGCGTCGGCTCCGTGGTCGCAAATCGATCTGGGCATCGCGTTCGTGAAGATGGATGTGCCGGTCGGCAGCGCGCTGCCTATCGCGCGCTTTTACCGCGATATGTTCGATGCGCCCGTCGACATCGAAGAGAAGCATGGCTTGCACCGCGCGATCATCGACATCGGCACGCATCAGCAACTGCTGTATGCGGAGACAACCGAGCCCGTTCCTGAATACGACGGGCACCACATCGCCATTTACACGGCGGCTTTTTCGGAGCCGTTCAGGCGGCTCGCCGAAAAAGGCCTCGTGTATGGAGAGGAGCCGCATCAATACCGGTTTGCCGACCTCGTCGATCTGGCGTCCGGGCAGCGTTGCTTCAGGCTCGAGCACGAAGTGCGCAGCCTGCATCACCCGCTTTACGCGCGACCTCTGGTAAACCGCAATCCGGAACAGACCGACCGGAACTATCTGCAGGGCGCCGATTGGCGCGGCGGGCGGTTCTGATCGGCTCAATGAGCGGTCTATTCAGTGGAAAAACTCATGAGCGTATTCGGAGACAAGATCGACTGCCATTGCCACGTGTTCGATCCGACTGCGGCGGCAGATCCCGTGGGAAACGCCGCAACGTAGGTGAAAACGATGACCAGGGCGGCAGTGACTGGCGACAACGGTGCGCGCCGATCGCTTGCCACTCCTTAACGCTTTACTCTAGAAAATCCACAACACATCGGCTACCCTTAATCGAGCCGGTTTGCCGCGGACCCGTGCATCACTTCCCCCCTCTGCGAAGCCGACCCGTCCTGACAGAGCTGAACAACGATTCGAAGCCGTACGCTTTTGTTGTCTGCGAGGGTTGCGCCACCGTGTTTTTTCACGCTGTCGTCCGCGTGGATCCATGTCGCACTCCTGCGCTGCAATTCATAGGAATGTAAAAAGCTAGGAGACGCTCATGCCATTCAACCGTATTCAGGGAATTGTCGGCCTGCCACTGCTCGCCATCGCGTTCGGCTTGCCCGTGGCTCATGCCGCCGACGAAGTACAGAACAGCGCGACCACCACCGCCGCGCCGGTGCCATCGACGCTTCAGCCCGTCACCCAGGATCAGCTCGATCGCGCCGGCAGCATGACGGCGGTCTGGCTGCATTCGAACGGCTCGTATGCGCAGACGCGCTATTACCCGGGCTCGCAGATCAACAGGACGAACGTCGCGAAGCTCAAACCGGTGTTCATCTTCCAGACGGCTGTCAACGAATCGATGGAAACGGCGCCGATCGTGAAGGATGGCGTGATGTTCCTGACCACGTCGTTCAATCATGTGTACGCGATCGATGCGAAGACGGGCAAGGAGTACTGGCATTACAAGCACAAGATGGGTCCGGTCACGACGTTCTGTTGCGGACCCAACAACCGTGGCGTCGCGATTTCGGGTGACCGGCTCTATATGGGCACGCTCGACTCCAAGCTCGTCGCGCTCGACGCCAAAACCGGCAACGTGCTGTGGCAAACCCAGATCGCCGATCCCGACCAGGGCTACTCGGAAACGATGGCGCCGGCGGTCGTCGACGGCAAGGTGCTGATCGGCACGAACGGCGGCGAGTACGGCATTCGCGGCTTCGTGAAGGCGTACGACGCGAATTCCGGCCAGTTGCTGTGGACTTTCTACACGATTCCCGAAACCGGCCAGGAAGGCGTGTGGGCGACCAAAGACGCGACCGGCCGCGACGAGAAGCGCGACATCGACGCAGAGAAGAAGCAGCTGGCCGACAAGGGCGGCGACTTCTACAAGACGCTCGGCGGCGGCGTGTGGATGACGCCGGCGATCGACCGGAAAACGAACACGGTGTACTTCATGGTCGGCAACCCGTCGCCGGACCTGTATGGCGCGATCCGGCCGGGAGACAACCTCTATACGGACTCGCTCGTCGCGATCGATCTCGACACCGGCAAGTACAAATGGCACTACCAGTACGTGCCGCACGACGTCTGGGACCTCGACGCGGTGAGCCCGCCGGTGCTGATCGACGTGCGCGACAACGACGGCAAGATGATCCCCGGCATCGTGCATGCGGGCAAGACCGGTCACGTGTACGTGCATGATCGTGCGACCGGCCGTCTGATCCGCTTCTCGCAGGCGATGATTCCGCAGGAAAACATGTGGACGCTGCCGACCGCGGCCGGCGCGCGCATGTTGCCGGGCGCGAACGGCGGCGTCGAATGGTCCCCGATCGCGTTCGATCCGCAGACGCGTCTCGTCTACGCGGCCAACCTGCATCAGCCGATGACGTACCAGGTCGAGGACGCCGCCTATCCGGGCGGCAGCAAGCTGTGGCTCGGCGGCGCGTTCAAGGTGATCCCGTCCGAGGCGCAATGGGGCAAGCTGTCGGCCGTCAACGTCGACACCGGCAAGGTCGCGTGGGACTACAAGACCGACCAGCCGCTGATCGGCGGCGTACTCGCGACGGCGGGCGGCCTTGTGTTCAACGGCGAGGGCAACGGCCTGTTCCGGGCGTTCGATGCCGCAAACGGCAAGAAGCTGTGGGAGTTCCAGTGCGGCGCGGGCGTCAACGCGCCGGCCGTGTCGTACACGCTCGACGGCAAGCAATACGTGGCGGTCGCGGCGGGCGGCAATACGCAGCTCGACTACAAGCGCGGCAATAGCGTCATCGTGTTCGCGGTGCCATGAGGGGGCCGGCGCCGCGGGGAGCGCCGGGTGGGGCGCGCGCTGCATGGGCGGCGCTGCTGTGCGGCGGATTGATCGCCGCATGGCTGCCGTCGGGCGCGCGCGCCGACGCCGAGGCGGGCAAGGCGAAAGCGCAGGTGTGCGTGGCCTGTCACGGACCGATGGGCAATTCGACCAATCCGGACTATCCGATTCTGGCCGGCCAAACCGCGCGCTATATATATCTGGAACTGAAGGACTTCAAGCAGGGACGGCGCAGCGATCCGCGCATGTCGCCGATGGCGGCGAACCTGTCGGCCGAGGACATGCAGGACCTCGCCGACTACTTCGCCGCGCAGAAGCCCATATCGGTGCAGTTCAAAGCGGATGGCGCGAGCATAGAAGCGGGCAGCAAGAAGGCCGCCGAGGTGTTGTGCACGATGTGCCACCTGGGCGGTTTTTCCGGGCAGAACGAGATTCCGCGCGTCGCGGGCCAGCATTATCAGTACATCGTCAAGGAGTTGCAGGACTTTCGCTCGCACACGCGCACCAACGATGCGGGCAACATGACCAGCGTGACGCGTAATCTGACCGACGACGACATCCATCATCTGGCCGCCTATATCAACAATCTGCAGTAGCGGGGGGAGAGACGATGACAGACATGATCACTCGGTCACTTGTGGCCGCCGTTCTGCTCGCCGCCGCGTTCGGCGCTTGCGTGCCGGCGCTCGCGCAGGACCAGGGGGAAATCAACCGCCAACTGCTCGCGGCCGCGAAGGACGACGATCAGCAGTCGGTCGTCGCGGCGCTGCAGCGCGGCGCGTCGGTCGATGCGTTGAACCGGATCGGCGACACCGCGCTCGTCACCGCGTGCAAGAAGGGCGATACGGCGATGGCGCGCACGCTGATCGAGCGCGGCGCGAACGTCCAGCATGCGAACGCGCCGGGCGATACACCGCTGATGGCCGCCGCCTACGGCGGCTTCGACGAGATCGTCGCGCTGCTGCTCGCGCATGGCGCCGATCCGCTCGCGACCGATCGCGTCGGCAAGACCGCGATGGAATACGCGGCGGGCGAGGGGCACACGAAGGTCGTCGGTCAATTGCTCGATGCCGGCGTCGACGTGAACCGGACCTACAAGAACGATCTGACCGCGCTGATGTGGGCGGCCGGCTACGATCGCGCGGAGACTGCCCAGCTGTTGCTCGCGCGCGGCGCGAACCGGTCGTTGAAGGACAACCGTGGAATGACGGCGAAAGACATCGCGGTACAGACGAAGTCGGCGCGGGTCGCGGGGTTGTTGTCGGCGAGTTAGCGGCTGGAATCAAGCGCGCAATGCCGGCCGCGCTTGCGCCAGAATCGCCGGCAACGCCTCGAACGAATCGATCAGCGCGTCGCAACGCGGCATGTCGGCGCCGCTCGCGCTGCCATAGCCATAGCTGACGATAAAGACCGGTAGACCGGCCGCGCGCGCCGCCGCGACATCGACCGATGAATCGCCGACCAGCACGCAACGTTCGGGCTCGGCGTCGAGCAGCCGGCACGCGTGCCAAAGCGGTTCGGGCGACGGCTTCATGCTCGCCACGGTGTCGCCCGCGACCAGCCCGTCCAGATGAGCGGCGAGCCCCGTTTTGTCGAGCAGCGCCGCCGCCAGCGCCTGCGGCTTGTTGGTCACGCACGCGCAGCGGTACCCGTGCTGCCGCAACGCGTGCAGCCCGGCCATCACGCCGGGATATACCCGACCCAGCTCCGCGTTGGTCACCGCGTAATGCCGCTCGAATACGTGCTGCGCGTGCTCCAGTTCGACATGCTGGCCGAGGCCCGCCGCGTTCAGCGAGCGTTGCACGAGCTTGCGCACGCCGTTGCCGATGAAGCCGGTCACCATGCCTGACGGCAGCGGCTCGGCGCCGAAGTCTTTCAGCATCAGGCCGGTGGCCGCGACGATGTCCGGCGCGGTATCGACCATCGTGCCATCCAGATCGATCAGGACAGCGTGGTAGCCGCGGTTCATCGCCATGACGCGCTCGCGTTCGCGTTCGCCTGGTCCGCGTTCAGTGCGCCGCGCGCGGCCGAATCGGGACGCCGCGTGGCGTCTTCATGCCAGCGACGCAGTGTCGCCAGATCCACCCAGCGATGCCATTCGCCGTGCACCATCGGAACGATCGGCGCATGCGGATCGCCGAGATGAGGCAACACGGCCAGCGCGCCGTCGAAGTCCTCATGCGCGGTAAAAGTGCTCGGCGTGACGACGACCGGCACGCGCGCGGCGCGCGCCGCGAGCAACCCATTGTGCGAGTCCTCGAAGGCGAGGCAGGCTGCGGGCTGCAAGCCGAGCTGTTCGAGCACGTGTCGATAGACGTCGGGGGCGGGCTTTTTCGCCGGCGTGGTGCCGGCGTCGCCGATCGCCGCGAAGCGATGGCGCCAGCTGGCGCCGAAATGCGCGTGCAATAGCGCGTCGAGGTTGGCGGGCGTCGTGGTCGTCGCGATCGCCACGCGCAGGCCGGCCTCGTTCGCCTCGTCGATCAGACGCGCGATGCCGGGTCGCAGCGGCACGCCGCGCTCGCGCACGCGCTCGGTGTAGTGGCGCGTCTTCAGTGCGTGCAGCGCGTCGACGGCCTCTCGCGCTCGCGGGCCCGCGGCTTCCTCGCACGCGACCGTGCGCCAGTAATGCAGCAGACGCTCCTTGCCGCCCGCCACTTTCAGCAAGCCCGAATAGAGCGCTTCGTCCCAGAACCAGTCGAGGCCCGCTTCCGCAAACGCGGCGTTGAACGCTTGCAGATGAGCGGTCTCGGTGTCGGCGAGCGTGCCGTCGACGTCGAAGATAAGGGCTTGCATCGTGCGGTCCTCGCGAGGGTGGGGTGCCGTTCAGACACGCACCACGATAGCCGAGCCATCCGCCGACTCAAATTCAGAGATTCTTTCGCCGTCGATAAGCATTGCATTATGTGCCGACGAGCACGCCGCAACATGCGCGCCGCGCCGCGTCATTTGCCCAGCTGCGGATCGGTCACGAAGCCCAGCTTCGTCAGCCCGCCGCTTTGCGCCGCCGACATCACGATCGCGACCCGCTCGTACGGCACCTTGCGATCGGCGCGCAAATGCAGCTCCGGCTGCGGCGTCGCGAGGGCGGCCTGCGCGATGCGCGCGCGCAAGCCGTCGTCGGTCACGGGCTGACCGTCCCACAGCACCGCGCCGTCCGCTTGCACCGCGACGTCCACATGCGCGGGCTTGACCGCTTCCGGCTGACTGCTCGCATGCGGCAGATCGATCCTGACCGCGTGTTGCAGCGCCGGAATGGTGACGAGAAAAATGATCAGCAGGACCAGCATCACATCGACGAGCGGCGTCATGTTGATCTCGTTCATCAGACCTTGATCGTCGTCGTCGGAGAAAGGGCTCATTGCCATTCGAGGTCTCCGTCGCGAGTTGCGTTCGTCGCGTTGGTGCCGCGCGGTACCACGCGCATCTGCGGGCCGGCGCTCGACGGCAATTGCGCACCGGTCACGAAGTACGCATGCAAGCCGTGCGCGAAGCGCTTCAGGCGCGCGACGATCGAGCGGTTCGCGCGCGTCAGTCCGTTGTAGCCGAGCACGGCCGGTATCGCGACGAAGAGCCCGAACGCCGTCATGATCAGCGACTCGCCGACCGGGCCGGCGACATGATCGATCGACGTCTGACCGGTCTCGCCGATCACGATCAGTGCATGGTAGATGCCCCATACGGTGCCGAACAGCCCAACGAAAGGCGCAGTGCTGCCGATCGAAGCAAGAATTGCGAGGCCGCTTTGCAGACGTGCGATCGTTTCGTCCATCGTGTCCTGCAGACGCCGGGTGATCCAGTCGGACACATCGATGCGGTCGTGCAACTGCTGCTGCGTCTGCCGATGATGCGTCGCGGCTTCATGGCCCGCCAGCGCGAGCGCGAGCAGCGGATTGTCGTGCGGGCTCGAATCCGGGTAGCCGAGGGCGTGCAGCCCGTCGTCGAAGCGGTCCGCGCTCCAGAAGCGCGCGTCGCTCTGGCTGGTCACGCGCCTGAGGCGGACCACCTGCCACAGCTTCACGATGATCACCGTCCACGACAGCACCGACATGATGACGAGCACACACAGAATGCCGCGCGTGACGAAATCACCCGAATCCCAGACGTTTGCGAGTCCGTAATGTTGCATGGCGAGTTCCTTCGGTTGGTGTCGGTGGTCTGTTTGGCGGTTCGGTTACATCGGTTCGGTCACTCGGTCACTCGGTCAGTCCGAATACGAACGACTGCGAATACGCGGCGCGCACCGGCGTGCCGTTTTCGGTGTAGGGCTGGCAGGCACCCGCATGCACGGCGGCGAGCGCCGCGTCGTCGAGCCGAGCCGAGCCGCTGCTGGATTGCAATTGCGCTGTTTCGATATGCCCGCTCAGACCGACGACGAAGCGCACGATCGCCGTGCCATGCTCGCCGCGCCGCTTCGCGACGTCGGGATAGTCGGGCTTCGGAATCGAGCAGTCGACATGCGCCACGTTGCGCGGCTCGGTCGACGCGGGCGCCGCCGGATGAGCGGCGGGAGCGGATGCCGCCGACGGCGCGGCGGCCGTTGGCGTGGTGGGCACGGCGGCCTGCGGCGCCGCCGATGGCGCGGCGGTTTGCGTGACGGGCTGAGTGGTGCTTTCGCGTGTCGGAGACGGTGTCGGCACAGGCTTTTCCACACTATGCGGCACCTGCGCGCGCGGCTGCGGCGCCGGTTTGGGGTGCACGGCGGGATGCGTGACGGCCGGCGTGGGTGCCGGCGGGGCGATTGCGGCGGGCGGGGGCGGCGCGGGTGATGAAACAACCGGAGCGGGAGGCTCGGGGCTCAGCAGCAACGCGGTGATCGTGCGCGGCTCGGCCGGACGCTCGACGATCCGGTTGCGTGCGCTCAATGCGATGGCAAGCAGCAGCAGGTGCGCGACGATCACGGCGCCCAGCACGATCGCCGCGCGACGGTAGCCGGCCGCGGGATTCGCAGAACTTGCTGGGTGCACCACGGCAACTTGCAGCATCATCGCCACCTCCGTGGTCATTGTCCTCCGTGGACCCCGCTTTTCAAACCCGCGACGGCCGGCGCGAAGCAATTCGGGAAAATCTCCCGCCGATCCGCGTTGTCAAACAATCACCCGGTGGGCTACCTTGAAACGATGACGCGAACCATCGCGGCGCCGCCATATCAACACGGAGTACAACGATGCTGGAGACACGGATTCCCCCCCGACCGCCACGCCGTTCCCTCGCGCTGGCTTGCGCGCTCGTGCTGGCCGCGAGCGCCGCGCATGCCACGGCCGCGCCGCTTGCCTACGTGACGAGCGAGAAGGCCGGCGTCGGCGTGATCGATCTCGACCAGATGACGCTTGCACAGACCTTTCCGGTCGGCGCGGACGGCCCGCGCGGCCTGAGCCTGAACGCCGACGGCACGCGTCTATTGGTCGCCAACAAGAACACCAACGATCTCGCGGTGATCGACACCGCCACCGGCAAGGTCGTCAAGCGCGTGAAGATCGGCAAAAACCCTGAATATGTGCGGGTGCGCAACGGCTACGCGTACGTGACCTACGAGCCCGGCGAGGACGGCGGGCCGCCGGGAGCGAAACCGGAAGGCAAACCCGACGCGAAAGGGGACAACAAGCCCGAAGCGAACGCGGGCGGCAAGCCCGGCGCGGACGACGACGACGCGAACAAGCCGCCCGCTGAAATCGCGATCATCGATATGAAGAGCTGGCAGGTGATCCGCTCGGTCACGAGCGGCCACGAAACCGAAGGCATCGAATTCTCGCGCGACGGTCAGATGATGCTGGTCACCAACGAAGGCGACGATACGGTGTCGATCTATCACGCACGAACCGGCGCGCCGATCAGGACCGTGAAGCTCGCGGCGGGCGGCCGGCCGCGCGGCATCCGGCTGTCGCCCGATGGCAAGCACTATGTGGTCACGCTGGAGTCGCTCAGCAAGCTCGTCGTGATCGATGCGCACACGTTCGAGGTGGTCAAGACCGTCGATACCAAACTTGGGCCCTATGGCGTCGCGTTCGGGCCGGACGGTCATCGGCTTTTCGTGGCTGCTGCGCGCGACAAGGTCGTGCAGGTGTTCGACGGCCACACCTTCGAACATGTCGCCGATGTGCCGGTCGGCCAGCGCTGCTGGCATTTCAGCTTTACGCCGGACGGCTCGAAGCTGATGGTCGCGTGCGGGCGCTCCGACGCGGTGTACGTGCTCGACGCGAAGAGCTATCAGCCGCTCAAGCAGATCGGTGAACTGCCGCTCGCGTGGGGCATCGTCACGTATCCGCATAGCGATGGGTCGATCGAATCGCATTGAGCGAGATGCTGGCGAAGAGGCTGTTGCAGATCTTTTCGGGGTCTGTCGGCTTTGCGTTGCTGAGTTGGTATTGACTTCCTGTCTTGTACCGCTGTACGAGGGGGCAACCCGCAGCATTACCGTATTTCAAAAAGGCACAGGCGAACTGGCTGCTTTATAGAGAAAACGACTGCTATTCGAACGTTTATTCCGTGGGTCAGGCATCGTTACGATTTGTAGACTTTTGGGATTGCATGACTGGAATCACAAAACACCGGCTCGATGATTTGACCACACCCAACTCAGATGATTGAGCGTTGACATGCTCCGCGTGGGCGGCGTTTTGCCGAGATTTTTGTCAGTGGGCATACGCGGCATTGCCAGCACGACGTCACTGGGGCGCTTTGCCATTATTCAATTCGCAAGCAGCAAAACGAATTCCTACGCGACCTCTGTCGATCAAAACGGGGTGAACGTCATAACCACCACGACTGCGACCCCACCACGCAATCCACCTCTACTTCCACCCATATCTCATCCCCACCCAAAACCCCCTCGGCGCCCCCGGCCCGACGAACTGCTCGTTGACCGGATTCGCGCCGTTGAACGTATTCCCCGGCCCGGTAAAGAAGTTCGCCCCCAGCGCGCCGAAGCTCGCATAGCGTTTATCGAGCAGGTTCGACACCGATGCGAACACCTGCAACTGTTTCGTCACCTGATACGAGGTGTCCATATCGATCAGCAGATAGCCGGAGATCTTGCCGTTCACGTCCTGATTGTTCTCGTCGCCCTGCGCGTAGATGCTGCCGCGCCACGTCAGGTTCGTGCCGATTCGCCATTTCGAGGTGGCCGCGTAATCGAGCCGTAGTTTGACGGTCGTCGCCGGAATGCTCGGGATGTGGTCGCCGGGATGCACGGTGATGTTGCCGTTCGCGTCGGCGCTCGAATTGCTGCGGCTGCTTTCGACCCATGTCGACTGGTAGGTCGCGTTGACGTAGCTATAGCTGCCGGTCACCGTGAGCGGACCATATTTCGTCTGCCCTGCCAGTTCGACGCCTTGCCGGCGCGTGCGCCCGACGTTCTGGAAAAAACCCTGCGAACTGCCCGCACCGTTACTGCTGATGAACTGGATGTCGTTGTCGAGCGTCGTGCTGTAAGCGGCGGCGCTCCATGTCGTGTTGCCGCCGATCCTGCCGCGCGCCCCGACTTCATAGGTCTTCGAAATAACCGGCTGCAACGGCGGATCGGAGATGAAGTCGTTCGGCAGCGAACATGGCGCGTTCGGATCGGCGCAGGCCAGTTCGATCGCGGTCGGCGAGCGCATGCCCTCGTTGTAGGTCGCATAGGCGGTGAAGGCAGGCGTCGGGTTCCAGTTGATGCCGACCGCCGGATTGAAGCGCGAGAACGTATGGTGGCCGTTGAGCTGCGGCTGCGTGCCGGATTCGTCGCCGATCGTCGCATCGGCCCAGTTGTAGCGGCCCGACAGCGTCAGCGACCACTGCGGCGTCAGCGACAGTGTGTCCGTCAGGTAGATGCCGTAGTTCGTGTTGTGCGTGTTCGCGTTGGTTTGCGGTTCGAAATTGCCGATGCCGACCGTCGCGCGCGAATCGGTGAACATCGCGTCCTGCGACGACTGCGTGAAGTGCGAATTGGCGGCATCGACGGCCATGCCCGCGATGAACTGGTTCTTCATGCCGCCGAGCTTGCCGAGCAGCGTCAGTTGCAAGCTCGCGCCGTAGCTGTCGGTCGTCACGGTCGATTGCACGTTGGTCGCCTGCAACGTATCGACGTCGCCGTCGTCCCCGATCTTGCCGAAGTTTTCGTTGACGTTACTGCTGGTATTGGCATTGCGAAAGTGTCGGTAATACGCGTTGCCGCTCAGCTCGACGTTGTCGTTGAAGTAATGATCGCCCGACAGCGTCAGGTAGCCGACGCTATTCTGATTCCGGTCGGGATACGTGTACGGTTGCTTCGGGTTGTTGAGGAACGAGCGCGGAATAGTTTGCACGCCGTGCAGATCGTTGTCCGCGCCACCGGCCGACAACGACAGCGTGGTGTCGGCGTCGGTATAGCGCAGCTTGCCGAATGCCTGGCGGATGCGGCTCTCGTTCTGCTCGGCCCAGCCGTTGTCGTTCGCGGCGTTGGCGGTGAAGTAGTAATCGAGGTTCTGGCCGATCGTGCCGCCCTGTTCGATCTGCGCGGCCTTGCGTCCCCACGAGCCGCCCTGTATTTCGGCCTCGCCGACCGGGTTGTCCTTGCCGTTTTTCGTCGTGATCGCCAGCGCGCCGCCGAGCGTGTTGAAGCCGAAGGTCGGATTGGAGCCGGGGATCAGCTGCATCGTGTCGATTGCCTGTTGCGGTATCAGGTCCCAGTTCACGACGTCTCCGAACGGCTCGTTCACGCGCACGCCGTCGACGAACACCGACAAGCCCTGCGGCGTGCCCAGCAGCGGCGATGCAGTGAAGCCGCGATAGAACAGGTTCATCTGATACGGATTGCCCTGAGCGTCGGAGATCGAGACGCTAGGCAGATTCGCCGCGAGGTAATCGGTAAGCGTCTGGCGTCCCTGCCGTTGAATATCGGCCGCATGGACCGTCTGCACGTTGGCCGGCACTTGCGTAAGCGGCGTGCCGATGCCGAGCAATGGCGTGGTGCCTACGACGACGATCGGTGCGAGGGTCGTGGTGGGTGTCGTGTTGTTGGTGGCGTTGTCGTCGGCGGCCTTGGAAGGCGCCGCCGAAGACGCCGAAGCCGGCGCCGACGCCGACGCCGCGACCGGCGGCTCGGCTTGCCCCTGCGCCCATACGCCCGTGGACAAACCGGCGAGCGCGCCACCCACACAGAAGGTGATGCCGGCGCGCCGCTGAAGCCGGCGTTTGCGGCGTGCTTGAGATCGCATGCTCATCGTTGTTGTCTCCTGCCGGCTTGTTATGCGCGCGTGTCGCGCGTTGTTCGACGTTGGTGTAAAGCTTCGCATACACGTCTGTAAGCCGCGCGGGAGCTTTTCCCGATCTGCCGGGGAAGCGTTCCCAAACTCGCGCGAAACCCGCTGCGCGTGCCGGCGCTGAGTAGAATGCAAGCGTCATGTCAAGCGAACCGATCCATTCCTCCTCTGCTGGCCGTCCACCGCCATCGTCACCGATATGGCGCGACCTCGGCTGGGTCGTCGCCGTGACCGTGCTCGCGGCGGCGCTCGGCGCCGCCTTCGATCTGAGCGAGAAGATCTACCGGTTCACGCGCGGCATGGAGCGCTTCCAGCTCGACGAGTTGCCGGGCACGCTGTTCGTGCTTTCGATCGCGCTCGCATGGTTCGCGTGGCGACGCTATAGCGATGCGCGCCGCGAAGCGCGCCGTCGCCGCATGCTCGAGGAACAGGCCGAACGACTGCTCGCCGACAACCGGCGCCTCGCCAGTCAGGCGCTGCAGGCGCAGGAACTCGAGCGCCGCCATATGGCGCGCGAGCTGCACGACGAGCTGGGTCAATACCTTAACGCGATGTCGCTCGACGCGGCGCGCATCCGCGATCTATCGGGCGAGCGCGAGCCGGAGATTCATCGCATCGCGCTCGGGCTGATACAAAGCGCGACGCATGTGTACCGGGAGATCGGCGGCATGATCCGCCGCCTGCGGCCGATCGGTCTCGACGAATTCGGCTTGCCGACCGCGCTCGAACATTGCGTCGACGGCTGGCGCGAGCGTTTGCCCGAGGCGTCATTCTCGGTGACGATCGAAGGCGATTTCAGCGGCCTCAGCGATGCGTTGACGATCACGCTGTACCGGCTCGTGCAGGAAGGACTGACGAACGTGTCGAAGTTCGCGCGCCGCTCGCGCGTCGAACTGTTCATGGTGCGCGCGCCGCGCGAAGACAACGGCACGCAGATCGACGAGATTGTCGTCACGATGGCCGACGACGGCCCCGGCACCGATCTGACGAAGCCGCGCAGCGGGCTCGGGCTGATCGGCATGCGCGAGCGCGTCGAGGCGCTCGGCGGCGAGTTTCACGTCGCGAGCGAGCCGCAGCGCGGTTTTCTGTTCTGCGCGCGCGTATCCGCTCAAGCGGGGCTGGCCGAGCCCGTGAACTGAAGTCCGAGGCGGCTTGCCATCTGCGCGAGCTGCACGCCGTTGTCGGCGCCGAACTTCTGCCGGATCACCGATTGATGGTTGGCCACCGTCTTTTGACTCAAGCCGAGCTTTTCGGCGATGCTCGGCAGCGTGTAGCCCTGCACGAGCAGCCGCAGCACTTCGAACTCGCGCGCGGACAACTGACGCCCCGGCGGCCCTTCGTTGAACGCGGTGCGCAGCGCGAGCGCCTGCGAAATGTCCGGGCTCAGATAGCCGGCGCGTCGGGCGATCGAGCGCACCGCTTCGACCAGCACGTCGGGCGCGCTCGCCTTGGTCACGTAGCCGAGCGCGCCTGCGTCGAGCGCGCGGCGCACGAAGATCGATTCCTCGTGCACGCTGAAGATCAGCACGCGCGCATCGGGCTCGCGCGCGAGCATGCGCCGCATCGCTTCGATGCCGCTCGCGCCCGGCAGCGACACGTCCATCACGACCACATCGGGCCGCAACGCGCAAAAACGCTGGTAGGCCTGCGCGGCGTCGGCCGCTTCCCCGCACACCTCGACGTCGTCGTTCAATTCGAGCAGACGCCGGTAGCCTTCGCGCACAACCGCATGGTCGTCGACGAGCAGAACCGAGATGGTGTCGGCACTCATGATTGGGCTCCCGGTGATGCTCGGTTATCGCCGTGGGCGTCCGGCTCGCGGGCAGCCGCCGCGAGCTTGCGCGAGTTGGCGTCGTTGCGGAACAGGATCGGCTGTTCGCGTGCTGCTGCTGTCGCCTCGTGTTCCGATGCCGCGTTCCGCACGATCTTGACCACGGTTTCGTGAAACGGCGATTTGTCGCAGACGGGGTCGGCGTTGGCGGGGTCGCCGGTCAGCAGGAAGGCCTGGCAGCGGCAGCCGCCGAGGTCGTGCTCCTTTTCGTCGCAGCTGCGGCACGGCTCCTTCATCCACTTCACGCCGCGAAAGCGGTTGAATGCGTCGCTGTCGTACCAGATCTCGCGCAACGGCATCTCCTTCACGTTCGGCAGCGTGAGGCCAGGCAGGCCGCGCGCCGCGTGACACGGCAGCGCGGCGCCGTCGGGCGCGACGCCGAGGAACACCGCGCCCCAGCCGTTCATGCAGCGCTTCGGGCGGCGCTCGAAGTAGTCGGGCACGACGAAGAAGATCTTGCAGCGCTCGCCGTGCGTTTGGCGATAGCGCGCGACTACCGCTTCGGCTTCTTCGAGCTGCTCGCGCGTCGGCATCAGTTGCGCCTGGTTCTCGCGCGCCCAGCCGTAGTACTGCGTGTTCGCCAGCTCCAGATATTCGGCGCCGAGAGCCAGCGCCATGTCGATGATCTTGTCGACGTGCGGCAGGTTGTAGCGATGCAGCACGCAGTTCATCACCATCGGAAAGCCGTGCCGTTTGAGCGCGGCGGCGACGCGCTGTTTCAGCTCGAACGTGCGCGTGCTGCTCAGGAAATCATTCAACTGCTGCGTCGAGTCCTGGAACGACAACTGGATGTGATCGAGCCCGGCCGCCTTCAGGTCGCCGAGGCGCTGATCGGTGAGACCGACGCCCGACGTGATCAGGTTCGTGTAGAAGCCGAGCCTGTGCGCTTCTTCGACCAGCACTTCGACGTCGTCGCGCACCAGCGGCTCGCCGCCCGAGAAGCCGAGTTGCACCGCGCCGAGCGCGCGCGCCTCGCGCAGCACGTCGAGCCATTGGCCGGTGGTCAGTTCGCGGTTGTGATCGGTGTAGTCGAGCGGGTTGTAGCAGAACGCGCAATGCAGCGGACAGCGATAGGTCAGCTCCGCGAGCAGCCACAGCGGCGGCGGCACCGCGGCGGCCGCGCTGCTTTGCGGTTGCCCGCCGGGTTGAGAGCCTGGTTGAGAAAGATCGGTCATCGCACTACTCCAGCCAGCCGCGCCCATGCGCGTCGGCGATGAAAGCCCGCACCTCGTTGCCGATGCCGGTCGCGTTGAACGCCTGTTCGAGCTCGGCGATCAGCGTATCGATGTCGCGTGTGCCGTCACAGCGCTTGAGGATTTCTCCCGCGCTTTGATTGAGTTTCACCATGCCTTCCGGGTAGAGCAGCACGTGCGCGTTCTGCGCAGGCTCCCATTGCAGGCGGAACGGCTTCGCGATCGTGAGCGGCGTGGCGGGGTCGGCGCGTGTGGTGTCGTTCATTGCGGAAACGCCTTCTCGATCGAGTCGAGCATGGTCCACAGAATGTCGAGCTTGAACTGCAGGATTTCGAGCGCGCGTTCCTGCTGATCGCGTCGCGTGAAATGCGCGAGCGTGACTTCGAGTCCGTGCTGCACGTCGCGCTGCGCGAGCGAAATGCGCGAGCGGAAGTACGCGAGGCCCTCGGGCTCGATCCACGGATAGTGCTCGGGCCAGCTCGCGAGCCGGTCGCGATGCACCTGCGGCGCGAACATCTCGGTCAGCGACGAGCACACCGCTTCCTGCCACGGCGCACGGCGCGCGAAATTCACATAGGCATCGACGGCGAAGCGCACGCCCGGCGTCACGTGTTCGAGCGACCACAATTCGTCGCGCGTGAGGCCGACCGCGTCCGCAAGACGCGCCCAGGTTTCGATGCCGCCTTCCGCGCCTTCGTAGCCGTCGTGATCGAGAATGCGCAGCACCCAGCGGCGGCGCGTCGCGCGGTCCGGACAGTTCGACAGCACGGCCGCATCCTTGAGCGGAATGTTGATCTGATAGTAGAAGCGGTTCGCAACCCAGCCGCGAATCTGCTCGCGCGAGCAGCCGCCGCTATTCATCTTCACGTTGAACGGATGGTGGATGTGGTAGGCGGTGCCCTTCGCGCGCAACTGCGCTTCGAATTCCTCACGGCTCCAGGCGGGCCGGTCGATGAGCTGGGTTCCCGCCGCACTTGCATCGCGTGTCGGTATCGTGTCCTGAATGTCTTTCGCGTTCATGCCGTCCGTCTCCGTTTTATCGTCGTTCACAGCCGCGCCTGGCTACCTCATCTCTTCGCACTCTTTACTGCGCACTTCAAAGCTCGAAGCTCATTCCGTCGTACGCGACCTCGATTCCATGCTCGCCTAGCATGCGCCGCTCGGGGCCGTCTTCGATCAGGATCGGATTCGTGTTGTTGATATGGATCAGCACTTTGCGTTTCGCGCCGAGCGAATCGAGCGTTTCGATCATGCCGCCCGCGCCGCTCTGCGGCAGATGGCCCATATCCGCCGAGGTCTTCTTCGACAGGCCGAGGCGGATCATTTCGTCGCCGGTCCACAGCGTGCCGTCGACGAGCAGCAGATCGGCCTCGCGCATCGCCGCGAGCACGTGCGGCTCGATCGCGCCAAGGCCCGGCGCGTAGAACACGCGCTGGCCCGATTGCAGGTTCGTCAGCACGAGCCCGAGGTTGTCGCCGCGCTCGGGCGCCTCGCGATGCGGCGAGTACGGCGGCGCCTTGCTCGATAGCGGCAGCGCGTCGATGCGGATGCCAGGCAATGCGTCGACGGCGAGCGGCGCGCCGTCTAGCGCGATGCGGCGATGCTCGACACCACAGTAGTGCGACAGGATCGGCGCGACCGGAAAGCCGGAGCGCAGGTCTTGCCAGACCGCATCGGTCGCGTACAGCGGCAGCGGTGTGTCGCGTTCGCGCAGCATCAGAAGGCCGGTCACGTGGTCGATCTGCGCGTCGATCACGAGTACCGCGGCAATGCCGCTGTCGCGCGCGCGCCGCGCCGGCTGAAGCTCGGGATGCGCGGCGATCTGCGCGAGCAGATCGGGCGACGCATTGACGAGCAGCCAGTCCTCGCCGTTCGCGCTGACCGCGATCGACGACTGCGTGCGGCGCGTCGCCTTCACCGTGCCGCGACGCACGCCGTCACAATTGCGGCAATTGCAGTTCCACTGCGGAAAACCGCCGCCCGCCGACGAGCCGAGTACCTTGATCTTCATGCCGCGTGACGCATGCTGCTGCGCTCCTCGTCGATGGTGGGAATGAACATCGCGGCGAGCGCGCTCGCGACGCGTGCATGCAGTGCGGGGTCGCTCGTCAAATGGCCCGCCGCGCTCACGGACTCGACACGCGCGGAAGGAACCGCGCGGGACAGACGCCGCAGATTGCCGTGCGGACACACCGGATCGCGCGAGCCATGCACGGCCGCGATCGATACGCCGGCCGTGGCCGCCTGCCGCGCGAGCGACAGCAAACGCGTTTCGCCGAGCCAGCAGCGATGCGCGAGGTAGTGCGCCTGAATCCGGTATTTGCCGATCAACTTGCGAGCGGCATGGCGTTCGCAATCGTGTGCGTTTCGCTGGGCCCCGCGTTGTTGTGCCGCGGCGCCTCGCGGCGATGCACTCGCCAGCACCGCGTTTTCATAACCGCGCCAGGCCAGCGCGACCGCACGTTGCCGCGCTTCGCGCGCGCCGTATTGCAAGCCGGAGCCGCATCGCGCGGCCAGCGTTGCGGGCTCGTCGCAGCGGGCAGCGGCACGCAGTCTCGACCACGCACGCGGCGCGCGCTTGCGCGACGCGATGAACAAACCGCGCACTTCGCGCGCGGATGTTAGAAACAGGCCGCGCAGCACGACGCCCGTGACCGACTGCGGACACTGTCCCGCATACGCGAGCGCGAGCGCCGCGCCCCACGATCCGCCGAGCACGCCCCAGCGCGCGAAGCCGAGCCGCACGCGAATCGCTTCCAGATCGGCGATCAGATAGTCGGTGCGGTTGTGACGCACGCTGCCGTGCGGCATCGACGCACCAGTGCCGCGCTGGTCGATCAGCACGACGCGAAAACGCCGCAGATCGAAGAGCCGCAGCACACCGGGCTGACTGCCGCTGCCGGGGCCGCCGTGCAGCACCGCGACCGGCACGCCGTCGCGCGCGCCGGCGAGCGCATACCACACGCGATGGCCATCGCGCGTGCGCAGCGTATGCACTTCGAGCGCCGCGGCTGCCTGCGTGGGGCGCGACGAGCTTCGCATCGTCATGGCAGCATCCTCGCGAGCAGGTTGTCGCGATCGATCCACTGATGCTTGAACGCGCCCGCCACGTGCAGCACGATCAGCGCAATCAGCGCATAGCCGATCGCATGATGAAGGCCGAAGAACAGCTCGCGCAGATGCGCGTCGTCCCAGCCCCACTTCGGCAGCAGGATGCCCCAGAAGCGCGTGCCGTAGCGGTTGAACGACGAGCCGAGATACCCGGCGAGCGGCATCGCCACCATACAGACGTATAAAAGACCCTGCGTAGTGCGCGCGGCGGCGCGTTGCCACGGTGGCATCGGCGGCAGGGCAGGCCGGTGAAGGACCACCCGCGCGACGATGCGCAAAAGCACCAGCAGGAAAACCGTCAGTCCGAGCGACTTGTGCAGATTGATCAGCGTCGCTTTGACAGGCAAGCCCTTCGGCAATCCGACCATATAGAGGCCGAGCGCGAGCAGACCGATGATGCCGAGCGCGATCAGCCAGTGCAGCGCGATCAGCAGCCCGGCATAGCGCGGGGCGCCGGCGCTGGCAGTTGCGTTGACGTTGATATCAGGCTTCGCGTTTCGAGAATCCGCTGTCGTCATGCCCTGTCTCCATGCAACATCGTGGCGGGACGTTTCTTTTTTGCCGAATAGCGTTTCAGTCCTGGGCGACATAGCTGCCTTAGCCGGCGATCAGTATTTCGCCGCGGCCGTCGACCGCGAGGTCGCCCGTGAAACGAACCGGCAGACGGTCCGCGCGCCACTGCGAAAACGGCGCGATTTCGGCCGCGAGGCTGCGTATGAGCAATGACCAGAATACGTCGAAACCGTGCCCGCCGCCGGTGAACGTCGGGGGCGGCAAACCCTCGGGTCGTTGCGCGAGCAGCAGCGTGCCGCGCCTCATCGCATACGCATAGTGTGCGCCCAGTTGCCCCGCCACGCCGACGGTCCCCGCCACCAGCCGCGACGCCGCGAAGTCGCCCGCGTTGCCGCCGACCAGCACGAGGCCGCGCCGCATCCGGTCGGCGAGCCGAGCGCCCGCGTTGCCGTGGATCGTCAGCGTGCCGCCGCTCATGCCTTCCATCTCGCCCGTCAGCGCGCCGGCGGCGAAGTCGCCGCTGTCGCCGCGCACCGTCACGCGTCCGCCGCGCATTTCGCAACCGGTGAAGTGCCCCGCGTCGCCGTCGATTTCAAGCAAGCCGCCGCTCATCCTGAAGCCGCTGTAGTCGCCGACCGGGCCGCGCGCGACGAGCCGTCCCCCGTCCATCTGCGCGCCGAGCCGGTCGAGCCACCGCGCGGCGCCGTCGATCAGCAGCGTGGCCAGGTCGTCGCCGGATGCGGGCGCGTCATCGCGCGAAACCTCGAATACGTCGCCGACCACGCAGCGCTCGTTGCCGGCCGGCAGCACGCTGCGCTCGATCTCGGCCACGCTCATGCTCGCCAGCGCCGCCGGTGACAGTGCGGCCGCATCGACGCGAAAGCCGGGCGGTGTTTTCACGCGCAACGTGGTCGTGCTCATGCGCGTCCCCCGTTGAGTCCCGCCGCCAGCTCGTGCAGATGAAAGTGGTACGGCCCGAGCTTGCCGCCGTAGTTGCCCGCCGAAATGCGCAGCACGCCGGCCGCGCGCCCGAGTCCGGTCGCCGCGCCGATACCGGCCGTCATCGCCGCGCCGACGTCGGCGTCGGTCAGACCGTCGATGACGATCTCCAGCACGCAGCCCACGTCCGCGCTTAACTCGCTGCGCGATGCGAGGCCGATCAGGCTCGGACAGAACGCGTCGTTGGTCGATGCGGTCGCGCCCGCGTACTTCGAGCCGATCTTCGAGCCCGACCGCACGATGCCGCCGGGAAACGGCATGATCACGTTCGGCAGCCGGCGCATCGCTTCGACCGCGGCTTCGGCGGCGGCGAGCGCCGCGCCCTGGTCGCGCGCGAGCAGCAGCAGGTTGCCGCCGCCGACGGCCTTGACCGTCGCCGCCGTGTCTTCGCAGACGAACTCGCCGTCCATCACCGGCACGCGCCAGTAACGGGTGGGGCCGTTCCCCGTGTCGATCATCTTGGCGATCTGCCAGCCGTCGCCGAAAAAGCGCAGCCCGCTGCCGAGCGGCGCCGGGTCCGATAGCGGCGCGCGGCTCGTGGCCGGATCGATGCCGCTGTAGACGGCGGTGCTCGGACAGGTGAGCACGCACTGGCCGACACGCCGCCCGATCTGCTTCGCCAGTTCCTTCGTCGACACCGCGAACAGCAGCACCGCCACGCCGGGACGGCCGTCGGGCGTTGCCTCGGGCGCGAGCATGCGCTCGATGCCCGCCTCGCAGCCGCAGCCGATCACCGAGGTCGCGAAGCCCGACAGCGAGTTCGCCGCGTGCATCGCCCACGTTGGCGTGTACGCGGTGATCACGAGCCGCGTCGCCTTCATCGGGAAGGCTTCGGCGAAGGTCGCGTCGATCGCGGTGCCGTTGATTTCGAGCGGGGCGGGAGCGTTCATCGTGGCCGCGTCAGGTTAGACATTCGACGGGCAACAGCCGCCCGCCGCGGCAGCAGCGGCAGGCTTCGTCGTCGCTGATCGCGGCGTGCGCGAAGTTGCTCGCGAGATTCGCGTCGCTATACGCGCGCAGCGTTTTCTCGATACCGCGATCGAACTCGGGCGCGACGAAATGGATGCCGCCGGTCGGCGTCGCGATCAGTGTGCCGTCGCGCGCGACCAGTTCGCCGTCCTTGAACACATAGGCGGGCGACGTGAACATCCGCTCGCGGTCCGGCTCGTCGCGATAGACGGCGATATCCGCCGCCGCGCCCGCGCCGAGATGGCCGCGATCGCGCAGACCGAGCAGCCGCGCGGGACCGGCGCGCGTGATGATCGCGATCTCGTACAGCGAGAATTCGCGCTCGAGTTCCGGCAGCGCGCTGGCGACCTGCGCTTCGGGATGCAGCTTCGCCAGCTGCTCATCGCGAAACGCTTTATCCATCAGCAGGCGGATCAAATGCGGATAGCTCGTGAACGGTCCGCCGTTCGGATGATCGGTGGTCATCGCGACGCGCCACGGGTCGTCGACGAGCAGGAAGATTTCGAGGCCGATGATCCATTGCAGCGCGTTCACGTAGCTCTGTTCGCGATAGCGGAACGGCACCACCCCGCAACCCGCGTCGCACTCGATATCGCCGACCACCCACTTCTGCGGCCGCGCGAGCGGCGCGTTGCGGAACTGCATCATCGTGTCACCGGAGGCCGTGACGGTCTGTCCGAAGATGATCTGCCCGACGTCGATCGACACGTTCGGCCGCGCGTTCACGGCCTCGGCAATCTGCCGTGCGCCCGACGAAAACTTGCGTGTACCCTCGGTGCCATAGCTGTGAAACTGGATATGCGTCAGATGGATCGGCAGGCCGTCGGCGGCGTCCATCGTCGCGATCGTCGATGCGAGGTTGCCGGGCACGCCGAGGTTGCTCGTATGCACGTGCAGCGGATGCGGCACGCGCAGTTCGGTCAGCGCGCGCGTCAGCGTGCGCAGCACGTCGCGTGGCGTGATGCCGTAGTGCGCGTGCGGTTCGTCGACGTTGAGCGAGCGCTGGTTGAACTTGAACGCGGAGATGCCGCCGGGGTTCACCACCTTGACGCCGAGCGCCTTGCTCGCGTCGATGGTCCAGCCGACGTAGTCGCGCAGACGTTCGAAGTCGTCGCGTGCGGCGAGCATTTGCAGGAACAGTTCGTCGTTGCCGAGCATCACGTACGCGCCGTGATCGATGATCGGCGTGTCGCCCATTTCGAGGTGCGTGTGGCGCGCGTTCGACGGCATCATCGCCGGTTCGAACGCGGCCGTGTAGCCCATTTCGGCGTAGCGGTAGCCGGTCGCGAGCGTGCCCGGCGCGCAGACGCCGCACGAAGGCAGACGCAGATAGCGGCCGTTGTCGTCGCGCGTGGCTTCGTAGGCGGCCTCGCCCAGCGCGTCGGCGCGATGGTCCTCGGGCAGCAGCAGGCGCGACAGATTGGTCTTGCCGCCGCCGATATGCGAATGCAGATCGATGCCGCCCGCCATCACGATCATCCCGGTCGCGTCGTATTCACGATCGACAGGCATGGTGGAGGGAACATCGACGATGCGGCCGTCGCGAAACGTCAGATCGCGCCGCTCGCCGTTGACGTTGTTGATCGGGTCGAACAGCGTGCCGCCCTTGAGCCGAACGAGAGTCATGGCTGATCCTCGCGCGGATTCAGTCGGCCGCTCACTCGTTCGTTCAACTGCGCGGCAATCGACGCCACCGTTTCCAGCGCCACCCCACGCGCGGCGGTGAGCGGCATCACGACGGTACCGTCGACGCGAAACAGATGCCCGCCGCTATCGATGCCCGGTGTCGCGACCGGCACGAACACGGTGTTCGCGCCGCGTGCGCTGGCGGCAGCCGCGAGCGCCGGATGACCGAGCACGATCAGCGCAAGCGCGGGATCGAGCGACGCGGGCCACGCGTGCGGCGCGAAGCCCGCGATCCACAGCAGCGCATCGACCTCGCGTTCGGCGAGCAGCCGCGCCGTCCGATAGCGGTACGGATCATGATCGAGCGGCGCCGCGCCGGTGACGCGCGCCGGCATCGACACGCGCGTGCGCAGCGGCAAGCCTGACAGCCACGTGACGGTCTGATTGACCGTCAACGCGCCATCGTCACCGCCGAGTGCGACACATGCCGCGCGCGTCGTGCGATTCACGGCCTTCACGATCCGGTTCAGCGCTTCGATCAGCAGCGCCGCGTGCGGCGCGGGCAGTGCGGCCGGTTCATAGACGACCACCGTGTAACGCGCGCTGGCGATGCGTGCGTGCAGTGACGCGAGCGCGGTTGCCACGTTGGCGTGGTTGCGATTGCCGTGACTTAGCGCGGCCGCATCGCGTCCTTCGGCGAGCGCCGACCACAGCGCAAGCGTGTCATAGGGATCGGCGTCGCGCAGCAGCGAGTCGATACGCGTTTGCGCGAAGCCGGCCGCCGCCGGGTCCGCTTCGCAGCCGACGAAGACCAGTTCGCGCGCGAGCTCGGTGCCCGCCAGCGCGCGCGTGAAGAAGCGCGGGTAGCGCAGCGACGGCTGACAGCCGAAGAACACCAGCAGGTCGGCGCGCGCGCGCACTTCGGAGAGCGTCGTGAAGAACGCGCCGCGATCCTGCAACGCGAGCGTCGCGGGCGTCAGCGCATCGCCGTGCAGATGATCGAGGATCGCGCCGCAGGAGGCGGCAAGCGGATACAGCGCGCGGGTGCCGGGGACGTCGGTGGCGAGGCCGCCGAACAGTGGGCGGCGCGCGTTCGTGAGCAACTGTGCGGCGCTCGCCAGCGCGGTATCCATGTCGACTTCGTTGCCATCGACCACGCATCTGCATTGCGCATCCGCCGCGCCGTACTGCGCGAGTGCGTGAGCGAGCCGCGAACATTCGGTGTCCGGTACTTCGAGCGTGCCGTCGTCGTGGAAAGCGGCGACCAGGTCGTCGCATAGCAATGGGCAGAACGGACAGATCCAGTCGCGTGTGAGCGTCGCGGCGCGCGTTGCGCTCGGGCTAGGGAGCGATGGATCGATGGCGGGACTATGCATGGGCCAGGTTTAGCAAGCTCCATGCCGATCTTTGGACGACGCATCGGCGGGCGAGCGCCGCGCCGAAGCGGGCCGCGCTTACGGTCATGCCGCTTTGCATTCAGCGGATCGACCTGCGCGAAGTACCGGCGGCAAGCGTGCCCGATCGTGCGTCGGCGCGCGGGTTCAAGGGCCCGCTGCGCCATACAAAATGTGTGCCGTTCTGGAGCAGAGTGTCACACGCAAACTGTCCGGCTTGTGTTGCGTTTACAGACAGCGCTGTCAGAACGCGTGGCATGGAATTTGTATGGAAGGCCTACGCTGAATCGGAAGGCGCGGAGTCGATCTGCCGATCATGCAGCGCGGACGCCACCAGCCAGGCGCTTGCGCCGGTGGCCGCCGCGGCGGCCAGATCGGCCTGATTGCGGATGCCGCCCGCGCCGATCAGCGTGGTGTGCGCGGCGGCTTGCGCGCGCAGGCGCTCGAATGTCGCGAGGTCGGGGCCGGCGTAGCTGCCGACCTGGTCGAGCGTCATCGCGATCACGCGCGACGGCCACCATGCCGACGAGCAATCGAGCGCGGTCGCGGCGAGCAGTTCGCCGGCGCGATGATCGAGCGACAGGATCGGCGCGAGACCGGCGCGCTGCGCCGCGTGCACGGCATGGATTTCGCGAAGCGTTTCCGAGCCGAAGACCGGCACGACGGTCGCGAGGCTGGAATGGGCAGCAGGGCGGTTGGGTTGATCAACAGCAGCGTCGATGCGCTCGAACAGCGCGCGCATGGATGCGTAGTCCGCGAAGCCCGCGTCGAGCCACAGTTCGATGCCGGGCAGCGCGGCTCGCAACGCGGCGAGCGTCGAAGCATGCGCGCCGCGCTGCAGGATGGCGCCGAGATCGGCGATATAGAGCGTGCGCGCGCCGCTGGCTTCGAGTAGCGCGCGGGCGGTAGCAAGTGGGTCGCTCGTCGCGACGAGGCGGGACTGGATGGGCCGATAGGCGCTCCGCTCGCCGCGTACCGCGCGGACGACCTGGCCGTCGAGCAGATCGAGAACAGGTATCACCTGCATAGAGGGGCGCTTTCCTTTGACCAAGATCTTTGTTTATGAGTATCTCACCGGCGGCGGCATCGACCCCGCGCTCGCCGGCACAGGCAGTCTCGCCGATTTAAGCGCGCTGATCGTCGAAGGACGCGTGATGCGCGACGCGCTGGTCGCTGCTCTGCGTGAACTGGACGGCGTGCAGATCACGTTCGCGACCTCGCGCTTCGAAACACCAGCGCCGGGCGACGCTCATTGTATGGCCGCGCCCGGCGAATCGATGACGGCGTTCGTCGCGCGCGTCGCGCGCGAGCACGACTACGCGTGGGTCGTCGCGCCGGAATGCGACGGCCTGCTGCTGCGCTTTCACGATGCGGTCGGCACCGCCCGGTGGCTCGGCTGCGCGAAGGAAGCGATCCGCGTCGCGTCGAGCAAGAGCGCGACCGCGGCATGTCTTGCCGCGCATGGCATTGCGACGACGCCGGCGCTCGAACCCGGCGACCCAGCCGCGCAGCACGGCGGCCGCTGGGTCGTCAAACCGGATGACGGCGCGGGCGGCCTCGACACGATCGTCTACGAGCGCTTCGCCGATGCCTGCGCCGAGTACGAGGCGCGCGCGGCCGCGGCGCGCAATCCGGTGCTGCAGGCGTGGGTCGACGGCGAGCCGTTGAGCCTGTCGCTGATCTGCCGCGGCGACGCGACCAAGCTGCTCAGCATCAACCGTCAGCAGATCGGGCTGAGCGGCGGCGACGCGCCGGGCGAGGTTGCGCGGATCGTCGAGTTCGACGGCGTGCTGGTCGATCAGATCGACCAGCACAGCGACATGGGCCGCGCGCTCGACACGCTCGCGCATCGCGTCGCGCGGGCCATCCCGGGTTTGCGCGGCTTCGTCGGCATCGATGTCGTGTGGCATCCGCAACGTGGGCCGGTCGTGATCGAGGTGAATCCGCGTCTGACGGTCGCTTATGCGGGGCTGTCGGCGGTGCGCGGCAGCGGCCTGACGCGCGCGCTGCTGGCCGCGCATGGCGTGCGGCTCGAGCGCTGCGGCGCGGCGCGCGCCAATCCGCTCACATTCGAGGTGCGTCCTTGAGCCCCGCCCGTTCGAACCCGGCGGTGCGGTTCGGCTGGGACGTCGGCGGTGCGCACGTGAAGGTGTCGCTCATCGACGGCAGCGACGCCGTGCGCGACGTCGTGCAATGGCCGTGTCCGCTGTGGCAGGGGCTCGACCATCTGCAACGCACGATCGACCTCGTCTTCGAGCGCTGGCCGCAGGCCCGCACGGACGCCGCGCAGCATGCGGTGACGATGACCGGCGAGATGGTCGACCTGTTCGCGGACCGCGCCGAAGGCGTGCGCGCGATCGTGGCCGCGCTCGCGCAGCGGCTCGGTTCGTCACTGCGTTTCTACGCCGGCGACGCCGGCTGGCTCTCTGCCGACGACTGCCCGGCCGGCTGGCGCCAGGTCGCGTCGGCGAACTGGCTCGCGACCGCCAGCTGGGTCGCTACCTGCATGGCGAACGCGCTGCTGATCGACATCGGCAGCACCACTACCGACATCATTCCGATCGTCGACGGCCGGGTCGTCGCGCGTGGCGCGACCGATGCGGGCCGGCTCGCGAGCGGCGAACTCGTGTATCACGGCGTCGTGCGCACACCGTTGTGCGGCGTCGCGCATCGGATCGATTTCGGCGGCGCCACGCTGAACGTGATGAACGAATGGTTTGCGACCACCGCCGACGTCTACCGGCTGACGGGCGAACTGGACCCGCTGCACGACGTGCAGCCGAGCGCCGACCAGGGACCGAAGACACAGGCGGCGAGCCGCGCGCGGCTCGCGCGCATGATCGGGCACGACGCGCACGACGCGTCGGACCTCGAATGGCTGCAGTTTGCGCGGCGCTGGCGGGCGCTGCAGGTGCGCGAAATCGGCGCAAACCTGATGCGCGTGGTCGCCGCGCAGCCGTCGCTCGCGGCCGCGCCGCTGGTGGGCGCGGGCTGCGGCCGCTTCCTCGTCGCCGCCTTGGCGCGCGACGAAGCGCGCGGCTATATCGACTTCGGCGCGTTGGCGGGCGTGCCCGATGCCAGCGCGGCGTGGGCGGCGACCTGCGCGCCGAGCGTGGCGGTCGCGCTGCTGGCGGCGCGCGAACCGGGAGCGGAGCGGCGAAGCGCGCGTGGCGTGGCAGCGCGAGCGGCATGAGTTGACCGGCGCGGCGCCGCCCGAAGACGGGGCGCCAGCGCACGAGTAGCGCAAAGAGGGACAGTGGGGACGATTGGGCGAGCGGGACAAGTTCGGTGATGAACGAGGTTGCGAAACGACGCGACCCAGCCGGGCACTCAACTGGACGCGAGGACAACAGTCATGTGGGTGGTCAAGATCGGAGGCAGCCTGAGTCACGACCCGGCACTGGGCCACTGGCTCAGCGAGCTATGCGAAGTCGGCGGCGGACGGGTGGTGATCGTGCCCGGCGGCGGCGATTTCGCGGACAAGGTGCGCCAGTACCAGGGCGAATGGAACTTCGACGATCTGGCCGCGCACAACATGTGTCTGCTCGCGATGACGCAATACGCGCTGCTGATGCAAGGTGTGTCGCCCGAACTGGTGATCGCGTCGAGCGAGGCGAAGATTCGCCGCACGTTGCGCGACGGCCACGTCGCCGTGTGGGTGCCGACCGCGCTGATGCGCGACACGCCCGACGCGATGAGCAACTGGGACACGACCTCCGACAGCCTTGCCGCCTGGCTTTCGACGATGCTCAACGCCGAGCGGCTGATCGTCGTCAAATCCTGTCCGATCGCCGCCGACGATCCACTCGAAATGCTGGCCGCGTCGGGCGTAGTCGACCGCAAGTTCGTCGACTACGTGACGGATGCGAACTATGTGGTCGAACTGCTCGACAAAAGCAACGTCGCGCTGATGCGCGACCGTTTGCTGAACATTCCGGTGATGTGAGCGGTGGCTATAGCCGCGTCGCGCTCGTCGAGCCCGGCAGCGGCGCACCGCCATCGACGCGGATTTCGCCAGCCGGCCGATGCAACGCGCTCGCCCATTGCGCGACGCGCTCGGGATCGAGCCGCGAGCGGCGCCCGTCGGCGCACAGCGCGGTGCGAAAACCGGCCACGTCGGGCGCCAGCGCGCGGATCTGCGGCAGTTGCGCCCAGCCGAGCGCACCGGCGATGCCCACCATCGCGCCGCGCTGACGCGCGAGCCGCAACCAGCGTGCGAGCGAGTCGACATCGACGTGATCGAACAGCGTGCCGCCGTCCTTGCTCGCGGTATCGAACATCAGGCCGGCAAAGCCGAGCGCCGCGGTGTGGCTGACGAGGTCGTCGTCCATGCCGCCGTCGCACAGCAGCACCGGCACGACAGTGGCCGGCAGATTCGCGAGCTGCTCGATGCAGCGGCGCGCGGCTGGTCCGCGCGCGACCCCGACCTTCACATAGTCGACGCCGGCGTCGCTGACGTCGATCACGCGCGTGGCGATCTCGTCGAACGCATCCGCCGGCACGTCGCCGATCGCCGCGCTGATCGGCTTGACCGGATAGCGCGCCCGCAGCTGTCGCGCGATGTTCGTAATGGCGCCGACCGACAGGCCGCCGAGCGCGCCATCGTTCGGTTCTTTCAGGTCGATCAGCTCGGCGCCGGCGCGTGCGGCATCGAATGCTTCCTCATCCGAGCGGACGCTCGCAAGCAATGCGGTCATCGGGATTCTCCGCGGCAAACGGGTTGAGGGTCTAACAGACCCTAATGATGGGCGGAAGCGGCGGCGTGATTGGCCGCCACTTCCAGATTCGCGCGGTATCGCGCGACCGCGGCGACGAGCCAGCCCCATGCGGTGCGCTCGTTGTCGCCGGCGGTTTTGTCGATCGCGATCTGCAGATAGGCCATTTCGCGATCGACCTTGTCGGCCGGCAGCATGAAAAGCCGGCTTACCAGAATCGCGCCTTCCACGACCGCCGACTGCGCGCGATTGAAGCCCGCGAACGGCGCGTGGTTTTCGCGGTGCACGCATTTCATCACCAGTACCGGGCGCTCTTTGTCGTCTTGCAGTTCGTCGAGTTCGAGTTCGGCGTGGGCCAGCGATTCGGCCAGCCGCACGCTCGCGACACGGCTTGCGGCCACGGTCGGCCAATCGGTCGCGCAGTGCGTGACGCAGCCCGCGAAGATGCGCACGTCGGTCGTGAAATTCAGCACGGCCGCGCGCGTCGCGACGATGTTGTCGAGCGTAACCGACGGTCGGAAAGGCGCAAGGATGATGCGCTCACCCTCGTAGCGCGCGCCCATCGGCGCGATATGAGGACGGCCATCGCACGCTGCCGTGGTGACGATCGTTTCGTGGATCATGGTTGGGAACGTTTGTCCCGACAGCGCCGGAAGGCCGGCCGTCAGCAGAGGTCAAACACAAACGGGAACCGCAAAGGGGCCGCGGCGTGCGGCCCGGTTGCGGGCTTAACGCGTAGCGACATACATCACGATTTCAAAACCGAGGCGTACGTCGGTGTAGCTCGGAGTCGTCCATTGCATACGTGCTTCCTCCTTCGGTTGAAACTGCGGTTGGAACTGCGGTTCGAACTACTCTGAGCCGCCGGCCCGGCGAATTTTCATGCCCGATCTCGACGGCAGCCGGCATCACGCAATCTCCATGCCCGTGCGTGTGCCGGCCGGCCAGGCGGGCGCGCATTCGAGGGCTAATACAGCGCTCGGCGAATTGCGCCACGCCCTGGCGCTCGCGCGGCTTGCCAGACGCAAGCGTCCGCGCGGTGTGGCGGAAACGAAGCAAAGTGTTCCATCGCGATTCGCCAATCCGATTGCGCTGTCACCCGTGCCCGTCTCCCACACTAGCCGATTCTGCTCCCATTGCCGTTTCATGGCGTGAAAAAGAAACTAACGATGTGATAGCGATAATCGATCCATTAAGTCTGCCAAATAAAATCGTGAATTCCCCTTGAGCGTGTCCGTGCCTACAGTGCAACTCAAGCGCTTCGTTCTTCCGGCAGTGCGCTTGCCACCTTCGAGGACACGTCATGAACGATTTCAGTCAACCGCCGATCCAGCCCGGACATCAAGCGCGCGATCCGCACAATCCGCGCGAGCGGTACGCGGCAGGCGTGATGAAATACCGCGAGATGGGTTACTGGCAACCGGACTACGAACCGAAAGAGACCGACGTGATCGCGCTCTTTCGCATCACGCCGCAACCCGGTGTCGAACCCGAGGAAGCGGCGGCCGCGGTGGCCGGAGAATCGTCGACCGCGACGTGGACGGTGGTGTGGACCGACCGCCTGACCGCCTGCGACATGTATCGCGCGAAGGCGTATCGCGTCGAACCGGTGCCGGTGTCGCGCGCCGACGAGCCGCAGTACTTCGCGTACATCGCGTATGAACTCGATCTGTTCGAAGAGGGCTCGGTCGCGAACCTGACCGCGTCGATCATCGGCAACGTGTTCGGCTTCAAGCCGCTGAAGGCGTTGCGGCTCGAAGACATGCGCATCCCCGTCGCGTATCTGAAGACGTTTCAGGGACCGCCGACCGGCATCGTCGTCGAGCGTGAACGGCTCGACAAGTATGGACGCCCGCTGCTCGGCGCCACGGTCAAGCCGAAGCTCGGGCTGTCGGGCAAGAACTATGGGCGGGTGGTCTACGAGGGCCTGCGCGGCGGCCTCGATTTCCTGAAGGACGACGAGAACATCAACTCGCAGGCGTTCATGCATTGGCGCGACCGCTTCCTGTTTTCGATGGAGGCGGTGAACCGCGCGCAGGCGGAAACCGGCGAGGTCAAAGGGCACTACCTGAACGTGACGGCCGGCACGATGGAGGACATGTACGAGCGCGCCGAATTCGCGAAGGAGCTTGGCTCGTGCATCGTGATGATCGATCTGGTGATCGGCTGGACCGCGATCCAGTCGATGTCGCGCTGGGCCCGCAAGCACGACATGATCCTGCATTTGCATCGCGCGGGGCACAGCACCTACACGCGGCAACGCAATCACGGCATCTCGTTTCGCGTGATCGCCAAATGGCTGCGCATGGCGGGCGTCGATCATGCGCATGCGGGCACCGCGGTCGGCAAGCTCGAAGGCGATCCACTGTCGGTGCAGGGCTACTACAACGTGTGCCGCGACGCGCACAACGCGGTGGACCTGTCGCGCGGCCTCTTCTTCGATCAACCGTGGGCCGGCTTGCGCAAGGTGATGCCGGTCGCCTCGGGCGGGATTCACGCGGGGCAGATGCATCAACTGCTCGACCTGTTCGGCGACGACGCGATCCTGCAGTTCGGCGGCGGCACGATCGGCCATCCGGCCGGCATCCAGGCCGGTGCGACTGCGAACCGCGTCGCGCTCGAAGCGATGGTCAAGGCCCGCAACGAGGGCCGCGACATTCTGCGCGAAGGGCCCGACGTGCTCGAAGCCGCCGCGCGCTGGTGCACGCCGCTCAAGCAGGCGCTCGATACGTGGCGCGACGTCACTTTCAACTACGCGTCGACCGATACGCCCGATTTCGCCGCTACGCCGACTGCGGCTTAAGAGAGCCGAGCTTTACCCGCCAGCGCTTCACGAGCGCATCCGCAACGTGGTGCTACGGCACCGCGCGGGGCACCGTTGACGCCGTTCTGAACGCGACATCCATCAACGAGGTTCGTCATGCGTATTACTCAAGGAACGTTTTCTTTTCTGCCCGAGCTGACCGACGAGGAAATCGGCCTGCAAATCGACTACGCGCTGCGCCAGGGCTGGGCCTGTTCGGTCGAATTCACCGACGACCCGCATCCGCGCAACACGTACTGGGAAATGTGGGGCCTGCCGATGTTCGACCTGCACGACGCGGCAGGCGTCTTGCAGGAGGTCCGGGCCTGTCGCGAGGCGCGGCCGCAGCACTACATCAAGGTCAACGCCTTCGATTCCGAGCGTACCTTCGAGACGATGCGCCTGTCGTTCATCGTCAACCGGCCGGACGTGGAGCCGGGCTTCCGTCTGTCGCGCCAGGACGCGCAGGGGCGCACGCAGCGCTACAGCATGACGGGCTATGCGACCGACCGGCCGGCGGGCGAGCGCTACGGCTCAACGGGCTGAGCCGCTGATCGAGCACGAGGGTGCAAGACAGGCACACGACAAACGCGCAAGGAGGAGCAATGACTGACGCCGCCATCGTGGACGCACTGCCCGCGTCCACCGCGCACAGCGACGACGCCACGCCCCACATCGACCTCGCGGCGCTGTACCGCGACTCGGGCATCGGCGACGTGCTCGGCGAACTCGAACGCGATCTGGTCGGGCTCGCACCCGTGAAGACGCGCATTCGCGAAGTCGCCGCGCATCTGCTGGTCGAACGCGCACGGGCTTCGCTGGGTCTCGCGGGCGGCGCGCCGACCTTGCATATGTGCTTCTCCGGCAACCCCGGAACCGGCAAGACGACGGTCGCGCTGCGCATGGCCGAGGTGCTGCACCGGCTCGGCTACATCCGCCGCAATCATCTGGTGTCGGTCACGCGCGACGATCTGGTCGGCCAGTACATCGGTCACACCGCGCCGAAAACGCGCGACGTGCTGAAGCGCGCGATGGGCGGCGTGCTGTTCATCGACGAAGCGTACTACCTGTATCGCCCGGAGAACGAGCGCGATTACGGGCAGGAAGCGATCGAAATCCTGCTGCAGACGATGGAGAACCAGCGCAGCGACCTGGTCGTGATTCTGGCCGGCTACGCGTCGCGGATGGAAGTGTTCTTCGAGAGCAATCCGGGTTTCCGCTCGCGCATTGCGCATCACATCACGTTTCCCGATTACGAGGAAACCGAACTGCTCGAAATCGCCGAGCGGATGCTCGACACCATGCATTACCGCTTCGATGCCGCGTCGCGCCGCGCGTTCGCCGACTATCTGGCGCGCCGCATCCGGCAACCGAATTTCGCCAACGCGCGCTCGGTGCGCAATGCGCTCGACCGCGCGCGGCTGCGCCAGGCGAACCGCCTGTTCGCGAGCGCGTTGCAGGGCGGCGAGCCGATCGATGCCGCCGCGCTGACGCTGATCGACGCCGCCGACGTGCGCGCGAGCCGGGTATTCGACGAGCCAATGCAGCCGTCCTCGCCACCGCCTTCCACCGCGCGCGCCGTCACTGCGCCGCCGGGCTGAATCACGACACCATCGAAGGAGAACGCCATGCAGGACGGACGCACGACACTTTCGAAGTTCCTGATCGACACGCTCGATCGCCCGCCGTGTACGGACGACACGCGGGACACGGCGGGACTCTCCGCGCTGCTCATCGACGTAGCGGCCGCCATCAAATCGATTTCGGCGATGCTGACCAAAGGAGCGCTAGGCGGCAACTACGGTTCCGCACAAACGCTCAACACGCACGGCGAGGAGCAGAAGAAGCTCGACGTCTCCACCAACGAGATTTTCGTGCAGCAATGCGAGTGGGACGGCTTGCTGGCCGCGATGGTGTCCGAGGAAATGGAGCACGTGTACCCGATTCCGCCCGAGTATCCGCGTGGCGAGTATCTGCTTGCGTTCGATCCGCTCGACGGCTCGTCGAATATCGACATCAACGGCGTGGTCGGCTCGATCTTCTCGGTGCTGCGCACGCGCGACCCGGCGGAGGATGCAACTAGCGAAGCCGCGTTCCTGCGGCCGGGCTGCGAACAGGTGGCGGCCGGCTATGCCGTGTATGGACCCTCGACGATGCTGGTGCTGTCGGTCGGCAACGGCACGCACGGCTTCACGCTGGAGCGCGACATCGGCAACTTCGTGCTCACGCATTCGAACATCCGGATTCCGGAAGAGACCGGCGAGTTCGCGATCAACGCATCGAACGAGCGCTTCTGGGAACCGCCCGTGCGCCGCTACGTGCAGGAGTGCAAGGACGGCCGCAGCGGCTGCCGCGCGCGCGACTTCAACATGCGCTGGATCGCGTCGATGGTCGCGGAAGTGCATCGCATCCTGATGCGCGGCGGGGTGTTCATGTATCCGCGCGACTCGAAAACGCCGGCGATGGAAGGGCGCCTGCGCCTGCTCTACGAGGCGAACCCGATGAGCTTTCTGGTCGAGCAGGCGGGCGGCCTCGCGACCACCGGCCGCGAGCGCATTCTCGAGCTTGCGCCGCGCGCGCTGCATGGCCGCGTGCCGGTGATCCTCGGCTCGAAGAACGAGGTGGAGCGCATCGCGCGCTATCACGGCGAATACGACCGCGGCGAGGACAAGCCGTTCTCGTCGCCGCTGTTCGGCACGCGCTCGCTGTTCCTGCCGGATTTCACGGCGTGATCGGCGACTGAGCGCACAGACGTACAGCGCACCGCACCAGAAACACAGTCATCCGGAGACAAGCGCATGTCAGTCAAACATCCGATCATCGCGGTGACCGGCTCGAGCGGCGCGGGCACCACCACCGTCATGAAGAGTTTCACGCATATCTTCAGACGCGAGCACATCAATGCGCAGATCGTCGAAGGCGACGCGTTCCATCGCTACGACCGCAACGGCATGCGCGCGGCGATGCAGGAGCGCGAACGCGACGGCGTGCCGAATTTCAGCCACTTCGGGCCGGAAGCAAATCTGCTCGAAGAACTCGAAACCCTGTTCACGCGCTACGGCGAAAACGGCAGCGGGCAGTTTCGCCACTACGTGCACGACGCGGCCGAAGCGCAGTTGTACAAGCAGGACGGCGGCACCTTCACGCCGTGGGAGGACGTCGCGGCCAATACCGACCTGATGTTCTACGAAGGGCTGCATGGCGCGGCGGTGACCGACAAGGTCAACATCGCGCGGCATGCGGATCTGCTGATCGGCGTCGTGCCGATCATCAATCTCGAATGGATCCAGAAGCTGCACCGCGATCAGACGATGCGCGGCTACACGCACGAAGCGGTGGTGGACACGATCCTGCGGCGCATGCCCGACTATGTGAACTACATCTGCCCGCAGTTCTCGCGCACGCATGTGAACTTCCAGCGCGTGCCGACCGTGGACACATCGAATCCGTTCACCGCCCGCGAGATCCCGCAGCCGGACGAGAGCTTCGTCGTTATCCGGTTCGCGCGGCCGAAAGGCATCGACTTCCAGTATCTGCTGACGATGCTGCACGACTCGTTCATGTCGCGCCCGAACGTGATCGTCGTGCCGGGCGGCAAGATGGGACTCGCGATGCAGCTGATCTTCACGCCGATGATTCTGCAACTGATCGATCGACGCTCGCGCGCCTGACGTTTTTCGAAGCGCACCCGACGCGGCGCGTCGCGGACGGTGCGCGTTGAGCACGCCGCTCGACAAGATTTCATTTCATATCGAGGAGCACGCAATGGCCTTCATCACCCTGCGGCAACTGCTGGATCACGCGGCCGAACACGACTACGGCGTGCCCGCGTTCAACGTCAACAACATGGAGCAGATTCACGCGATCATGCGCGCGGCCGAGGCGACCGATAGCCCCGTGATCCTGCAGGCGTCGGCCGGCGCCCGCAAGTACGCGGGCGAACCGTATCTGCGCCATCTGGTGCTCGCCGCGCTCGAGGCGCACCCGGACATTCCGCTCGTGCTGCATCAGGACCACGGCGCGAGCCCGGCGGTGTGCCAGCAGGCGATCCGCTCGGGCTTCACGTCGGTGATGATGGACGGCTCGCTATTGCCCGACCAGAAAACGCCGGCCGCGTATGACTACAACGTCGAGGTGAGCCGCCGCGTGGTGGACGCCGCGCATGCGGTCGGCGTGTCGGTGGAGGGTGAGTTGGGCTGTCTCGGCTCGCTCGAAACGGGCACCGCGGGTGAAGAGGACGGCGTCGGCGCAGAAGGCAAGCTGACGCGCGAGCACCTGCTGACCGACCCCGACGAAGCGCGGCGCTTCGTCGATGCGACCGGCGTCGATGCACTGGCAATCGCGATCGGTACTTCGCACGGCGCGTACAAGTTCAGCCGCGAGCCGACCGGCGACATCCTCGCGATCGACCGGATCGCCTCCATTCATTCGCGGATTCCGGACACGCATCTGGTGATGCACGGTTCGTCGTCGGTGCCGCAGGAATGGCTCGCGGTGATCCGCGAGTACGGCGGCGAGATTCCGACCACCTACGGCGTGCCCGTCGACGAAATCCGCCGCGGCATCGCGCACGGCGTGCGCAAGATCAATATCGACACCGACATCCGTCTCGCGATGAGCGGCGCGATGCGCAAGTCGCTCGCCAATGCGCGCTCGGAATTCGATCCGCGCGCGGCCCTGAAGGCGGCCACCGCCGCGGCTAGCGCGATCTGCATCGAGCGTTTCGAAGCGTTCGGTTGCGCGGGGCAGGCGGCGCGCATCAAGCCGCTGCCGCTCGACACGATGGCGAGCCGCTATCACTGACGCCACTGGTACGGAGAACGCAATGCGCGAATTCCTGATTGCTCCGTCGCTGCTGTCGGCGGATTTTGCCCGCCTCGCCGACGAGATTCGCGACGTGACGGCGGCCGGCGCGGACTGGATTCATCTGGACGTGATGGACAACCACTATGTGCCGAACCTGACCGTAGGGCCGCTCGTGTGCTCGGCGATCCGGCCGTACACGTCGCTGCCTTTCGACGTGCATCTGATGACCACGCCCGTCGATCCGCTGGTGTCGGCGTTTGCCGAAGCCGGCGCGAACCTGATCAGCTTTCATCCGGAGGCGACGCTGCACGTGCATCGGACCATCGAACTGATCCGCTCGCACGGTGCGCGCGCCGGGCTCGCGCTGAATCCGGCCACGCCGCTCACGGTGCTCGATCATGTGCTGGAGATGCTCGACGTCGTGCTGGTGATGTCGGTGAATCCGGGCTTCGGCGGCCAGGCGTTCATTGCCGAAACGCTCGATAAGCTGCGGCTGCTGCGCGAGCGCGTCGATACGACGATGCAGCGCACCGGCCGGCCGTTGCTGATCGAAGTGGACGGCGGCGTGAAGGTGTCGAACATCGCGCGTGTCGCCACGGCGGGCGCCGATGTGTTCGTCGCGGGATCGGCCGTGTTCGGCGCGAGCGATCGCGCGCAGGCGATTCGCGGCATGCGCGGCGAACTGGCTACCGTCGACGAACCTGCGGGGGTAGCCGCCATGCACTGACGGTGCGGCGCATTCAGCGCTTTTTCATCGTCTCGCCCGGCGCGCACCAGGCGCTTAAATCTTCTTCAGGCCGATCGACCGCGCAGCCCCAGTCGAGCGGCTGGTCCTGATCGAAGCGCTTGCCGAGCCGCCACGCGATTTCCGCGCGTGCAAGCTGCACGCCCATATAGAACGCGTGGCCGCCGTCTGTTTCGAGGTTCAGCTGCGGGTACAGCGCGAACGGATCGTCGCCGCGTCGATGGCCGTCGCGGTTGTACACGTGAATGCCGTCGGCGCTGATCTGCACGCGGAAATTCGGATCACGCACGGCGCGCGCGAATTCGTCGATTTCTTCGGCGCTGTACGGAAACGGCCGTTTCGCGTGGACCGTCGCGAGTTCGCTACTGATACCCTTCGGCAGCACTTGCGCATCGCGCGCGGCATGCATCACACGGCGCGCGATATCGGCTTCGCGCAGCGCGCGCCGCGCATGCAGACTCACCGACGTCGTCAGCACCGCGCCAACGCGCAATTCCGCCGCCATGCCGAGCAGCACCGCATTGATGCCGCTCGTGTCGGCCTCGGTCAACTCGGTCACGTTGCCGATGCCCATCATGATCGCGATGTCGGGATAGCGCTCGCGCAAGCGCACGTAGCGTGCGATCGACGTGGCCAGTCCGAACGGAACCGGATCGAGAATCGGATCGGCGAGAAACGCGCGGCCGCGCGCGGACAGAGCTTCAATCGCGGCGTCGAGCGAGGCGGAATCAGCGGGTTCGCGCGCGACGAGGATCGGCGTCGACGGCACTTCATCGGCGATCCACAGCGTATCGACGTTCAGGCTCATCAGATAGTCGGCGCCCGCGCGGCCGCCGCGCAGCAGTTCCTCGTTGCGCATCGAATCGACGCTGACGCGATAGCCTTCGGCCTTCAGGCGGCGCACCGCGTCTTCGAGATGCGGAAACGGCGTGTCCGGCAGACAGCCGATGTCGATCACGTCCGCGCCCTGGGCCGCATACTCGCGCGCCCTTGCGGCGATGCCGTCGAGGTCGAGCCGCGGCGCATCGACGACCTCCGCGAAAATCTCCGTGTCGTAGCGGCTCAGATCGAACGGCTTCGCCTTGTGGCCGAAAAACTGCGGCAAGTCCTTGACCTCCTCGGGGCCGCGTTCGAACGGCACGCCGTAGTGCGCGCTCAGCGTGTCGAGATCGCCGCGGCAGCGGCCCGGCACGATCACGCGCTGCGCGGCAAGCGGCGTGGGCACGCGGCGCTGGATCATGTCGGCGGTCATCAACGCGGCGACCTGCAGGCCGATGTCGCGCACCTCCCAACTGAACGGCGCCGGCGCCATGCCGTCGAGCACGCGCCGCAGGCTCGGTTCGGCAAGCCGGCCGGTCAGGAAGAGGATGTGGTCCATGCGAGATCGAGGGTCGCGAGGCGTTGGGAGAGTGCCGCTTCGAGTTCGTCGAGCGAGCGCGCGAGCGTCGTGTATTCGAAACGTGCCAGACGCTCGACGTTGTCGAGCTCGATCGCCCTTGGCCGCAGTTCGACCCATTCGTCCGGGCTATGCGTGATCACGCTCGGTTCGGTGTCGCATGCAAAGACGATGCCGGGGATGCATTGCTTGCCGGCCTGCGCGTACATGTTGGTCGGCAAGGAATCGGAGATGCCGTAAGCGCATTTGGCGACCGTGTTGCTGGTGGCCGGCGCGATCACGACCGTGTGATAGACGCCGTGATACAGCATGCCGACCGGCACGCCGCTCGCGCTGTTGTCGCGTAGCACGCGGAACTGTTCACGCAGCTTGTCGAGCGGCCAGCCGTACAGCGGCAGCACTTCCTCGGCCGCCGCGGACAGGAACAGATCGACGCGCGGCAAGCGCCGCGCGAGCGCGATCGATTCTTCGAGCATGTGACCGGAGCCGGTCACGCACCACGCGAAGCGCGCATCCGGCTTGAAGTCGGTGAGATCGCGGGCGGCCTTGGGCGCTGACTCGTTGCGGGACGACTGGGTCATGCGTCGAGATCGAGCGGCATGCCGTCCGGCGACGAGCCTTCGTGCGACAGCCGGATATGCAGCCGGCGCATCTTGCGGTACAGCGTGTTGCGGCTGATGCCGAGCGCCTTCGCGACGTTGCTGACGTTCCAGCGATGCTCGTCGAGCAGCGACAGCACCGTCTCGCGCTCGTTCAGCTGGATCGCGTTCAGCGAAGAAATGTCCGCTTCGTCGGCGAGCTGCCCGTCCATGTCCGCGTTTGCGAGGCGCAGCGCGGTCGGCAGATCGACCGCCGACGTGCGTTGCGTGACCTCGGGCGGCAGATGCTCGCAGCCGATCGGCTCGCCGTCGGACAGCGCAATGGCCATCTGCAACACGTGACGCAGCTGACGGATGTTGCCGGGCCACGCGTAGGTGAGCAGCGCGTGTTCGGCTTCCGGCGTCAGATCGGGCGGATCGTCGGTTTCGTTGGCGAGCAGATGATGGATCAGCGGCAGCTTGTCGACGCGCTCGCGCAGCGCAGGCAGATTCAGCTCGACGCCCTTGAGCCGGTAGTACAGGTCCTCGCGGAACTGGCCGCTCTCCACGAGTTCCATCAGATTGCGGTGGCTCGCGCTGATCAGCTGGAAATTGACCTTGACGGTGGTCTCGGCGCCGAGCGGCGTGACCTCGTGTTCCTCGATCACGCGCAGCAGCCGAGCCTGCAGCACGAGCGGCATGTCGCCGATCTCGTCGAGGAACAGCGTGCCGCCGTTGGCCTGCACGATCTTGCCGCGCCGACCTTCACGCTGCGCGCCGGTAAATGCACCAGCGCGATAGCCGAACAGCTCGCTCTCGATCAGGTTCTCCGGCAGCGACGCGCAGTTCACCGGCACGAACGGACCGTCGGCGTGCGGGCTGATGCTGTGCAGCGCCTGCGCGAAGACTTCCTTGCCGGTGCCGGTCTGGCCGCGCAGCACGATCGGAATCTTGCGCTGGATCACGCGTGCGGCCAGCTGGATCTGCGAGGCCATGCGCGGGTCGCCGAATTCGAGGTGCGCAATCTCTTCGAGCTTCGGCACCGGCGCGTGCTTGTCGTGCTTCTCGTGTTTTTCCGGGGCGCTGCTGCGGATCGCGGAGTCGGTGACGATCACCCGCGTCACGCGCCCGGTGCCGTTCTGCGGCGTCTGCGCGACGAGGAAAAAGCGGTTCGTCGCATTCGCGCTGTAGACGGTGACCGGATGGAACGAGCCGCGAATGCTGCGCGCGATCATGTCTTCGAGCGACGCGTTGAACGCTTCCTCGATGCGCCGGCCGCGCAGCTCGGCGAGCGAGCGGAAGCCGAGCTGGAACAGCGCGCTGCGGTTCGCGGCGAGCACCGTGCTGTCGTCCCCGACCGCGAGCTTGCCGCCGTGCAGCGTGCCGACGAATTCCGGGCGGCTGTGGAAATGGATCATGTTGGCGTGCCGGTAGCGCGCATCGAGCAGACGGTTTTCGATCATCTGCCGCGACATGCCGACCAGTACCAGCGAGTGCTGCTGCAGCAGCTTCGAGCGGCTGGTGACGTCGAGCACGCCGGCGATTTCGCCGCCGTCGTCGAAGATCGGCGCGGCCGAGCACGTGAGCGACGTATAGCGCGGATAGAAATGCTCGTGCTGACAGACGGCGATGCAGTCGCGCTCCGCGAGACAGGTGCCCATGCCGTTGGTGCCGGCTTCGCGTTCGCTCCACAGCGCGCCGACGCGAAAGCCGTCGGCGGCGACCGCCTCGGCGAACGGCACGGACGACACCTGATGCACGATCACGCCGCCCGAATCGACGAGCACGACCGCGAGCTCGGGGTCGGCGAGCTGCTGATAGAGCGTCGTCATCTCGAGCTTCGAACACGCGATCAGATCGCCGAGCGCCTCACGGCGCGCGCTGAGTTCGTATTCGGTGAGCACCGGCGGCGGCACGAAACGCGCGGGGTCCAGCTGGAATTCGTTGATGCAGCGCGTCCACGACTGAGCCACGGGTTCGCTTGTCGGGCGCGTGGTCAACTGATGGTTGACCACGTTCAGAACTTCCCGGACGTGCGTACTGCTGTCAGCGAGCAACGACATGGGATTCGTCTCCGTTGCGTCATTTCGCAAGCATGCCTGCATTGCACGCTGCGAATGCCGCTTTATCAAGCCTGTCTGCCCCTGGAGCGGCGGGTTCTGGGTCCGCCTGCTCCCTCGCGACCGGCCCTGCTACGAGGCGGGTATTTAAAACTGTACGCTCGATGCAAGACAGGTTCAACAGAAAGTGACTGTGGGTTTACCTCACCGTGCCCGGAATTTGCTTTTCTCGATGCGCGATGCGTTAAACGTTTTGCAGGTTGCATGCCTGTCGCAGCTTCGACACAGAGTGTGCCGCGCGTCGCTCAGTTCTATCGTTCTACTGTTGCATCTGTTCAACCTTGGGCCGCGCCGCGGCGGAGACCATCATGGATCGTATCGATACTGTTCGCCTTGCCGCATTTTCCAGCCTCGGCGCCAATCCCGGCTCGCAAGCCGGCGCGTTGCCCGAGCGCCTCGACATCGTCTTCATCGAGAACTTCATCGGCCAGACGGTCATCGGTATCGACAGCAGCGAGTTGCATGTTGCGCAACCGGTGCGCGTGAATCTGGCGATCGGCGTGCCCGCGATCCGCGCGTGCGCGACGGACCGGATCGAAGATACGGTCAACTATGCGGCCGTGCGCGAGGCGCTGCTGGAGCTATTCGCGTCGCATCGCGTGCGGCTGCTGGAGGCGCTCGCCGAGACGATCGCGCAACTGTTGATTGCCGACTTCGGCGCGCACTGGGTGCGGGTGTCGCTCGCGAAGCCTGCCAAGTTCGCCGACCTCGCGGCCGTCGGCGTGCAGATCGAGCGGCGTCGCGGCGATGGCCCGGCGGCCGCCGTGGGTCTCGCGTGTTACGCGTCGCTGGGCGCGGGGCTGGTGCCGAATTGACGGGGAGAGCGGGGCGCGCCCGACGCCCGGCGCGCCTCGAACCGTCGTCATTTCGCCACGGTCGACGTTTTCTGCGGACCGAGTCCGCACGCCTGATACGCGCTCGTTTGCAGCGCGCGGAATTTCCTGGTTTGAGCCTTGGCGTGATCGACGCGGAATTCCGCGCCGCCTTCGCCGCCGAGCGTCGCGTACTTCGAGAAGGTCGACTGGTCGACGAATTCGTCGTACGGCAACGACGCGGCCATCTTGTCGATCACGCACGAGCACTTGTAGACGTTCGCGAAATCGTGGCCGTTATCGTCCATGCAGCTGAGCACGTATTCGACGCGGCCCTCGGTCGGATAGTTGTAGCCGCCCGCCCACGCGAGCGGTGCGGCGAGCATGAGCGAGGAAAATGCGAGAAGCGCGCGACATCTATTAGTCATTGAATGCCTCTGCGAGAGCATTGAACCCGCTTCGCGAACCGCTGCGCGAGGTCCATGCCTTGCGGCCGCGAGGCGACGGGATGCGCGAGGAGGCGGGGCCGCGAAGCGCCGCGTCTCCTGCGCTGCCATGCACCGTCAGTTCGGCGCGAACGGATGCGCGACGGTGCCCTTCTTGGATACTACTTCAGCCGCGCTCGGCTCGCCGCTGACCGCGCGCTTGATGGCCTCGCGCGTCGCCTGATAGTTGAACTGCTGGATTTTCTTGTCGTCCTCCGCCTGCCAGTGGATGAAGACGCCGACGCAGAGGAACAGATCGTCGGCTTCTTCCTGCGGGATCGTGCCATCCTCGACGCTGTCGGCCACTGCTAGCGCGACCGCGTGCTGCGCTGGGCCGAACATCTGCACGGCCTGCTTGGCGCCTTTGATCGTCACCTTGTTGAACAGGATCGTATTGGGCTTCGTGATGAGATTCGGCGCGACGACGGCGAGCAGCGACGTGAAGCCGTCCTTGTTGTTGGTGAGCGCGTTGCAGAACGCGGTTTCCGCAGCCGAACCTCGCGGTCCGATCAGCAAGTCGATATGCGCGACCTCGTTGCCGTCGCCGACTAGCGACTCCCCGATCATGACGCGGTTGATCTTGGCCATTCTGTTCCTCCAATGAGTAGGTATGGACCTGCTGACGAGGCGCCGCCCGCGATCGAGTCCAGATCAGCATCGCGAGAGCGGTGCGGGATTGCACGGCGGTACTAACTAACAGGTTCCGTGCCAGTTGTGGCACCCGGCATGCTGACGCGCCTGTTCGGGGCGTGTTCAGTGCAGACGATTCAGGGTTAACCGCGCCCTTCGACGCAGCGCGCAACGAACAGCGTAGCCACCGCGAGGTCCGCGCTGGTGCCGGGATTGATCGCGCGGGCCTTCAATTCGGCGTCCCAGGCATCGAGTTGCGGATCGCTTGCCGAGCGGCGCGCGGCGGGTCGCGTTTGGCGCCAGCGCGCGTGCTGTTCGCGTGCCGCGAGCGTGACACTCTGCGCCAGCGCCAGGCCGTGCTTGCGCACAATGTGAGAGTCGGGCCAGCCGGCGAGGAACGCGAGAAACACGTTGAGCATCGCGATTTCGCCTGGATCGACGGGCGCGGGTTCGGACGTTGGCGTCGAGGCTTCGAAGCAGGCGGTGAGGCCGGTGTCGAACAGGTCCGCGAAACCGTTCGCGTACTGCCGCGCGATGCTGTCGCGCTCGCTGGCGAGCCGCATCGCGTCGCGCAGGCCGATCGTCGGCGCTGCGTGGACCGATTGCTCGGGCGCGTCGCCGAGGCCGCCGGGATTGGCGAGCGCGATCGCGCGATAGGCGAGCCGCGCATCTTCGACGTCGAGCCGGCTCAGCACGTCGCCGACGGCCGCGCGCCACGCTGGCGCCGTCAGCGGCCGTTCGCCGGTTTCGTCGAGAGCCGCGGCGAGCGGCGCGATCAGCAGCACGATGCCGAGATTCGTATTGCAGCCGACGGCCGCGCGCGTCCGTGTGACCGCGTCGAGAATGCGCTGTCCGACGCGGGCGCCGCGCGCGAACAGCGCGTCGAGCGATGCGTCCGCGCTGGCGAGGAACTGCGCCGCGTTCATGCCGTGACCGGGGCTCTGGTTGCTGACGTTGCCGGGTTTCGGCGTGATGACGTCGAGCGTGCAGGCCGCGAGGAAGGCTGCGCGCGCATGCTCGACGGAGATTGCATGAGGGATGGGCATGACGCTCAAGCCCGGCGCTGCGGAGACTGCACGGGCACCCCGGCGCTAGCGGCTTGCTCGGCTTGCTCGTTCGCGCGGCGCTGCGCGGCGAGCTTGCGATCGAGCAGATCGTCGACCAGCGCCGCGGCAACATCGAGCGGCACGACCGACTGCAAACCGCGCCACGCGGCCACGCCGTTGACTTCGAGCACGAGCGGCAGCGCGGCGTCGTCGGGATTCGGGATCAGGTCCACGCCCGCGTAGTCGAGCCCGAGCGCGGCGGTGGCGCGCACGGCACTCTGCGCGAGCGGGACCGTCAACTCCGCGGCCTCGCAGCGCGCGCCTTGCGCGACGTTGTGAATCCAGCCCTTGCCGCCGCTGCGCCGCATCGCCGCGACCGCTTTGCCGCCGATCACGAGCACGCGCCAGTCGAAACCGGGCCGGGCGCCGGCAACGAAGCGCTGCAGATAAGCGACCTGCCGATAACGCGCGAGCGACGGCAGCGGCGCGAGCAGCCCGCCACGCGCGCCGAGCCGTTTGAGCCCGTGGCCTTGCGAGCCGAACAGCGGCTTGAGCACGACCTGGCGGCCGGCGGCCGCTTCGCGCATCAGGACGCGTTGCGCGAACGCGGCGGACTCGCCGGCCCAGGTGGCCGGTGTCGGCACGCCCGCGCGATGCAGCAGGAAGCTCGTCATCGATTTGTCGACGCTGCGCTCGATCGCACGGGCGTCGTTGTAGACCGGCACGCCCGACTCGCGCAGCGCGTGCAGGATGCCCAGGCGCAGCGTCACCTGCTCGAAAGTGCCGCCGGCGATGCCGCGCACGAACACCGCATCCGGCAGCGTGCGGCCGAAGCCCGGGATCACGAGGCCGTGCGGCAGCCACGTGGTGTCGATGCGGCAATCCGCGAGATCGACGCAACGCGCTTCGGCGCCGCGCGCGCGGAACGCCTTTTTCAACCGGCCGGTGTGCCAGCCGGTTTCGTCGCTCATGATCGCGATGCGCAGGCCCGCTGTGATCGTCATCGCGCGACCGGCTCGCCGCCCCACTGTTTGCGCAGCAGGCCGCCGTCGAGCCGGCCGCCATGATAGGTCACGCCGCTTTCGAGGCTGCTGACCCACACCTCGGCGGGGGCGAACAGTGCGGGGTCGATCTGATAGAAGTCGAAGTTGACAGCCGTGAAGACGTCCGCGAACGGCCGGCCGTAGTCGCGCGAATTGGCGGAGGGCAGCGTGTCTGCGAGACGTCGCGCGATCTCGTCGTGCCGGACCGTCAGATGCACGCGGCCGCCGTACAGGATCGCGTCGTTGGTGCGGCCCATCGCCTGAATGCCGTCGGGCGCGGGCGGCGGCAGCGGCGCCGAGCCCGTGCCGGCGACGATCTCATCGAGCGGCACGCCGAGCACGTGCACCTTGTGCAGCGCCACTTCGACGACGCGGGCCACGACCTGTACCGTTCCCGCGACAGAGTGTGTCGGCGTGACGATCAGCGTCAGGTGGTCGGGCGCGAGGCCGCAGTCGTGCAGCACCTTGTCGATCACGACCTGCGGCGGCAGACGGTCCACTTCGAGCACCAGCGCGCCGCGTTCGTGGCGGTCTCGATAGCCGAGTTCGTCGAATAGCGGTTCCTTGACCGCGAGCGCGCGCGCGGGCCCTGAGCCGAGCGAAAAGAACTTCTTGCCGCCGGTCTGCTCCCTGGTCGCCGACAGGCTCCAGCCTGCGTACTGGCTGCCGAGGCAGGCGAGCACCGGCGACGAGGTGCTGACCTCGAGCATCGTCGGCCACAGCGGCGCGGCGTCGAAATTAGCGCGTACCGCGACGCGGCCGAGACCGCCCATGCAGATGCGCGCGATCAGCACGCCGGCGTCGAGACTGCCGCGGGCGTCGACGCCGGTATCGGCGATCACGGTGCCGGCGGGTGTGCGAGTGAGCGCGACGCCGAGATGTGCCGCCTGATCGACGAGCCGGGCGACGAGGCGCTCTGACAGCGCATTCACGCTCGGCGGCGCGGTGGGCGGGGATGTCTCAATGGGCGTGGAGGCAGGCATGGTCGGGCTCATTGCAGGTTTCGATTCGTTGGACGACGCGTTCGTGCTGCGCATCGAGCGCGGTGCGCACCGCGTCCGTCGACGCCGCTCGCACGAGCAGCGTGCAGACCGGCTGCCCGACGTTGATGCGGGTGCCCGGCATCGGCACGTCGCGGCATTGCGGATCGCGCAGGCAGGCGTCGGAGAACGCCGCGGAGACGTTGAACGGCCGCTGCGCGAACAGCACCCGCTGGCCGGCGCGCCAGCGCGGCGCGCGGGCCCGTGCGAGGCTCGCGGCCGACGGCGCGCGGCCGTGGCGGCACGCGTCGAGGTGGCAGGCGAGCAGGCCGGCTGGCCACGCATCGGGCGACGCGGTTTCGTAGAGCGCCATCGTCGACGAAGGGCGCGGGTTGATTTCGAGCACGTCGAACGAGGTGCCGTCCGACAGAAAATCGCAGCTGTTGATGCCGACGAGGCCGGCGCTTGCGCATAGCGCGTCGAGCGCTTGCTGCACCAGCGCAACGAACGCTGACGGCAAGTCGATCGGCCCGATCGAGCCCGCATGCACGAAGCGCAGATCGCCGATCGCGCAGGTGAGTTGCTCGGCGAAACCGATCAGATGCGCGCGGCCGTGCGCGCCGATGAACAGCGTCGACAGCGAGCGGCCCTGGCCAAGGCGCTGGAAGTAACCGTGCGCGGAGGCGCTCGTCGAGTCGAACGAGTCGGCGGGCTGGATATGCGTGCCGCCACAGCCATCTGCCTGCTTGAATAGCCAGCCCTCGGCTGTCGTGGGCCGCTCGAACGACACAGCCGGATGCCCGATGCGCAACGCGTCGAGCAGCGCGAAGAAACGCCGCGGCTCGCGTACGGCCGCGATCGCCTCGGCATCGTTGCCGAGAAAGCGCGGCAAGCCGGGCTCCCGGCACAAGTCAGGCATCAAAGGTTCGAGCCCGCTGCCGCCGATCCAGCCAAGCAATCCTGGCAACCGCGCGACGCGCGCAAGCGCATCGACGAGCCGCGCCCGGTCGATCCCGAGCGCGCCATCACCGCCGCCGATGTCGAACCACAGTTCGGCGGCCTCGCGCGTGTCGCAGTCGCCGAAGATATCGAGCGCCGCGACATGCAGGCCGGCGCGCGCCGCGGACTGCGCGAGCAGGCGCGCGGACTGCCCGACGACCGCGACGATGGGCGCATGCATGAGCGGCCGGTGCGGCTTCATGACGGCCGCTCTCAGCCGAGACCGGCCGCGACCGCGCGGGCCTCGTCGTAGGCTTCCGGGAAGCCCAGGTAGACCGGCTTGCCGCCCGTGCGCATGCGCATGAACAGGCGATGCTCGACCTGATACTTGACGTTGCCGATCGCCAGCGCGCCGATGCCGACCGCGCCCGCGTTCGGCACGCCGTCGATCGGCTTGCCATCGTTCATCACGTTCACGCCGGCGATGCCTTCGGGCGGCACCGCGTTGACGTCGGCGGCGACGAGCAGGCGTTTTGCATGCGCGAGGTCGTCGCGGCCGACCACCTGCACGCCCGCGACCGCGGTGGCAATCGCGATTTCCGCTTCGGCGAGGGCGCCGCGCAGCTCGTCGGACGTCGTGGTGCCGATGCCGTTGGTGACGATGCCGAAGCGCTCGTTCAGTTCGGCCGACGCGGCGAGCGCGCGACTGCGGTCGGTGTGGCTCGCGATCGTCACGTCGGCGCCGCGCGACGCGGCGATCGCCGCCGCGATGCGCCCGACCGCGCCGGCTCCGCCGAGAATCAGCACGCGCTTGCCGCCGAGCTCCACGCCGTGCTGCTTGCCCAGATGCCGCTCGACCAGCGCGACGAGCGCGGCCGCGGTCGTGTACGAACCGCTCGGATCGGCGAACACGGAGACCTCGAACGGCGGGACCATCGCGCGGCGCGCGGTGTCGAGCATGGCGACGGCCTGCATCACGTCGCGTCCGCCGATGAAGATGCCGGTGCGCGACACCCCCTTCGGGCCGCGCGAGAAGATCGCGTCCTGCGTGAGGTTCGCGACCATGCCGGCTTCGACGTTGCAATACGGCACGATGACCTGGTAGCCGGCGTCGGCGGCCATATTGACGTCGAACGGACTCATCTGCGGCGTGGCCGTGAACATGTGCAGGATGTAGGGCCTTTCAATGGTTTCTGACATGGCAGGGGCTCGTTGTAGTGGCAGTCTCGGGAAGGCGCGGGGCAACGCCGCGCCGCGCGTGGCAGCGCGTCAGGTGAGCGGCGGCCTGAGCGGCGACCTGAGCGGGGCCGCGCATCATGCGGCGTCGATGTGCGGCGCGCGCACCTCGGCGCCGCTGATCGCCGCGCCGCTATTGCGGCCCGCGACGACGCTGCATTCGATATGCGGCAGCGCGCTTGCGACGGCGCGCGCGGTTGCGAGCGCGCGTTCGGCCTCGCGCGCGTTCGCGAGCACCGCGAAGCCCGTCGGGCCCCACGAGGTCTGGCCGATGCCGGCGGTGCGCTCGGCGGCGACCGCGCGCAGCACGCGCTCGACGTCGGGACTCGCGAACACGCCGCCTTGCGCGCTCGCGAAGTATTCGCCGATGGTCTGCTGCAGTTCGGTGAGGCCGTGCGCGAACGGCGCGAAGTTATGTTCGGCGGCGCCGGGCAGGATCTGCATCAGCACCAGATGGCACAGATGCGCGGCGAGCCGCTGCGGAAACGGTGCGAGCGATGCGAGCGCGCTGCGTTCCTCGGCGCCGTGCAAGCCCTCGCGGCTGCTGTCGCTGACGAGCAGCACGCGCCACGGCTGCGGAAACGGCTGGCGCGACAGCAGCGGCGGCATGCTCTGGCGCAGATCGCCGGGCGGGCCGCCATCGAGCAGCAGGCCGCCGCACTCGAAGCCGAGTATGCCGATCCCCGAGCGCGCGCCGCGTCCGAGCAGACTGGCGAGCTCGGCGCTCGTCGCCGGCTGGCCGACGAGACGCGTGAACGCGGTGCCCACGGCGAGCGCCAGCTGCGTGCCGGAACCGAGGCCGGTATGGGCGCGTGGCGCCTCCAGCACGTCGATCGCGAGGGTCGCCGGCCCGTAGGCGGCCTGCAGCCGCGCGAGACTCAGCGCGATCCGTTCGCGCTCGGCCTCGCTCGCCACCCCGCCGATCTGCTCGCGTTCGGCGAGCCGCGCCCGGATCCGCGTGCCGTGCGTATCGATGACGAGCCCCAGGCTGCCGAACGCGCGCCCGAGCGACGCGTTCGGATCGAGAAAGCCCAGATGCAGCCGAGCGGGCGCATCGATCGTGATGGGCGCGCGTGGCGGCAGGCGGCGGAGCTGAAGCGGCATCTCGAGTGTCCTCAGGTGTCCTTGCGGGTGCGCGAAACCGGGTTCGGCGGCGGGGTGTGCGCAACGCGTCGTATCGCGTCGCGGGTTCCAGCGACAGTGCGCCCGGCGACGTCAAGCGAAAGCCGTACCAGGCGCGCGCAACGGCCACCGCAGCGGATCCGGCCCACGGGAACCTCTGAGCGGGCACGCCGCGCGCCCCCCGGTTTCGCCGCTGCATGGACGCTGTGTGACGCCGAAGGCGCACTGTGTCACGCGCTGTTTCATCCGGCGGCAGGCGCGCGCGTCAACTGCCTTGCGCTGTTTTCGGCGCGTCGTACTTGATATAGCGGAAGCGCTGATCGTCGGACGGCGTGCCTTCTAACGGGCCCTCCTCGTGGCCGGGCTGCCAGTGGACCACCGATTCGATCTTCGTCGCGAGCGCGAAGTCCTTGTCGGTGATGCCCTTGGCGGTGTGCGTTTTGAGCTTCACGATCACGAACGCATACGAGACCGTCAGATCGGGGTGATGCCACGCGGCTTCCGCGAGGTGCCCCACGGCGTTGACCACCATCAGCGTTCCCTTCCAGCCCTGGGTGCGGTATTTGCGCCGCAGCCAGCCATCTTCCAGATACCAGTGCTGCAGCGGACCGACGAGGCGTTGCTGGATCTCTTCGTCGGTATAGACATGCTCGGTGTTTGCCATGGCGGTTAGCTCCTCGAATGCGCGAATCGTTCGCCGAACGAAGCTTCGTTGCAGTGACAGGCCCGTGCTGCGGCGCATGATTCGCAAAGGACACGATTCGTATCACGCAAGTGACACAGTATGTGCCGCATCGCGTGACGCAACCCCTTCAGCTTACCGCCATGCAAGCATCGGCGTGCAACGCCCGAGTGCCGCGACAGGTCGCGCGTGCCGGGTCGGCGGGCCACCGCACGCAAGAGCGGCAGCGTTGCCGCTATTCCGGCATGGAATATGCGTTGGCCGTTCATGCGTCGCGAAGCCCGACATCGAATCGGGATAGCGCGTTAATCGTTACCTGCAATCGAGAAGGCGCGCACGATGCGATGAGGTAGCGTGGGTCATTCGTGAGTTGAACAGCAGGACAATTCTGGAGGAGACATGAACTTACGCACTGTAGTTCTTGGGCTCGCGATCCTCGCATCCGCAGCCTTTAGCTCTCTGGCTGCGCAGGCCGATTCGCAGCTCGACGGACTGATGAAAAACCCTTCCAACTGGGCGGCCCAGGCGGGCGATTATGCGAATCACCGCTACAGCCCGCTCAAACAGATCAACGAGAACAACGTCGGCAAACTGCAGGTCGCATGGACCATGTCGACCGGCGTGCTACGCGGCCATGAAGGCGCGCCGCTCGTGATCGGCGACACGATGTATATCCACTCCCCGTTTCCGAACAAAGTCATTGCAGTCAACCTGAAGGATCAGACGTTCCTCTGGCAGTATCAGCCGAAGCAGGATGAACAGGTCGTCTCCGTGATGTGCTGCGACACCGTCAATCGCGGTCTCGCATATGGCGACGGCAAGATCTTCCTGCAGCAGGCCGACACCAAGCTCGTTGCGCTGAATGCAAAGACGGGCGAGGTGGTCTGGACCGCGCAGAACGGCAATCCGAAAGCCGGTGAAACCAACACCAACGCGCCGCACGTATTCGGCGACAAGGTGCTGACCGGTATTTCGGGCGGCGAGTTCGGCGTGCGCGGGCGTCTGATCGCGTACGACATCAAGACCGGCAAACCGGTCTGGACTGCGTACAGCACGGGCCCCGACAACGAAATGCTGCTCGACCCGGAAAAGACGATGACGTACTCGAACGGGCAGATGGTGCCGGTGGGCGCGGATTCGTCGGTGAAGTCCTGGAAGGGCGATCAGTGGAAGCTCGGCGGCGGCACCACGTGGGGCTGGTATGCGTGGGACCCGAAACTCAACCTTGTTTACTACGGTACTGGCAATCCGGGCACATGGAACCCGACGCAACGTCCGGGCGACAACAAATGGTCGATGTCGATCTTCGCGCGCGACCTGAATACCGGCACGGCCAGGTGGGTCTACCAGATGACGCCCCACGACGAATGGGACTATGACGGCGTCAACGAAATGATCCTGTCCGACCTGACGATCAACGGCAAGAAGGTGCCCGCGATCGTGCACTTCGACCGTAACGGCTTCGGCTACACGCTGAACCGCGAAACCGGACAACTGCTGGTCGCGCAGAAGTACGACCCGGCGGTGAACTGGGCCGATCGTGTCGATTTGCAAAGCGGCCTGCCGATTCGCAACGCGGCGTACTCGACGCAGGCGGCCGGGTCCGACCACAACGTGAAGGGCATCTGCCCGGCGGCACTCGGTTCGAAGGACCAGCAACCGGCGGCGTTCGATCCGAAGACGAGTCTGTTCCTCGTGCCGACCAACCACGTCTGTATGGACTACGAGCCGTTCGATGTCGACTACGTGTCGGGGCAGCCGTATGTGGGCGCCACGCTGTCGATGTATCCGGGCCCGAACGAGGGCAACGCGATGGGCAACTTCATCGCGTGGGATGCGAGCAAGGGCAAGATCATCTACTCGAAGCCGGAGAGGTTCTCGGTATGGTCGGGAGTGCTGGCGACCGGCGGCGGCATCGCGTTCTACGGCACGCTGGAAGGCTACCTGAAGGCGGTTCGCATCTCGGACGGCAAGGAACTGTGGCGCTTCAAGACGCCGTCGGGAATCATCGGCAACGTCTTCACGTATGAGTATCAGGGCAAGCAGTACGTCGGCGTGTACTCGGGCATCGGCGGCTGGGCCGGCATCGGCATGGCGGCGGGTCTCGAGAAGCCGACCGAAGGCCTGGGCGCGGTCGGCGGCTACAAGGATCTCGCGAAGTACACCGCGCTCGGCGGCACGCTGTTCGTGTTCGCGATCCCCAACGAAAAGAGCTGAACGAACGGCTGAAATGAAAGGCTGAACGAGCGGGGGGGCTTGAACAGGCACGGCCGCCCCGTCAGCCTCGCGCAAGCATTGAATTACCCCCCAAATCGCGCCCGTTGGTGGATGCGTCGCTGAAACGCATCGGGGCGCGGCTTTTTCCCAGATGGAGACATGTGCATGAAAGGCCGATCTATCCTGTTGCTCACCGCGTTGCCCGTAGCACTCGTCATGCTGCCCGTCGGATACGCGCAGAACAATCCTTCGATTGCGCAGGTCGCGTACAAGGTAGTCGACGGTAACAAGGTCGACAGCAATACGCTGCAGGGCTGGAAGACGTGGCGCGCGCTCGCTTGCGAACGCTGTCACGGCGCGCAGCAGCAGGGCATGGTCGGGCCGTCGCTAATCGACGCGTTCAAGACGCTGGACAAGAACGAGTTTCATCGCACGGTGTTCGGCGGCCGGGTCGATAAGGGTATGCCCGATTTCAGCGCGAGCCAGATGATGCAGAAGAACTGGGAGAATCTCTATGCGTATCTGAAAGGACGCTCCGATGGACAGATCAAGCCGGGCGATCTGCATGCCATCGACTCGAATTAACGCGGCGCCGTCATTGTTCCGGAGGCTCACGATGCGTGATAAGAGAAGCATGTCCGTGCATGTCAGCGTGCTCGCGGCCGCGTTGTGTGGGGCCGCGCTCGCGAGCGCCGCGGTCCGGGCGGATGGCCCCGCGCTGCCGAACAACGACGGCGCGGACGGCGTGCTCAGGGTATGCGCGGACCCGAACAACATGCCGTTGTCGAACGACAAGGGCGAGGGCTATGAGAACCGCATCGCGGCCCAGATGGCGAGCGACTTCGGCTACAAACTCGAATACACGTATTTTCCGCAGCGCATGGGCTTCGTGCGCCACACGTTGCGCGAGAAGGCGGAGGGCAGCGAACGCTATCGTTGCGACCTGATCATCGGCGTGCCGAAGGGCTATGACATGACATCGACGACGCAGCCGTATCTGCGCTCGACCTACGCGATGGTGCTGCCGAATCGCCCCGAATTCGCGAGCATCAAGACGCCCGACGACCTGCTGAAACTGCCGCCCGATCAGCTGCACAAGCTGCGTTTCGGGATCTTTTCGCAAACTCCGGCGGTGGACTGGCTGCTCGGCCACAATCTGATCGACCAGGCGGTGTCGTACCAGGTGCAAAGCGGCGATCCGGGCGTATACCCTGGCCAGATGATCGAACACGACCTGGCCGCGGGCAACGTCGACGTGGTGTTCCTGTGGGGGCCGATCGCCGGCTACTTCGCCAAGCGCGCCGGTGATTCGGTCAGGCTCGTGCCGTTCCCGCCGCAGCCCGGCATCCGCTTCGACTACACGATTTCGATGGGTGTGCGCTACGGCGAGAAAGACTGGAAGGACAAGGTGGATCAATGGATCGCCGCGAATCACGACAAGATCGACAGCATCCTCGCGACCTACCAGGTGCCGATGCTCAAACCGGTCGACGCGCCGGCGGGCAAGCCCGGCGACGCATCGCAATGACGCGCGCGCGCGGCGCCTGGCTGCGCGCGGCACGCGCCGCGCTGATGGGGACGCTGTGCGTGCTGTGCCTCGCGCCGGCCGCAAGCCGTGCGGCAAGCCCGGCGAGCGCCGCGTCGGCGCCGGGCGGCGACGATATCACGCCGGCGGAGCGGCTGATTTTTCTGACCGATCATCTGCACGGCGTCGCCGCGCAGACCGAGCTCGACTACGCGCTGATCGATTCGGAGCAGCCGTCGCGCAGCACCGATGTCGTCAAGGTGCTGGTGGTCAGCGAGAACAACGCGAAGGGCGACGCACAGGTGACCGACCATACCGGCAGCGTGAACCTGCCGATCGGCGGCCTGCAGTGCAATCCGGCGATCATTTATTTCCTCGAACGCGACATCGCGGAGATGCAGGGTCTCACCGGCGGGCAGCGCCGCTATTTCCAGCAGCGTCTGCGTCTCGCGCTCGCCGCGGGGCCGCAGATCGAGAGCGTGCCGGGCGAGCTCGGCGGCAAGCCGGTCAGCGCGCGGCGCATCGTCGTGCAGCCTTATCTGAACGATCCGAACGGGGCGCGCTTCGCGCAGTACACGGGCAAGCGCTACACGTTCGTGCTCGCCGACGGCGTGCCGGGCCAGGTCCTGCAGATTCGCACCGACGTGCCGGGCCCCAACAACGACTTTGCGCATCCGGCGCATTCGGAGTCGTTGAGCTTTCAATCCGCACTGAACAAGTTGCCATCGGGCAAGGAGCCGGCGAAGCCGTCGAATGCGCCGCGGGCGAGCCGTTGAGTCTTCGATGCAGAACGCGAGTTTCGCGACGCACCGGGTCAAGCTGAACTTCGTTCGGACGCTGACCCTGCGGCAGTTGCAGATCTTCGTCGTCGCGAGCCGCTATACGAGTTTCGCGCGCGCGGCCGAGGAGCTGCATCTGACGCAGCCGGCCGTGTCGATGCAGATTCATCAGCTCGAGGAGGCGGTCGGCCTGCGGCTGTTCGAGCGCGTCGCGCGCAAGCTGACGCTGACCGAAGCGGGCGAGGTGCTGACCCATCACGCGAGCCGCATTCTCGGCGAAATCAAGGACACCGAAGACGCGATGATGTCGCTGAAGCAGGCCGACAGCGGCTCGATCAACGTCGGCATCGTCAGTTCGGCGACCTACTTCGCGCCGAAACTGCTGGCGATGTACTCGCATCTGTACCCGAAGGTCGACGTGCATTTCTCGGTCGGCAATCGCGACGCGCTGCTGCGCATGTTGCAGGACAACGCGATCGATCTCGCGATCATGGGCCGCCCGCCGCCCGAACTCGATACGACGGCCGAGCCGCTCGCGAGCCATCCTCAGGTGGTGATCGCGCCGGTGCAACATCCGTTGTGCGGCGCGCGCCGCTTCGATCTGCAGGAGTTGAGCAACGACACCTTTCTGCTGCGCGAGCCGGGCTCAGGGACGCGCATGGCCGCCGAGGCGATGTTCCGTCAGCATCTGTTCACTCCCGCGAAAACCGTCACGCTCGGCAGCAACGAAACGATCAAGCAGGCGGTGATGGCGGGCATGGGCGTGAGCCTGATCTCGCTGCATACGCTGCAGCTGGAGTTGCGCACCGGCGAGATCGCGCTGCTCGACGTGAACGGCACGCCGATCGTACGAACGTGGCAGATCGTGCATCTGCGCACCAAGCAGCTTTCGCCGACCAGCGTGATGTTCCGGCAGTTCCTGCTCGAACATGCGGCGGTGCATCTGGAGCAGGAATATGCGCAGTTTGCGGGGGTGTTTGCGAAACGGCCGGTCGGGGCGCAGCGGTAGCGCGATGCGTGCGTTGCATGCGGCGCGGCGCGAGCGCGCTCGTCGGCTTGCTGATGAAAGGTGCGTGATAGGCGGCATCGATGGCACAGTCTGTATCCGTCTGTCGTGACAGGCTGCCAACTTTTCGCATTCGATTTAACTCTTGCGTCCCGCGCGTGCGATCGGCATAAACCGTGCTTGAACGGAAGGCTGGCGAGTCTTGAAGCGCGTCGACGTTCGGGCGTCGCGCAAATAAATGCCAGCCACCACGGAAGGGGATCGCAGCGATGGTTTCTGGCGAGCAGCTTCAGGACTGGCGTTCTCACGCCCAGCAGATCGAAAACGAAGTGGCGAGAGTCGTCGTCGGTCAGCAGCAAACGCTGAGGCTCATCAACGTCGCGCTGTTCGCACGCGGCCACGTGCTGCTCGAAGGCGGCGTCGGGGTCGGCAAGACGACCGTGTTGCGGGCGTTCGCGCGCGTGGTCGGCGGCGATTTCGAGCGCGTCGAAGGCACGATCGATCTGATGCCGGGCGACCTCGTCTATCACACCTATGTCGACGCCGACGGCAAGCCGCGCATCGAGCCCGGCCCGCTGCTGCGCCACGGCGAGCAGCTGACCACCTTCTTCTTCAACGAGATCAATCGCGCCCGCCCGCAGGTGCAATCGCTGCTGCTGCGCGCGATGGCCGAGCGTTCCGTGTGGGCGTTCGGCCGCGAGCATCGCTTTCCGCACATGACCGTGTACGCCGACCGCAACAAGGTCGAGAAGGAAGAGACCTTCGAGCTCGCGTCGGCGGCGCGCGACCGCTTCCTGTTCGAGCTGAACATGCCGACCCCGACCGACGAGGAGGCGCGGCGCAGCCTCGTGTTCGACACGAGGTTCCATGACGTCGACGGCCTGCTCGCGCAACTGACGCCGTCGATCGTGGCGTGGGAACAGTTGAACCGGATCGGCGCGGCGATCCAGCAGGGCGTGCAGGCGAGCGAGACGATCGAGCGCTACGTGCACGACATCTGGCAGGCGACGGAAGCGCCGGCGCGCTTCGGCATCACGCTCGACGGCGTCGACATGGAGCAGCTGATTCTCGCGGGCGCGAGTCCGCGCGGCATGAGCGCACTGGTGCGGGCCGCGCGCGTGGTCGCGTGGCTCGCGGGACGCACGCATCTGCTGCCGGAGGACATCCACGAGGTGCTGCTGCCGGCGCTGGGTCATCGCGTGTTTTTCACGCCGATCTACGAACTGCGTCGCCAGGAGCTGGCCGAGGCGCTGATCGCGCGGATCGTCGCGAACGTCGCCGTGCCTCGCTGAACGCCGACGCGCTTACACGATGAACGGCATCGCTGAATTCCACTATCGTCTGCCGATGCGCGCGGCCGGTGCGCGGCCCGGCTCGCATCCGGGCTCGAGTTTCGGCTCGGGCCAGCAGTTCGCGATGCACGGCCGGCTGTTCGACTATCCGGACCCGCGCCGCCTCGATCTGCGCGCGAGCTTGCGCGCGGCGCGCGACGAGTGGCTCGTGCGCGTGCATTTGCAGCGCGTCGCGGTTTCCGTGTTCGTGATCGTCGACGTGTCGGCGTCGATGCAATTCGGCACCCATAAAACGAAGCTGCAGGTCGTCGCTGATTTTGTCGAAGCGCTCGGCCATAGCGCGTTCCGGGTCGGCGACCGGCTCGGCATGCTGGCCTTCGATAGCGGCGAACGCGACGATCTGTTCATGCCGGCGCGCACGGGGCGGGGCACCGGCTCGCTGCTCGCGAGCATGCTGCGCGAAGGCGTCACTGATAGCGCTGACCGTCAGGCGAATGGTCACGCCGAACGTCACGCTGAACGCGGGGCCGCCGAAGGATTGCGGCGTTGCGCGATCCGTATCGCCGGTCGTCAGGCGCTGGTGTTCGTGGTGTCCGATTTCCACTGGCCGCTCGCGCGACTGTCGCCGGTGCTCGACATGCTGGTGCATGCGTGCGTGGTGCCGATGGTCGTATGGGACGCGGCCGAGACCACGCCGCCGCAGCACGCGTCGCTGCTGGCCGTCAACGATGCGGAGTCCGGCGAGGAGCGTCGCGTGTGGCTCTCGCGCGGCGTGCGCGAGCGCTGGCGCGAAGGCGTCGCGCGACGTCGCGACGAACTCGCCGCGGTGTTCGGCGCACGCGGCATCCAGCCGTTCTTCGTCGAAGGCGCGTTCGATCCGGAAGCGATGTCGCGCTACTTTCTGGAGCTGACGGTATGAGCGCGCGCGGGGTGCGCGGCGGCTGCGCGCGTCGGGCGGCGCTGCGCGTGCTGATCGCGTCGCTATGCGGCGGCGCCGCCTGCGCGATGGCCAGTGCCGCCGAGGTGGCCGCGCTCGTTCAGGAGCCGCGCGCGTTCGGCTATGTGCTCGGCGATGTGCTGACGCAGCGCGTGCTGCTGGAGGCCAACGGTCGCGACCTCGGTGCGGTCACGCCGCCTTCGGTCGGACGCACGGGCGTCTGGCTCGAACGCCGGCCCGTGACGCTCGAAACCGATGCCAACGGCCGCAAGTGGATGGTGATCGGCTATCAGGTCGTCAATGCGCCGCAGACGCTCACGCAGATCACGTTGCCCGCGTTGACGCTGACGTCGGCGGCGGGCACGCAGTTGCAGGTCGCCGAATGGCCGGCGAGCATCGGACCGCTGACGCCGCAAACCGCGTTCGCCGCCGGGGACTTGCAGCCGCTGCGGCCCGACCGGCAGGCGCCGATGCTGGGCACGGCCGGCTGGCGCCGGCAGATCGCGTGGGCGCTCGGCCTGTTGCTCGCGACGCTGCTCGTGTGGGCGAGCTGGTGGTGGGCGCGCAATCGGCGCGAGGCGGCGCGGCTGCCGTTCGCGCGGGCGTGGCGGCAGATGCAACGGCTGCCGGAGGCGCCCGCCGCTTCATCGAACGATGCGTGGGTCTGCCTGCATCGCGCGCTGAACGAAACCGCCGGCCAGGTCGTGCATGCGGCTTCGCTATCCGCGTTGCTGGCGCGTGCGCCGTATCTGCAACCGCTGCGCGCGCAGCTCGAACGTTTCTATCTGGCCTCGGCCGAGCGCTTTTTCGGGCCGGCGCCGCATGCCGTCGAGAATGCCGGCGAGCTTTCGCTGCACGCGCTGTGCCGTGCGTTGTATCGAGCGGAGAGGCGCCATCAGCGATGACCATGAGCCTGGATTTCGCCCTTCCGTGGATGCTGGTGCTGCTGCCGCTCGCCGCGCTGCCGCTGCTGCGGCGGCGCAGCGACACGCTGGTGTTTTCGAGCGTCGCATGGCTGCCCGCTGACGACCTCGGGCGCGTGGCGGGCTGGCTCGTCCGCGGCGGCGCGGCGCTGGCGATCGCGGCGATCGTCGTCGGGCTGGCGGGGCCGGGGCGCTCGCAGTTGCAGGTGCTGCGCACCGGCAGCGGCGCACAGATCCTGATTCTGATGGACCGCAGCCAGAGCATGGACGAGCCGATAGGCAGCAAGGGCGTCGAGGCGCCGCGCGGCGACTCCAAGAACCACGTGGCGCGCGCGGCGCTGACGCGCTTCGTCGAGCAGCGGCCGAACGACCGCCTCGCGTTCATGACGTTCGGCACCAACCCGGTGCTGGCGATGCCGTTCACCTACAACCATCGCGTGATCGAGGCCGCGGTCGCGGCCACGGCGATTGGCCGCGGCATGCCGGACACCGAGCTCGATCGCGGCATGCTGGCGGCGATCGCGCAGTTCGACGAGCGCTTGTCGTCGGGCCGCCGCGCGATCGTGCTCGTCTCCGATGGCGGCGCGTTGCTCGACGAAACGATGCGACGGCGCATCGAGGAGGGACTGCGACGCAACCGGATCGCGCTGTACTTCATCTACCTGCGCAGCAGCGTCTTCAGTCCCGATCTGAACGCGACGCAGCCCGCCAGCGGAAGCTCGGCCGAAGCGCAGCTGCATCGCTTCTTTCTGACGCTGAAGACGCCTTACAGGCTGTTTCAGGCCGAAGACCCGAAGGCGATGATGGCGGCGATCGCGGAGATCAACCGGCAGCAGAACGCGACGACGACGTTCGTCGAGCATCTGCCTCGCCAGGATCTGAGTCCGTACTGTTTCGCGCTCGCGCTGTTCTGTGCGGCGCTGCTGGTGCTGTTGCACCAGTTGCAGGTCAGGAGTTGGGCATGAAGCGCGCGCTGATCCACACGCTGTTCGGCACCGTGACGATCTGTTGCGCCGCGTGGGCCGGGTATGGTTTCGTTCGTCTGCAGCACGCGGAGCGGGTCAATCAGGCAATCGTCGCGACGAACGCCGCCGCGCGTGACCAGCAAGCCGGCGGCGACGCTCGCGAGGTTCAGCTGGCCCGTGCGATAGCGCTATCCAAAGCGGGCTCCTACGACGCGGCGGCGCGGCTCTATAACGGTCTGCTCGCCGAGGGCAGCCCACCTGATGAAGTCGGCCGCGCGGCGCTGTTCGATCTCGGCAATCTGTACTTGCGCGAAGGCAGCGGCGACAACGCGCAGACGGTCAGGTCTCTGGCGATGATCGGCGAGGCCAAGGCGCGCTACCGGCTCGCGCTGCGCGCGGCGCCCGACGATTGGGACGCGCGCTACAACCTCGAGCGCGCGCTGTGGCTCGCGCCGGAAACGCCGTCCGCGCTCGCCGGACCCGATGTAAAAGAGCAGCACAACGTCACAGTGCGCGACGCGCGCAGCCAGGACCTGCCATGAGCGGCGTTCGGCGCGAGCGTGGCTTCGCAAAATGGCGTCATGCGTTGACGCCGCTCGCGCTCGTCGCGTTGATCGCGGCGGTCGCGATGCCGGACGTCACGTTGCCGCGCAACACGTTTGACTACATCGTCACGTTCGATATCACGCAAAGCATGGACGTCGAGGATGTGGTGCTCGGCGGCGCCCCGGTCAGCCGGCTCAAGTTCGCGCAGGCCGCGATGCGCGACGCGCTCGAGCGTTTGCCGTGCGGCTCGAAGGTCGGCTGGAGCGTGTTCACCGGGCAGCGGGTGTTGCTGCTGATGGCGCCGGTCGAAGTCTGCGGCAACTACGACGCGCTGCTGGTGTCGCTCGACGGCATCGACGGGCGCATGCGCTGGACCAACTGGAGCCGCATTGCCGAAGGCGGTGTGTATTCGGCCGTGCGCGTCGCGAAGGATGTCGGCGGCGGCGCGGCCATCGCGTTCGTCACCGATGGGCAGGAGGCGCCGCCGCTGTTGGCGTCACGCCCGCTGATGGAAGGCATCAATGCGGCGAGGATCAGGGGCTGGCTGATCGGCGTCGGCGGCGACCAGCCCGCGGCCATTCCGAAGACCGATGCCAATGGCAACCGGATCGGCGTCTGGCAGGCCGACGACGTGATCCAGGTGCCGCCTACGCCCGGCTCCGGTGTAGCGGCGCAAACGCACGAGGAATTGTCCGAATTGCGCGGTGAGTACCTCGCTTCGGTGGCTCGGCAGACGGGCCTCGACTACCGGCGTCTGCTGAACGTGACGTCGTTCGGCGATGCGCTGCTCGAAGCGCGCTTCGCCCGCCGCGAACCCGTGCCGACCGATCTGCGCTGGTGTCCCGCGCTGCTCGCGTTGCTGCTGCTCGTCGCGCGCTTCATGCCCGACGCCGTTCTCGCATGGCCGCGCGCCTGGCGAAAGCGCTTTCAAACGATCGCTTTGCGCATCGCGCCGGCATTCAATGGCCGGCCCACACGCGCCGACTGACTACCGCGAGCGCGACCGTTGACGTTGCAACGGTTGAAGATGCATGTACCCGATCTCACCGCGCAGTTGCCTGGGAAACCTCGCAAGAGTTGCCGGGGATCGTTCGATTCGCGACGCTTGGGCCAGAAGCTTTTGCCGGTCTTCGCCACACTTGCGAGATACCTCACACATTGACCTACCGGTACGCAAATCACTGACTACAATGTCTGAATGCAAGCGACGCTGCGAGGCGCGCGGTTCGAGTGACGCGCCGTGTCATGTGACGTTTCAATTCCTTCATGGAGGCATGCCGATGACGTGCCAAAACGAGAGGATTGTCGGAGTGGTACTCGTCTTGATGAGCGGCTACGCGTTTGCGGGAGGCCCCTTCGGCGATGTGCCGCAAGCGATGATGGTCGCCAACATCGTCGCGTCGCCCGTCGAAGTCGTGCCGCCCATTCCCGAGCCTCGGCGCTACTTCGAGCAGCAGCGCTATGCGATGGAGTATCAGGGGGATCGGGGCCAGCCGTTCTACGCGCAAATGGAGAATTACTATAGCGTGGACCTTGCGCGCGATACCCAGCTCGGCACCAAGAAGGCCTTGGTGTCGTCCGGACCGCAGTTCGCACCGGTGTCCGAACCGGGCGCAAATGCCGCCGCGCAGAGTGCTTCGAATGCTCTACGTATGGGTCCATCTACCGCACCGCAAATATCCATCGTTCAGATGAACAGTTCAGTGTTGTCGATTGGCCAGTCACCGCAGCGGCGCTTGTCCTTGACGGTCGACAACTGGGTGTTCTCCGGCACCGCGCGCGTCGCGATTCTGCATTCTCACGATACGGGCGCGACGCTGATCGTCAAACGCCGCTACTGAGTGATGTCGAGCGGCTGCGCCGCCCGTGCATGTCACGTCGACGAAAAGCGCTCGCGATACACCTGCGGCGCCACGCGCAGCTGACGCACGAAGCTGCAGCGCATCGTTTCCTCGCTACCGAATCCGCATCGCGCCGCGATCCGTTTGATCGACCAGGATGTTTCGCTCAGCAAGCGTTGTGCCGCTTCGATGCGTAGCTGCTCGACCGCGCGCGCGGGCGTGCGGCCGGTTTGCGCCTTGTAGTGGCGCATGAAGCTGCGCTCGCTCATATGCAGCCGTTGCGCGAGCGCGGGCACCGACAGGTCGGATGCGAGGTGCGACGTCATCCATGCATGCAATTCGCCGAAACGGTCGTCGGCATGTTGCAGCGACAGCGCAGCGCTGAATTGCGACTGACCACCCGGGCGCTTCAGAAACACGACGAGTTCGCGCGCGACGTCGAGCGCCAACGCGCGCCCGTGATCGTCTTCGAGCATCGCTAGCGCGAGGTCGATGCCGGCGGTGACGCCCGCCGATGTCCAGATATCGCCGTCGCGAATGAAGATCGGATCCGCTTCGACTTGCAGTTGCGGATAGGCCTGCGCGAGTTCGTCGCAACGCGCCCAATGCGTGGCGACGCGCCGGCCGTCGAGCAAGCCCGCCTCGGCGAGCAGGAACGCGCCCGAGCAGACCGACGCGACGCGTCTGCAATGCGGCGCGTGGCGTTGCGTCCAGCGGATCAGGCGTTGATCGGCCGATGCCTCGCGAATGCCCCAGCCGCCGGGAACGATCAGTGTATCGAGCGGCGTCTTCAGCGAGCGCAGTGAGGCGGCAAGCACCGCGAGTCCCGACGACGATGTGACGGGCCCGGCTTCGGCCGCCACGACGCGGGGTGCGTAGAGCTTGCCGAGCCCGCGCTGCGCGACGAGTTCATTGGCCGACGCAAATACCTGCAGCGGACCGCTGATGTCGAGCAGTTGCATGTTGGGGAAGGCGAGCAGCACGATGGAGCGGGGAGCGCTGGACATGTGAGCAAATCGGTGGCAGAAATCAAGGGGACAATGGAAGTCTTGCCAAACACTACGCGCATAGAATCGATCCGTCCAGCTGGAAGTCCTGCGTCTGATCGCAATTGACAACGACCCACGGGGCCGGAGTCGCAAGGTCTAGTAACCGCTGCGATCAGGAACTGTTCGCGGTGCTTGCGCTCGACGCAAGGGGCTACGCCAGCGCCAACTGTCACGGGAAGACGCGTCAGCGATTCTCGCTGACGTCACGGAAGGCGTGAACGCGAAACTGGCGGCTATGGATGCTTCATGGACCCAACACTAACCAGTTTCGATCCCTGACGATAAAGGCGGCTCAATGCCGCCTTTTTTTGTCCCGCGCCAGCAGGAATATGCAAAAGAAATTGAGATAACCGACGCCACCGTAAATAGTTGTTCAAAACGGGCTTATCCCAAATTAAAGCGATTGACCGTGATCCGTTTCGATGATTAATTCGCGAGGTATCGCCTGAAAACTCGTGAGGAGTGTAATGGAGCAACTGAGACAGCAAAGCAGCGGAAAGGATTAGACAGTCGAGGAAGAATGCGACCTTTGCCGTATCACCTATTCGATCTACTCAAACTTCCCGCCGATGCCGCACGCACAGGCCCTGAACGCCGAAACCGGCGAGTTCTTTCCGTTTGACAGGGTTCGCAAGATGAAATCCGGCTACGCCATGGCCGAAGCGCTGGGTTACGCATGGGCGCGCAATTGTCGCGGGCGTGCCCCCAAACGGTTCAATGAGCAGTTCGAGCTAAGAGACTCCACTGGCAAGCGACAGGCGGGGGTGCGTTACAGGATTCGCGTCGGTTCGAGGGTCATCGCGAAAGGTGCCACCGATTCCCAAGGGCAGACCCAGCGTGTTTCGACAGATAACGCAAACCAGATTTCCATCGAGTTGCCGGGCAATAGCAATGGATTCAGGCAAGTCTTCTATCTCTGGTGAACACATGACAAATGAATTTCTGACCAAGAATAGCCAATACTTCAAGACCGACGAGAATGAAGAATGGACGGAGGTCGGCACAGCCATTACCAATATCACTCCTGGGTCAATATCCAATGTCGTAATCAATACAACGCCTATCTGTCCAAATATGAGCAATAAAGAATTTAGAAGATTGATAATGCGTTTACGAGATGCAGCGTTAACTCTCATAAAGGAGCGCATTGCAGATGTTGCAAGTTGGGATATGTCAGCACAGGATCGTGCAAAATTCTGGTTTGGCCGCAGCGATCAATATATCCGCGATAAATTGAATATCGGTCTGCCAAGGCTTGCAGCTGTGATGAGAGAACTGCAACCTGAGAAAATAATTCGTTGGGACGAACAGAAGGTTGTACGGCTTTCCTGTGCGATAGTTCCCGATAGGGGCACGAACGATGCTGCTGTATGCAAGCCAGATTCGAAAAGGCGATATATTGCAATTTATCCCCATTTTTGCACGCTGCCACCCGTTGCAGTCTCAACAAATTGCCAATTGAAGGTAATCATCCACGAGTGCACGCACTATGTCGATACATTCAATTCAGACGATGTGATGTATGGTTTTGGTCCGGGCGTCGGTTACCGGGCTCAGAACGATCCCGAGGGGGCTTGCAGGAACGCAGATAGCATCGCATGTTACATCGCGCACTTCGATACGCAAATCGAGTTCAATCAAAAGAAGATTTGGTGATTCCATGAAGAAATTCGCTTTCGCCGTCCTTTCGGCTTTTTGGTTCGCCGCTTCTCAGCAGGCGGCTGCATGTACTATTTCGGAAGATTTGACAGAAAGTGTTCCACTTAACTATCAAGGAATTCCTAATTCCTATCGTCTTAAAATGGTGGACTTGGTATCAAATGCGCGCCGGTGGCCCGATGTTGAAATTCAAGCTCAAATCGTCACAAACGCTTACGTCGGCGAAAAGAACGCAGAAGAATTAGCAAAGTCGAGGGGTCAACAGCTAAAAGAATTCCTAATTCAAATTGGAGTGAAGTCGCAATATATATATGTCGACACCCATCTGGAAGGGGCGCCCTATCCGCAAGACAACAGCGGATTCAATGGATACCTACAGCTAAGCGTTGGTCTCATGCCGCTTTGCAAGGGCGGCTGCGAACGACTATGCGACGATCCCCGCATAACGCCGACGAGCAAGGCCGTCGAATAGAAATTCGCCCGCTTCGGCGGGGTTTTAACTTCGGCGCGTCGGCGCAGCAGATCGTGCGCAGTTGTTTTTTGTCAAGGCGGGCAGCACGATGAAGCGCTGGACATAGCCAAGCGTTGAGGCTTGAGGTGGTCCATTGAATAGGAGGTGAATATGTTTGATCGACTCGTGGCGGATGGGGACCGCACTTCCACGGCGGCGTTACGTCGCTCGCTCGCGGAGTTACGACTAGAGGATCGTCGTTGACGGCGAACGTATGGCATATTGCAAGCAGGGTTGCCAGGGCTTCTTCAAGTTATGCAGAATTTAAAGCCAGAAAATATCGTTCGCTGGGACAAGCAAAAATATCGTAACATCACTTGTACCATCTTTCCAGATAACGGCGCAACCGATGCTTCGGTCTGTAAGCCCGACTCAGCAAGACGCATCATTGCGATATACCCACATTTTTGCACTTCGCCACGTTCGCAACTGTGGCACGGTTGCCAAGTCTTGACGCTGATTCACGAATGCACCCATTTCCCTGATGTGTTCGATTCAACCGATGATATGTACGGTGTCACCATTGGACTAAGAACATTTCGTGCTACAAAAGAATTTTCACTTCCTGAGAGTCTGCTATCTGCTGGCGTTTTACATTGTTTCCACCGCAGGTAGCGCAAATGCCTGCACCATTTCAGAGGATATGACAAGTAGCTTGCCTCTCAATTCGACGGAAATTTCAAATATAGATCGTATTAAGATTGTGAACTTGGTGCTTGTTGCGAGGCAATGGCCGAACGTCGAAATTAGAGGAATTGTCTACGCGGGCGGGTATGTGAAGGAGAGCAGCCCGAAGGATATAGCAGAAAAGCGAGCAGCGGTCCTTAAAAGCTATCTGGTTCAACTTGGCATAAAGGAGGGGAAATATCTGGGTTGATACGAGACTCATCAAGGAACCCGATATTGATGACAAAGGCAACGCGACGCTCGATCAGATATCAGTAACGCTTGTCCCCGTATGTGAAGGCGGGTGCGAACGACTATGTGACGATCCGCGCGTGACACCGACTACAAAGATTATCAAGTAGAGAACTAACTACCCCCGCTTCGGCGGGGCGTCATTTGGGCAGTGCGTCGTGTCGCCTGAACAATCATGAGGAGTCCAATGGAGAAAATGAATCAGCAAAGCAGTGGGACGGATTGGACAATCGAGGAAGAATGCGACCTTTGCCGTATCACCTATTCGATCTACTCAAACTTCCCGCCGATGCCTCACGCACAGGCCCTGAACGCCGAAACCGGCGAGTTCTTTCCGTTTGACAGAGTTCGTAAGATGAAATCCGGCTACGCCATGGCCGAAGCCCTGGGTTACGCATGGGCGTGCGAATGCCGCGGACGCTCACAAACCCCGCCGCAAAACCTGGATAATGCGCAAGCGTTCGAGTACACACCGCATGCGAAAAATGGTGACGTGGTAGAACTGGCGGGCAGCCAGGGAACGCCACGCAACAATCAGGCGCAAAATAGACAGACCGATGATGTCGCCAGAATCTTGCGCTTAACTCCCGGTCAATCCCGGCAGCTCCACGATGAAATTTCAGGCCAAGGCCTCGGCTTCCATGAAATCATGGAGCGGGCAAAAGACATGTTCAACCTGTGGTAACGCACGCCGTATAGGAAGGGATGATTCGATGATTGATACTCGAAGCGAAATTGAGCGGCGTCTGTCAGTGCTACGAGGCTTGGAACTGAGCGGAATGAACCATGCCGCTGACATGCTGACGCTGAGCTTTGGTCCGTTGCGGCAAGTTACTAACTTTAAAGGGACGGTGAAATATGTGGGTGCGTGGGCGCTCCACATCCAATGTGTGTGGCGACTTGAGAAAGTGGGCTGCGTCGTGGCAACAGAGGATGATCTTCGCGGGCCGGATGAGAAGGCGCACGCGAGCACCCATCGTCTCCAGGGGGTCTTGCTTGCGAATGGCCTTGCAGCAGTTGAGGCAGTGACAGCGGACGAGGCCGGCGGGGTGAAGCTCTCCCTGTCGCGCGGTTTTTGCCTTACGGTCATACCGGACGGGAGAGTGGACGAGGAAGACTGGCGTTTCTTCGCGCCCGGCGTGGATGCAGCGCACTTGGTGATCAAAGGTGGCACAGTCGCTCCGGAATCATTTGACTGACACGAAATGCTTTCCATGCTCGACAACCTTGTCGCGACCTTTGTCCGCGACTGCCACCGGTCAACGGATCAGGACTGCCGTTAACTCCATGTGGCGACCGTCGTTCTGCGAAAAGGCGTAGGCGCTGCGGCAAGGGCATCCGTAGCCTTATCGCTTCGGTCGAAAATGGGAAAGGCTTCCGTTAAGCGGCGCTCTGGACGGATCGAGGCTTACTGGGGCCAGCTAGTCAAGCGTGGATATATATATGCGTTGCTTTTCGGCAGGCGAGCAGCACAATAGAACGCGGAGCGCTGAACATGTGACAAGGCGTGGCAGAAATCAAGGGAACAATGGCAGCCTTGCCAAAGGCTACGCACATAGAATCGATCCGTCCAGCTGGAAGAAATGACAGATGGCGCGTTTCGATTTCTCCTTCGATAAGGTATCCCCATGACCCTCCAAATCGGTTTTCTGGTGTTTCCGAAACTACAGCAACTCGATCTGACCGGCCCGCATGACGTGCTCGCATCGGTGCCGGGCGCCACGATGCATCTGGTCTGGAAGACGCGGGAGCCGGTGGTGTCGAGCAACGGTCTCGTGCTGACGCCGAGCGCCACGTACGAAAGCTGCCCGCCGCTCGACGTGATCTGTGTGCCAGGCGGAAGCGGCGTGACCGCGCTGTTGCAAGACGAGCAGACGATCGACTTCGTTCGCCAGCAGGCCGCGAGCGCGCGCTATGTGACGTCGGTCTGCACCGGCGCGTTGCTGCTGGGTGCGGCCGGTCTGCTGCGCGGGCGGCGCGCGACGACTCACTGGGCGTTTCACTCGCTGCTGGAACCGCTCGGCGCGATTCCGACGCATGCGCGTGTGGTCCGCGACGGCAATCTGATTACCGGCGGCGGCGTCACGGCGGGCATCGATTTCGGGCTGACCGTGGCTGCCGAACTGGCGGGCGTCGAAGAGGCGCAGGCGATCCAGCTCGAACTCGAATACGCGCCAGCGCCGCCGTTCGACGCGGGCGATCCGGCGCTGGCGCCGCAAGCGGTGGTGGAACTGGTCCGGCAGAGGTCGGCGGAAGGTTTGGCGGCGCGGCGTCGCGTCGTGATGGAGATCGCAGAGAGAAGCTAGGTCTTGCTTGCGGGTGCGGGCATTCCATTAAACTGTGAGGCTCCACCCGTTTTCCGCCAGTCGGATCGATGCGATGAAGTACCGCGAATTCTCCCGGGGGCACTCCCCATGCGTGTAGGCAAGCCCGTCAAGGCACTGCCGCAGCCGTCATGCGACTACTGCGGCAACCGCGCTTTGCTCGCGCGTTACGGCGACGAGTCCTACCCGTATCGCAGCGATCAAGGCCCGCTGTGGATCTGCACCGCCTGTCAGGCGTGGATCGGCGTGTATTCGCGCAGCAAGCACAACCTGCCGCTCGGCCGCCTAGCCGGCGCGACGTTGCGCGAGTCGAAGAGCAAGCTGCACGACGCGCTCGAACCGCTCGTCGCCGCGAAGGTGCGCCGCGACGGCGTCAACGCATTCGAAGCCCGCGCGAAAGCGATCCGGTGGGTCGCGACCGAGCTTGGCTTCGATCCGGTTCCTGCGAGCATTCACGCGTTCACGCCCGAGCAGTGCGAACAGGCGCTGCATTATGTCGAGGCGTTTGTCGAAGCCCGGCGTACCAGATAGCGCGATTTTCCGCAGCCGGCTACATCTCCAGCAAAACCTCGCGCAGCGCATTCAACGACGCATCGCGCGGATTCCTCGGCCGCTGTAACGCAATCGGCAGTTCGCGCGCGATGCGGCTCGGGCTGCCAACGCCCGCCGGGGACAACAGCAGCACGCGATCGGACAGACTCAGTGCTTCGTCGAGATCGTGCGTGACGAGCAGCACCGTTGTGCCGCGCGCGTGTTTCAACGCGAGCAGCAACTGCTGCAGTCGCGCGCGCGTGATCGCATCGACGGCGCTGAATGGTTCATCGAGCAGCAGCAGTTCCGGCTCGTCGAACAGACCTCGCGCGAGCGCGACGCGCTGCGCCATGCCACCGGATAGTTGCTTCGGCAGCGCGTCGCGCACGCCAGCGAGACCCACCTCGGCGAGCAGCGCATCGACGCGCGGATCGTCTCCCGCGTGCGGCCCCGCGGCAAACGCGATGTTGTCGGCCACGCTGAGCCACGGCAGCAGGCGCGGTTCCTGAAAGATCATGCCGACGCGCGGCGACGGCGCGAGCAAGGGCACGCCGTCGATCAGCACGGCACCCGTGGCTGCGCGATCGAGTCCCGCCACCGCGCGCAGCAGTGTGCTTTTACCGCAGCCGCTAGGACCGACCAGACTGACGATCTCGCCGCGCGACAGCGCGAACGATACCTTCTCGAACACACTGCGCTCACCAAAGCGCCGCGTCAGTCCACGTACTTCGAGTAACGAAGGAGGTGCCCGATTCATCGCGCGGCCTCCGACACCCGGTGCGCATCGCGCCACGACAGCGCGCGTACCTCGATCGCTTTCAGCATGCCGTCGCTCAGTTTGCCGAGCAGCGCGAGCAACAGGATCGCGCCGAACACCAGATCCGGGCGGCCGGTTTCGCGGCCATCGCTGAGCAGATAGCCGAGCCCGCGCGTCGCCGCGATCAGTTCGGCGGCCACCATGAACATCCACGCGAGACTCAGTCCGGTGCGCAGTCCGGTGAAAATCTGCGGCATCGACGCGGGCAGCAGTATGCGCGTGAACAGCGCGCGCCGGCTCAGCCGGTTCAACTCGCCGAATTCGATCAGCTTGCGGTCGACGCCGCGAATGCCCGCCACCACGCTCAACTGCACCGGGAAAAACGCGCCGATCGCGATCAGCGTGATCTTCGGCGCTTCGTCGATGCCCATCCATAGCAGCAGGATCGGCACCCACGCAAGTGACGGAATCGCGCGCAAGGCCTGAAACGCGGGGTCGAGCAACGCATCGACGCGCCGGCTGAGGCCCATCGCCGCGCCGATCAGCAGCGCGAGCACGGCGCCGATCGCAAAGCCGCCGTACACGCGGATCACGCTCGCGCCGATATGGCGCGCGAGCCGCGCCGCGCCGAGATCCCATAGCGTCTGCGCAATCGCGCTGGGCGCGGGGACTAGATGCATCGGCAGGATCGACGCGCGCACCAGCAGCTCGATGACAGCCAGGAACACGACCGGCAGCGCGAGACCGGCGTAGCGCCACAGTCGTAGCGGGTCGATCGCGCGCGGCGGTTGCGCGAGTTCGCTACACGACGGACAGGACGAATCCCTCCGTGCGAGCGTGAAAAAGTTCTTCGCGGTGCTCATCGGTGGGCTCGGGTCTGGTGCGTGTGCTTCATTTGGAGCCGTTGCTCGCCGTCGCGATCACCGGCTGCGCGACTTTAGCGTCGACCAGTGCATCGATGATCGCGTTCAGATCGGTGCCGCCCTTCACGAGTTGCTCGTCGACCAGGATCGGCGCAGCGGCTTTGAGCGCGGCAATCTGCCGGGCGCCAGGCTGAGGCTGGCTGAAGTCGTTGCGGCTCAATTGCAGTTTCGCGACCGGCAGCGAAACCTTGGATTCCTCCGCGACGATCCTGGCGGTGTCGTCAGGGTGAGCGGCGATCCAGACGCGGGCTTTTTCATAGACCTTCAGCACGCGCGCGAGCGCGTCCTGATGGTCGCGGATGAAGTCTTCGCGCGCATTCAGGAAGCCCCAGGTGTTGAAGTCGACGTTGCGATACAGCAGCCGCGCGCCATCGTCGATCTGCGCGGCCGCCATGTGCGGATCGAGCCCGGCCCACGCGTCCACCTGGCCATTGGCGAGCGCGGTGCGGCCATCGGGATGCTGCAGGTTGACGATCTCGACGTCGTCGCGCGACAGCCCCGCCGTATGCAGTGCGCGCAACGTGAACAGGAACGGATCGGTGCCCTTGGTGGCCGCGATCTTCTTGCCCTTCAGATCGGCGACGGTTTTGATCGGCGAGTCCTTGCGCACGACGAGGGCGGTCCACTCGGGCCGCGAATAGATGTACACCGCGCGAATCGGATTGCCGTTCGCCTTGCCGAGCACGGCGGCGAGGCCCGCCGTCGAGCCGATGTCGATCGCGCCGCTGTTCAGGTATTCGAGCGCGCGGTTGCTGCCGAGGCTCAGCACCCACTTCACTTGCGTGTGGTCGGCGGCGAACTCCTGTTCGAGCCAGCCGTTGCGCTTGATCACGAGGCTTTCCGGCGAATAGTACGCATAGTCGAGTTTCAGCTCGTCGAGAGGCGCGGCGTGGGCGGTGTGGGCTGCGCCGAAGACGCCGAGTGCGAGCGCGGCTGCGGCGGTCTTCAGCCAACCGCGTCGGCTGCGGTTGCGCTCGCCGACGGTGGCGATTGCGTTGCGCGCTGTCGCGAAGAATGAAAATCCCCGGGCCGGTGTCATCGATTGTCCTTATGGTCGCGTGTGGTGATCGCCCAATGTAACCAGGACGGTGGCGCGAGCGAACCAACAAATGCTCAGAATCAAAGCAGTTTTGGCGCTATGGCGGATAGTCGCGACGCAAAAGCAATGCTGCGTTCCAGTGATTAGCTATGCATGATTCGTTGGAACCGCGCCGGTCGAAAATGCCTATAGTCGGAACCTTCTTCGTATCCAGACCAACCCGAAGGCTTCCGATGAATCACACTCTCCGTCAGCTGCGGCGTGCGCTGCGCGCCGCTGCCTTCGTCGCGGCGTCGGCCGGCATTGCCGCGTTTTCGCCGTTCGCTTCATCCGCGCGCGCGCAAAGCCGGGAAGTCGTGATCGGCTATCAGGACATGGTCGTGCCGTGGCGTTACGCGCAAGCCACCGGCGCCGTCGAAAAAGCGACCGGCTACAAGGTCACGTATCGCAAGCTCGGCAGCGGCGCGGATGTGGTTCGCGCACTGGCGTCAGGTTCGATCCAGCTGGGTGAGGCGGGATCGAGCCCGATCGCGGCGGGCCTGTCGCAAGGCGTCGACCTGTCGCTGTTCTGGATTCTCGACAACATCAACGACGCGGAAGCGCTGGTCGCCCGCGACGGTTCGGGCGTGACGAAGATCGCTGACCTGAAGGGCAAGACGATCGGCGTGCCGTATGTGTCGACGTCGCATTTTCATGCGCTGGTCGCGTTGCAGCAGGCGGGTGTCGATCCGTCGTCGGTGAAGATCCTGAACCTGCGTCCGCCAGAGGTCGCCGCCGCCTGGCAGCGCGGCAATATCGATGCGACCTACATCTGGGACCCCGTGCTCGCGAAGGTCAAGCAGAACGGCAAGGTGCTGATCACGTCGGGCGAAGTCGCGAAGGGAAGCGGCAAGGCAACCTTCGACGGCTTTGTCGCGTCGCGGCAGTTCGAGCGCGACAACGCGGCCTTCATGGCGGGTCTCGTCAAGGTGCTCGCCGATACGGACGCGCTGTACCGCGATCACAAGGCCGACTGGACCGCGGCTTCGCAGCAGGTGCAGGCGGTTGCGCAGGAGTCGGGCGCGGCACCGGCCGACGTGCCCGCGAGCCTCGCGCTGTACGCGTTCCCGAGCGCCGCGGAGCAGGCGTCGCCGACCTGGCTCGGCGGCGGCAAGCAGTCCGGTGCGGCGCAATCGCTCGCGGCCACGGCGGCGTTCCTGAAGACGCAGGGCACGATCCAGAACGTGTTGCCCGACTACTCCGCGGCCGTGAATCCGCGCTTCGCGCAGCAGGCCGCGCGATGAGCATGCTCGACATCCGCGGACTGCGCGTGACCTACGCCGGTGCAAGCGAGCCCGCGCTCGCGGGTGTCGATCTGCGCATCGAGCGCGGCGAGTTCGTGGTCGCGCTCGGGGCGTCGGGTTGCGGTAAGACCACGTTGCTGAACTGCATCGCCGGCTTCGTCGATCCGAGCGAAGGCGAGGTGCGGCTCAACGGCACGCCCATCGACGGACCCGGTGCCGAGCGCGGCGTCGTGTTCCAGAAGCATGCGCTGATGCCGTGGCTCGACGTGCTCGACAACGTCGCGCTCGGCTTGCGGTTTCGCGGCATCGCGCGTGCGCAGCGACACGAGATCGCGCGGCATACCCTGGCGCTCGTCGGGCTCGAACGGCATGCGAACGCGAAGATCCATGCACTGTCGGGCGGCATGCAGCAGCGCGTGGGTATTGCGCGCGCGTTGACGAGCGATCCGCAGATATTGCTGATGGACGAGCCGATGGGTGCGCTCGATGCGTTGACGCGCGAGACGGTGCAGGAACTCGTGCTCGACGTGTGGACGCGCACGCACAAGACCGTGTTCTTCATCACGCACAGCGTCGAGGAAGCGCTGTTTCTCGCGACGCGTCTGGTACTGATGACACCGGGGCCCGGGCGCATCGCCGAAGTCCACGCACTGCCATTCGCGCGCGAATATCTGGCGACTCGCGATGCACGCGCGGTCAAGTCGTCGCCGGCTTTCATCGAGTGGCGCGAGCGCCTGACGCGGCGGCTGCACGATACATTGCGTGAGGCCGCCTGATGAGCGTGATCGATTCGTCGCAACAACACGCGCCGACACGTCCGGACACAGCGCGCAACTCGACCCGGCTACGCAGCGCGGCGCACGGCCGCAGACCTTATCGCGGCATGCCGGGTGAAGGCCCGACCGCGTGGCTCAGTGTGATCTGCGTCGCGTTGTTTGCGCTGCTGTGGTGGACCGCGACTCATCTGCACTGGATACCACCGCTGTTCCTACCCGCACCGGACGCGGTCTGGCATGCGTTCGTCGATGCATGGCACGGCCGCATTCAGGGCGGCTTGCCGTTGTCCGAGCATCTGCTGTGGAGCGCGATCCGCGTGTTCGGCGCGTTCGCGCTCGCGAGCATCACCGCGATACCGGTCGGCATTCTGATGGGCGTGAGCCGTGTCGCGCGTGGACTGCTCGATCCGCCGCTGGAGTTCTACCGGCCGCTGCCGCCGCTCGCGTATCTGCCGCTCGTGGTGATCTGGTTCGGCATCGACGAGACTGCGAAGATCGTCGTGATCTGGCTCGCGTGTTTCGCGCCGATCGCGATGGCCGCGCGTGCCGGCGTGCGCAGCGCGAGCGTCGAGCAGATCAACGCGGCGTGGTCGCTGGGCGCGAATTTCCGCCAGGTGGTTTTGCACGTGGTGTTGCCTGCGGCGTTGCCCGAAATCCTGACTGGCCTGCGCATCGCGATCGGCTTCGGCTGGACCACGCTGGTCGCGGCCGAAATGGTCGCCGCCACTGCCGGGCTCGGTCAGATGGTGCTCAACGCGTCGAGCTTCCTGCGCACCGACGTGGTCGTGATGGGGATCGTGCTGATCGGCCTGATCGCGTGGCTGTTCGATCTCGGCATGCGCGCGCTCGAACGCAGGCTGGTGCCGTGGAAAGGCAAGCAGTAGGCACCTGCCGCATATCTGAATCGCCGCTTAGCTCGTGACGTTTAGTTGGTTCGCCATTGCGATGCGCGTTGTTACAGTCTGTGCGTCGTTGTCGTGAGGCAGTCGTGAATCACGTCGTGCATAAAACATCCAATACAAAGGCCTAACCATGAAAATCAAATTCGTTGGCGCAGCAGTGATGGGGTTGCTGCTCGCGATTTCCGGCGCAGCGCACGCCGATCGTCTCGACGACATCAAGAAGGCGGGCGTGCTGCGCGTCGCCACCTTCGACAGCAACGCTCCTTTCGGTTTCGTCGATCCGAAGACCAATCAGATCGTCGGGCTCGACGTCGACTATGCGCGTGCGGTCGCGAACAAGCTCGGCGTGAAGCTCGAAATCCAGCCGACCAATCCGGCGAACCGCATCGCTTTCCTGAAGTCGGGCAAGGTCGACCTCGTGTTCGCGAACTTCACGATTACCGACGAGCGCAAGAAGGAAGTCGATTTCAGCACGCCGTACTTCGCCTCGGGTACGCAGTTCATCGCGAGGAAGGGCGTACTGACGTCGCCGCAGCAGGTGAACGGCCTGCGCGTGGGTGCCGACAAGGGCACGACCAACGAACAGCAGGTGCGCGCGCAATTCCCCAACGCGACGATCGTCGCCTACGACGACACGCCGTTCGCGTTCGCCGCGCTGCGCGCCGGCAACGTGCAGGCGATCACGCAGGACGGCCCGAAGCTCGTCGCGCTGCTCGCGAACGTGCCCGATAAGGCGAACTACGAGATCCCGCCGTTCACGATCTCGAACGACTATGAAGGTGTCGGCGTGCCGAAGGGCGAGGCGCGTCTGTTGAACGTCGTCGACGATACGCTGAAGGGCCTCGAAGCGGACGGCAGCGCCGCGAAGATCTACGACCACTGGTTCGGACCGCAGAGCCGCGCGCCGTTGCCGCGTCTGTTCAGGATCGGCGATCCGCAGAAGAGCTGATCCGACGGAAGTTTTGGAGCCGGCCTGCCGTGTGAAAACGGCGGGCCGCTTTTCATGGCGCAACGAAAGCGCTCGAGCAGAAGAGCAGAATGAACGGCTGGCTGGAACCGAAGTACCTCGGGTGGATCGCGCATGGCTTTCTGATGACGCTGGTGTTGTCGGCCTGCGCGGGCGCGGCGGCGACGTTCGCCGGTTTCGGGCTCGCGCTCGCGCGTAATGCGCGCAACGGCATGCTCGCGCGCGCGGCCGCGCTATACATACTGGCGTTTCGCAACTCGCCGTTGCTCGTGCAATTGCTGTTCTGGTATTTCGGGGCTGCGACGCTGTTGCCGCAGCCGTGGATGGAATGGCTCAATGCGTCGCACACGGTCTCGCTATTTGGCTGGACGATTGCGTGGCCGTCGTTCGAATTCGTCGCGGGCTGGGTCGGGCTTACGTGCTATACGACCGCGTTTGTCGGCGAGGAATTTCGCGCGGGTATGCGCGGCGTCAAGGACGCGCAGCATCAGGCCGCCGCGGCGCTGGGCCTTACGCCGCTCGCGGCGTTCCGTTACGTGATCCTGCCGCAGGCGATCCGGATCTCGACGCCGCCTCTTGCTGGGCAGTACATGAACCTCGTGAAGAACTCGTCGCTTGCGATGACGATCGGGCTCGCGGAACTGTCGTATGTATCGCGGCAGGTCGATACGGAAACCTTCAAGACGTTTCAGGCATTCGGCGCGGCGACGGTGCTCTATATCGCGATCATCGCGGTTATCGAAGCGGTGTTGCTGATGTGGAAACGTGGCGCCCTGCGGCTCTGGCAAGGAGGGCATTGATGAGCGCGCTCGAATGGCTGCCGTCGCTGCGTTATCTGCTGCTCGGCACGTTCCCCGATGGGCCGCTCGGCGGCGCGGCGCTGACGATCGTGATGTCGATCGTCTCGGCGTTGCTGTCGGCTTTGGTCGGTCTCGCCGGCGGCATTGCATTGTCGATGACGCGCGGCGCCGCGCATCTGGCGCTCACTGCGCTGGTCGGCTTCTTTCGCGCGATCCCGGTGCTGATGCTGATCTTCTGGACCTTCTTCCTGATGCCAATGCTGCTGCACATCGACGTGCCCGGCCTCGCCACCGTGGTTTGCGCGCTCGCGCTGATCGGCGGCGCATATCTGTCGCATTCGGTGCAGGCAGGCATCGCCGCGGTCGGCGCGGGGCAGGCGCAAGCGGCCGCGTCGCTCGGCATGACGCGCTGGCAGACGCTGCGATACGTGCAACTGCCGCAGGCGATACGGATCATGATGCCGTCGTTCGTCAATCAGTGGGTCACGCTGATCAAGGACACATCGCTCGCTTATATCGTCGGCGTGCCCGAGTTTACGTTTCTCGCCAATCAGGTCAATAATCGGCTGATGGTGTATCCGGTGCAGATCTTTCTGTTCGTCGGCATCGTTTATCTGCTGCTGTGTTCGACGCTGCAGTACGGTGCGACGTGGCTGCTGAAGCGCCGCTTTCGTTCGGGCCATGCGGCGGCGAACGGCGAAACGAAGTTCAAATGGCAGTTTCCATTCGGCGTCTAGCTGCAACGGCTAGAAGGCCGTTACTTGCGCGAGCGAAGCAATGAGTTCAACCCTTACGCCGAGCAATCCGATTCGCAGTGAACTCGATCTGGATGCTCAGGGCAAGCATGCGGGCTATCTGCGGCTGCCGCATTCCGTGCATCGGTCCGCGTATGGCTGGCTGCCGATTCCGATCGCTTCGATACGCAATGGCACGGGTCCGGTCGTGCTGATCATGGCCGGCAATCATGGCGACGAGTACGAAGGACAGATCCTCGTGTCGACGCTGATTCGCGAAACCGACGCGGCCCAGGTTGCCGGTCAACTGATCCTGTTGCCGCAAGCGAATGCGCCAGCGGCCGAGGCGGGCCTTCGCACGTCACCGCTCGACGACGGCAATCTCAACCGCACGTTTCCGGGCGATCCGCAAGGTTCTCCGACGCAGGTGATCGCGCATTACATCGAGCATGTTCTGCTCGCGCGCGCGGACTATCTGATCGATCTTCATTCCGGCGGCAGCTCGCTGCTTTATCGCGGCAACAACATGCTCGCGATCGATCCGCGCGACGACGCAGAGAATGAGCGGCTGCAACGCGCATTACGCGCTTTCGGGTTGCCGAACGCGTTTTTGCATGCGGAGAACCCGGTGCATGCGGCGACTGCCGCGCGCCGGCAAGGGGCGCTGTCGATCACGGCTGAGCTGGGCGGTGGCGGGACAGTCGATGCCGCGCTGCTTCGCGAAGCGCGCCACGGCCTGCTGCACTTTCTCGGCGCGATCGGCGCATTGAGCGGCCCGCTCGTGCCCGATGCGCCGCCGGCCGACACGCGCTTCCTGCGCGTCGCGGGCGCGCGTCACTATGTGTACGCATACGACAACGGTCTGTTCGAGCCGCTGGTTGAACTCGGCGAGCGGGTGGTCGCAGGGCAGCCCGCGGCGCGCATTCATTTCCCGGACACGCCGCTCAAAGAGCCGGTGACCTGTCATTTCGCGAGCGATGGCGAAGTCGTATGCAAGCGGGTGCCCGCGCTTGTCAGGCGAGGGGATTGCCTATTTCATCTCGCTGAAGAAGTGGTCCGCTGAAGCGGGTGGGGGCGCATTTGGATCGCTTGACGCTGTCTCGACCGACGTCCGCGAGACGCCGGCACCTGCCAGCGCGGCACGCGCTTGGCGTTCGTGCGATAGCCAGTTGCCCTCACCAAGGCCGCTTCGCGTCGCCGGAAGGGCATTCGCGCGAAGATGCCAGCATTCTGCTGCCAATTGGAACAATGCCTTCGAATACTAGGGGTTAACCCTTGGGCGGAAGGCTCCTAGACTTTCGCTGTCGGTGCAGACACGTTGTCGCACCGCTAACAAAAGTCGATGGAGCATCATGAAGTCCCTCATCCAAGCCGTTGCAGTTGCCGTTGCAGTCGTAGTGCCGGTTGCCTCGTTCGCCCAGTCGAACGGCCCGGTTACCCGCGCCCAGGTGCGCGCGGAACTTGTTCAGCTTCAGAAGGCGGGTTATCGCGGTGGTGATGGCGATCAAGCGCACTATCCAGACGCGATCCAAGCCGCAGAAGCGAAGGTCGCCGCGCAGCAAGTTGCAACAAACGGTGGTTACGGCGGTGCCGCAAGTGGTTCGTCGGACGAAGGTCGCCCGGCGGTGTCGAAGGCTGACTGGAACGCGATGTACAACCACCCGTAACTTGACGGTGTTGAGCGCCTGAGCGGATGTGCGCATGTGCGCATGTGCGCGATTCCGGATTTCGCACGGCCCTTCCGCGCTCTGCGTTGTCGGAGTCGGGTTTAACGTCTGTATTCCGCGATCATTGGCGCTCACACACGCTAAAGAAACGGCGGCAACGGGTCCTTGCATTTACTGTCTCGCGCGATACCACTGCGATAGCTTCATGATCGTCGCATAAGACAGCGCCGCCACGATCAGTTCAATCGTCTGCCTCCAGACCTTCGCAATTGCTCCCCAGAGCTTCACGATTTTCCTGCGACGAACCTTTATTCGCCCAGGAGAGTTGACGACCATCACCCACGCCCCGGGCTTTTCGGAGTCGTCTGAAACCTGCACTCGGCACATGCACCTAGTATTGAACTGTCGCCTCGCGGTATGTCGTTCCCGCTGCGGTGGCGGTTCTTTTGGCTCTTCTATCTGTGATGCAAATTTTTTGCGCGCCCCTGTGGCGCGTCTTTTTTGCCCCGGCGAAAGCAGCGGCCAATCCGGAATCGACCTGTAGCGCGCCAGTGGCACGCGCGCTTACGGTCAAGGCTCACCAACTCGAGGAACCTATGAAGGATGCAATGACCTACAGCCAGCGCAGTCAGGAGGCGTGACACATGGCCTATACGGGAAAATTTCTGGTGAATAACGAGCCTCTTTCACCACTCACCTTTTTGGGCGTCGGCACGTTCAACGCCTATTCAGGCAATGACCGATATCGCAATCGCGGCGGGTGCACGGCAGTTCTCGAGAACGGCCCGCTTCCCGCCGGTACATACTGGATCGTGGACCGCCCCACAGGTGGCATCCGTTCACAGGCTTACGCATTTGAAAAAGACGTGTTGAATGCCGTTTCCGGCCATCCGTCGAATCACGGTGACTGGTTCGCCCTGTATCGGGATGACGGCAGCATTGATGACTTTACGTGGGTCAATGGTGTCAAGCGTGGGCAGTTCCGGTTGCATCCGGCAGGCGGGCACGGCACCTCCCTCGGCTGCATCACCCTGCCGAGCCTTACGGATTTCATGATAATCCGCAACGCGCTGCTGCACACCGTGAAAATTCCCGCGCGCACTTCGGGCCTGCGCGCCTATGGAACAATTGAGGTCATCACATATGGCAGCACTTGCCCGTAGACTGTTTAAGTTCACGTTGTTTTTGGCACTGTTCGTTCTATCAGTTCTTTATGTCCGCCCGTATCCCTACGAGTGGACAGATAGCGAGGCGCGTGCATGGCTGTATTGCTCGCAATCACTTGGCATCCGTGACCCTGATGACCTCTATTACGTGGTGTGGGTGACGATCGAACTGATCGTGGCGGCGCTGGCCTATCTGGCAATTATCAAGATATGGCGGTGGTATCGCACGAATTAGATGAAGCTCCTTCACGGAAGCTTCTTTACCCCGAACCGAAAAGACGGCGCCCGATGAAATGCCCTTGTCGAGCGCGATATCGGACGAATGGTCGTTGCCCCGCACCATCGACGCCGTGATCTGCGACATGGCCGAATACAGAATCTTGTCTTTCGCGTTGACCGTCGTACCTTCGAGTTTCGTAAAGCCCATGCTCGCGCCGCGCAGTGCGGCGTAGCGGTGCGCCTCCAGGAAGGCGGCGGCTTTTTCCATGCCAGGCTTCAGGCGGATCCAGTTGAATTTGGCGCCGAAGTGAATCCGGGTGAACGTCGGATCGGTAGGCGGGTTCTTCTCGTCGGTGACGATGTCCATGATGTCCGTGATGGTCAGCGTATCGGCGAGCGCCTCGATTTCATCGCTGGTCGCGTGACCGATTTTGAGCCACGTCAGCGTCGCGGCGCCGGCACCCGCCGACGAGCTTTGCGCCCACTTGGCGACATACAGCGTGCCGGCCGACAGGTCGGCTTCTTTGTCCGCGATGAACATGAACAGGCCGCCGTTGGTCGCGTCATCGCCCATCAGCACGGTGCGCTTGTCGGGCATCACCTGAATCAGCTCATGCGAAATGCGGCCGAGGCAGTAATGCTTCTTTACCGTACCCGTGCCGTCAGGGTGCACGGTATTTGACAGCAGCTTGTAATGTTTTCGGCAAGCTGTTGTCACCGTGTTTCGACCGAAGCATCCCGGCGTGCCATGGGCGTTGCGCTACGCAATTGCAGCGCGTTTGCCGCCATCGCAGCCAATCGCGAGACCAGATAAAGATAGAGAAATTGCTTGGTTAGCGGCGACGCGGCTGCACGCTATCGTATGAGCTCCTGACTATCCGACGACCTCGTGTCGATCGTTCATGAGCACTCTCGTCGTTGACACCACGCCACTCGATCCCCGCGCGCAACCGCTGCTCGACGCGCTGCTGCACGAATACGCGACCCGCTACGAAGATTATCGAAAGGACGGCGGCGCGGCCGCCGCGCAGGAGATGGCGCGCTATCCGGCCGACCTGTTCGCACCGCCGCACGGCGCATTCATTCTGCTGATTCGCGACGGCGAGACGATCGGGGGCGGCGCGTTCAAGCGCTACGACGCGCGTACCGCGGAACTCAAACGCATCTGGACGCGCGACGATCTGCGCCGCCAGGGACTCGCGCGACAGGTCGTGCGGGAACTGGAAGCGCGTGCGCTCGCGCAGGGCTACTCGCGCATCTATCTGACTACCGGTTTCAAGCAGCCCGAAGCATGGGCGCTTTACGAACGCACCGGCTATACGAAGCTGTTCGATACCGCGTTGCCTCCCGAAGTGCACGTGCATCTTCGCTTCGGCAAGAACCTGCTCGCGCCGCTACGCATCGACACGCTCGACGACCTGCGCGCGAAAGACGCCGATCTGGCCGTCCGCTAATCGCGGCACTCCTATCTCCTCACACTTCGACGGATATCTCATGAAAACAGGTCTGCAGTTGTCGTCGCTCGTATTGGCGGCCATGTTCTATGTCAGCGGCAACGCGTTCGCCGCGACGGGCTTCGATCTGAGTCCCGACCAGCACGGCCGCGTGCGCGCCGAACAGGATGCAGCCGCGGCCAAGGCGGTGCCGGCGAACTTCCCGTTCGTCGCGAAAGACGAACTGACCGTCGGCATCGTCGTCGCGCATCCGCCGATCAGCACCTATGCCACCGATGCGAAGACCGTGGTCGGCTTCGATCCCGATCTCGCGCAACTCGTCGCGGACAGCCTCGGCCGCAAGCTCAATGTCGTGATCCTCGCGTGGCCGGACTGGCCGCTCGCGCTCGCTTCCGGCAAGGTCGACGCGGTGATTTCGAACGTGACCGTGACCGAGGAGCGCAAGGCAAAGTTCGACTTCTCGACCTACCGGCGCGACGAGGTCGGCTTCTTCGTGAAGACCGACAGCCCGATCAGATCGATCCGCGAACCCAAGGATGTCGCGGGCCTGCGCGTGATTACCGACGCCGGCACGAACCAGGAAAAGATCCTGCTCGAATGGGACAAGCAGAACGTCGCGCATGGATTGAAGCCGATCCAGGTGCAGTACTACGACGACGATGCGGTCAAATCGGTGGCGCTGCAATCGGGGCGTGCCGACGCGATCTTCAGCGTCAACGCGGCGCTGCTGTACGACTCGGCCACGCATGGCAAGACGCGCCAGGTGGGCACCGTCAGCGGCGGTTGGCCGCGTACCGCCGAAGTCGCGGTAACGACGCGCCGCGGCAGCGGTCTCGCCGCGCCGGTAACGATCGCGCTGAACGATCTGATCGGCAAAGGCCAGTATCGCGCGGTGCTCGAGCGCTGGAATCTCGGCTCCGAAGCGATCGACAAGGCCGCGACCAATCCGCCGGGATTGCCGAAATCCTGAGTGCGTCAGCGCTTTTTCTCTTTCTTCGTCGATCTGCCATCCCATGACCTTTTCGCTATCGCTGCTGGATAAAAGCCCGATTGCCGCGGGTGCGAGCGCGGCCGAGGCGTTGCGCTTCACGGTGTCGCTCGCGAAGCGCGCCGAAGCGCTCGGGTTCAAGCGCTTCTGGATCGCCGAGCATCACGGCGCGCCCAACCTCGCGAGTTCGGCGCCGGAGATCGTCGTCTCGCATGTGCTCGCGCATACGTCGCGGATTCGCGTCGGCTCGGGCGGTGTGATGTTGCAGCACTACAGCCCGTTCAAGGTCGCGGAGACCTTCAGGCTGCTCGCGGCGCTCGCCCCCGGGCGCGTCGATCTCGGCATCGGCAAGGCGCCCGGCGGACTGCCGCAGACCACCCGCGCGCTGCAATGGCTGCACGACAAGAAGAACAAGCCCGCCTTCAACACGCAGCTCGCGCAACTCGATGCGTTTCTCGGCGCGGGCGTCGAACCGGACCATGCGCTCGCCGGCGCGCTCGCGTTTCCTTCTCCGCCGACGCTGCCTGAGCGCATTCTGCTCGGTGGCAGTCCGGATAGCGCGGCGCTCGCGGCAAAGCAGGGCTGGCAGTTCTGCTACGCCGGACACTTCAACGGCGACGAGGCGAACATCGAGCGCACCGTGCAGACGTACCGCGATGCGAGCGGCCGTGCGCCGTTGCTCGCACTGTACGCGGTCGCCGCGGCGACGCGCGACGAAGCCGAACGGCTCACCGGGCCGCTGCGCATCTTCAGGCTGCAACTGGCCAGCGGCCAAAGCCTGAATCTGGCGACGCCCGAAGCCGCGGAAGAATACGCGCGCCAGGCGGGCGCGAGCGGCTACACGATCGAAGAGCGCCATCCGCACGTCGTCAAGGGCACGGCCGACGATGTACGCGACCAGCTCGACGCCTTGAGCCGCCGCTACGGCATCGACGAATTCGTCATCGATTCGCCGTTGCAACACTATCCGGCGCGCCTGCGCTCGGTCGAACTGCTCGGCAGCGCGATCGAGCCGGCCTACGCGTGATCTCTCCAACGAACACTCAACGATTGGCGGACTATCCGATGAGCCATCGCAAACTCAATTTCGGCATCATGCTGCAGGGCGCCGGCAGCCATATGAATTCGTGGAAGCATCCGGCCGGGCCCGCCGATGCGAGCGTGAATCTGAACTTCTTTGTCGATACGGTGCGCAAGGCCGAGGCACACGGCATCGCGTTCGCGTTCGTCGCCGATGGTTTGTACATCAACGAGAAATCGATTCCGCACTTTCTGAACCGCTTCGAACCGATCTCGATCCTGTCGGCGCTCGCGACGGTCACGTCGAAGATCGGGCTTGCGGGCACCGTATCGACGTCGTATAGCGATCCGTTCACCGTCGCGCGCCAGTTCGCGTCGCTCGATCTGATCAGCGGCGGGCGCGCGGGCTGGAACGTCGTCACGACGCCGCTCGAAGGCACCGCGAAGAACTACGGCGGCTCGCATCCCGAGCATGCGCTGCGCTACGAGATCGCCGACGAATACCTGAGCGTCGCACAAGGCCTGTGGGATAGCTGGGACGACGACGCGTTCGTGCGCGACCGCGAGCGCGGCGTGTTCTTCGAACGCGACCGGCTGCACACGCTCGATCACGAGGGCAAGTTCTTCCAGGTGGCGGGGCCGCTCAATATTCAGCGCTCGGCGCAGGGTCAGCCGGTGATTTTCCAGGCGGGCTCGTCGGATGCCGGCATCGCGCTTGCCGGCAAATACGCGGACGCGGTGTTCACGCATTCGGTGTCGATCGAAGAAACGCGCGCGTTCGCGCAGCGCGTGAAAGACAGCGCGGTCGGACATGGCAGAAGCCGCGACGACGTGAAGATCTTCCCCGGCATCAGCCCGATCGTCGGCGCGACACACGAGGAAGCGGAAGCGAAATATCGTGCGATTCGCGAGCTATTGACGATCGACGAAGCGCTCGCGTATCTCGGCCGTTATTTCGATCATCACGACTTCACGCAGTATCCGCTCGACCAACCGTTTCCCGAGCTAGGAGAGATCGGCCGCAACAGTTTCCGTTCGACCACCGACCGCATCAAGGCCGAAGCGCGCAGCAAGGGTTCGACATTGCGCGAGGTCGCGCTCGAAGTCGCCACGCCGCGCACGCATTTTCTCGGCACGCCCGCGCAGATCGCGGACGAGCTGATCCGCTGGCTCGACGCCGGCGCAGCCGACGGTTTCATCCTCGGCTTCGCGGTGCAGGCGCAGGGCCTCGCCGATTTCGTGCGCTACGTAGTCCCCGAGCTCGAACGACGCGGGCGCTATGAGCGCACGTTGACGGGATCGACGCTGCGCGATCATCTCGGCTTGCCGCGCAAGGCGAGCCGCTATGTGGTGGCGGCAGGGTTGGCAAACCCGGCAGACCCGGCCGACACGGCCAACGCGGCTGCCGTGGCCTGAAAGCGCGGAGCAGACGACGATGAACGACACCGCTGAACTCGCGAATCCGCAACTCGCCGCCGCGCACGCCGACACGTTGCGCGAGCGCGCCGACTATCGCATCGTGCCCGCGAAAAACCGCGCACGCCTCGCCGGCACCGTGGCGGCCGTGGCGCTGATCGGCATCGTGCTCGAATCGGTCTTGGGCAATCCGCGCTGGGGGTGGAATGTCTTCGCCCAATGGTTTCTGTCCGAGCCGGTATTGTCCGGGCTCGGCCGCACGCTGCTATTGACCGCGCTCGGCGCGGTGTTCGGCTTCGCGCTCGGCATTCCGATCGCGCTCGCGCGCGTATCGCGTTCGCCGCTGCTCGCGGGCTGCGCATGGGCGTTCGTGTGGCTGTTCCGCTCGATTCCGCTGATCGTGCTGCTGTTGATCCTGAACAATCTCGGCTATCTGTACGAGACGGTACATCTAGGCGTGCCGTTCACGAGCCTCGTCGTTCTCGATGTGCCGACCACCGAGCTGATCAGCCCGTTTCTCGCCGCGGTGCTCGGCCTGACGCTCAATCACGCGGCGTTTTCGGCGGAAGTGATTCGCGGCGGCATTCAGTCGGTGGACCACGGTCAGCTCGAAGCTGCCGCTGCGCTCGGCTTGCCGCGCGAGCGCCAGGCCGGGCGCATCGTGCTGCCGCAGGCGATGCGCGCGATCCTGCCCACCGCGTTCAACGATCTGATCGCGCTCGCGAAGGGCTCGTCGATGGTCTATGTGCTCGCGATGCCGGAGTTGTTCTACACCGTGCAGATCATCTATCGACGCAATCTCGAAGTGATTCCGCTGCTGATGGTCGCGACGGTCTGGTATCTGATCATTCTGACCGTGTTGTCGGCGATACAGGTTTATGTGGAGCGGTATTTCTCGCGCGGCGTCAGGCGTAGCGCGGTGCCGTCCGCTTTCGGCGCGCTGCTGAAAAGCCTGGGTATTGCGCGCGGTGGCGGCGTTGCGCCCGCCGAGCCGCATGGAGAAGCAAAAGACAATGCACGTGCAGGCGCCTGCCTGGATCAACGCTGGGCCGATCAACGCGACGGCGCACGCATCGCGATCCAGCAGGTATCGAAGAGTTTCGGCACGCTGAAGGTGCTCGACAACGTGTCGCTGACGATGCGCCCCGGCAGTGTCACCGTGATTCTCGGCCAATCGGGCTCGGGCAAATCGACACTGCTGCGCACGATCAATCATCTGGAGCGCGTGGACGGCGGACTGATCGACATCGACGGCGAGCTGATCGGCTATCGACGCGATGGCGATACGTTGTATGAGCTCAAGGAGTCAGAGATCCTGCGACGCCGCGTCGAGGTCGGCATGGTGTTTCAGAGCTTCAATCTGTTCCCGCATCTGACCGTGCTGGAAAACATCATCGAGGCGCCGGTCGCGTTGGGACGTTTGTCGCGCGCGGAAGCGGAGAGTCTTGCGCTGAGTCTGCTCGCGCGTGTCGGTCTCGAAGCGAAGGCGCATGCGTGGCCGCGTCAGTTGTCGGGCGGGCAGCAGCAGCGCGTGGCGATTGCGCGCGCGCTGGCGCTGAAACCGAAGGTGCTGCTGTTCGACGAGCCGACTTCGGCGCTCGATCCCGAACTCGTCAACGAGGTGCTCGACGTGATCAAGGCGCTCGCGCGTTCCGGCACGACGATGCTGATCGTCACGCACGAGATCGGCTTTGCGCGCGAAGTGGCCGACACGATTGTGTTCATGGATCGCGGACGCGTGATCGAGTCGGGCCCGCCCGCGCAAGTATTGAACGAACCGCGCCATGCGCGCACGCGCGAGTTTCTGTCGCGCGTCCTGTGATTGCAGACTGATCCCTATCAATGACCCATCGACGTCAATTCATTCTGGCCGGTACGGCGCTCGGCGCGCTGCTCGTGCGCAATGCGCTCGACGTAGCACACGCGGCGCAGGCGCCGCACGGCACGGTGGACCTGAGCCCCGAGCAGCCAGGCCGTGTTCGCGTGCCGAAGAATCCGGCAGCGATCGCGGCTATCGGCAACCACTACCGCTTCGCGAACGACGGCAACTTCACGGTCGCGATTTCGCCGCACCTGCCGCCGACCGCGACCTATGCGACCGATGCGCGTACCGTCGTCGGTTCCGATGCCGACTACGCGCAACTGATCGCCGATTCGCTCGGATTGAAGCTGAACCTCGTGCCGATCGCATGGGCCGACTGGCCGCTCGGCCTCACCTCGGGCAAATACGACGCGGTGATTTCGAACGTCGGCGTCACCGAGCAGCGCAAGGAGAAGTTCGATTTCACGACGTACCGGCAAGGACTGCACGGCTTCTACGTGAAAACCGCGAGTCCGATCAGGAAGATCGCTCAGCCGCAGGATATTGCGGGCCTCCGCCTTATTACGACCTCGGGCACGAACCAGGAAAAGATCATCCTCGAATGGAACCGGCAGAACGTCGCGAAGGGTTTGAAACCGGTCGAGTTCCAGTACTTCGACGATGACGCCGCGAGCCGCATTGCGTTGCTATCGGGCCGCGCCGACGTCGTATTCAATCCGAACGCGCCGCTTGCCTACGATGCGGCCACTACCGGCGCGATCCGCGAGGTGGGTACGCTGAACGCCGGCTGGCCGGCGCGCGCGGATGTGGCGATCGCCACCCGCAAGGGCAGCGGCTTGATGGATGCGCTGACGGTCGCGACGAACGGACTGATCGCGAATGGCGCCTATCGGCGCTCGCTTGCGCACTGGGGCATCGAGTCGGAAGCGTTGGCGCGCTCCGAAAGCAATCCACCGGGTCTGCCGAAATTCTGATGCGCCGAAAGACATTGCAGCATCGGGTTTATCACTCCAGCAGATAACCGTATCGGATTTGCTTCGTTGGCATCGCGCGCGCGGGCCGGTACATTCGTCGCACTGACCGCGCCGTTAGGCGCCCGCTGAATAGTTTCGACGAAGAGACGCCTGTGACGACTACCGCCGCTGCTTTTACCGCTCCCGCTACTGCGACGCAATCCTTCGAGATTCGCGCATTCGATGCGCCGCTCGGCGCCGAAGTGCTCGGCCTCGATCTCGGCCAGCCGCTCGGCGACGACGATTTCGCGCGCATCCACCGCGCGCATCTGGACCACCACGTTCTCGTGTTTCGCGACCAGCGCATCACGCCAGAGCAGCAGATCGCGTTCAGCCGCCGCTTTGGCCCGCTGCAGATTCACGTGCTGCATCAGTTTGGCCTCGCAGGTTATCCCGAGGTGCTGGTCGTATCAAACGTGATCGAGAACGGCAAGCCGGTCGGTCTCGGCGACGCCGGCCACTACTGGCACTCCGACCTGTCGTACAAGGAAAAGCCGAGCCTCGGCTCGTTGCTGCACGCGCAGGAGCTGCCGGCCGAAGGCGGCGATACGCTGTTCGCGAACATGCACCTGGCGTGGGATACGTTGCCCGCGCATCTGCGCAGCGCAGTGGAAGGACGCAGCGCGGAGCACACGTACGTGGCCAAATACGCGGAGTTGCAGAAGCGCAGCCCGTGGCGGCCGAATCTGTCCGCCGAGCAGATCGCGCAGGTGAAGCCGGTCGTGCATCCGATCGTGCGTACGCATCCGGAGACGGGACGCAAGGCGCTGTTCGTCAGCGAGCACTTCACGACGCGCGTGATCGGTTTGCCGGAAGACGAGAGCCGCGCGTTGCTCGACGAGCTGTTCGCGCACAGCGTGCGGCCCGAGCATCTGTACCGGCATCGATGGGCCGAGCACGACATGGTGTTCTGGGACAACCGCTCGTTGATGCACCTGGCCGCCGGCACGCCCGACCATCTGCGCCGCAAGCTGTATCGCACGACGATCGAGGGCGACGTGCCACGCTGAGCGACGCTTTCCATCACAACGACACCGTCACACCGCACGCCGACTGGAGTTTCAATGCTGAGCCGATTTCACCCGACCGCCGCACGGCCGTCGTTTGTCCGCCGTTTGACGGCACTACTGCTGAGTCTGTCGATGGGCGCCGTCGTCAGCGCTCCCGCGCATGCCGAGGGCGAGATTCGCGTGGCCGAGCAGTTCGGCATCGTGTATCTGCTGCTGAACGTGGCGCGCGATCAGCATTTCATCGAAAGCGAAGGGCGCAAGCAGGGCCTCGACATCAAGGTCGATTGGGTCAAGCTGTCGGGCGGCGCGGCGGTCAACGATGCGTTGCTGTCGGGCGCGGTCGATATCGCCGGCGCGGGCGTCGGCCCGCTGCTGACGATCTGGGATCGCACGCACGGCAAGCAGAACGTGAAGGGCGTCGCGTCGCTCGGCAATCTGCCGTACTACCTGGTCAGCAACAATCCCGACGTGAAGACGATCGCTGACTTCACGCAGAAGGACCGCATCGCGCTGCCGGCGGTCAACGTGTCGGTGCAATCGCGCGTGCTGCAATACGCGGCGGCGAAGCGCTGGGGCGACAAGGAATACAACCGGCTCGACAAATACACGCAGGCGTTGCCGCATCCGGACGCGGCCGCGGCGATCATCGCGGGTGGCACTGAAATCACCGGGCATTTCGGCAATCCGCCGTTCCAGGAGCAGGAACTGGCCGGCAATCCGAAGGCGCATATCGTGCTCAATTCGTACGATGTACTCGGCGGCCCGAGCTCGGCGACGGTCCTCTATGCGACCGAAAAATTCCGCCATGACAACCCGAAGACGTATCGCGCGTTCGTCGATGCGCTCGCCGATGCGGCGAAGTACATCAACGCGAATCCGCAGGGCGCGGCCGATATCTATATCCGCACCAATCAGTCGAAGATCGATCGCGACCTGCTCGTGAAAGTCATCACGAACCCGCAGGTGCAGTTCAAGATCGTGCCGCAGAACACCTTCGGGCTCGCGCAGTTCATGTATCGCATCGGCGCGATCAGGAACGAGCCGTCGTCGTGGAAGGACTATTTCTTCGACGATCCGGCGACGGCGGCGGGGAGCTGAGCATGGCGTTGCGCGTTTTCGTGGCGCTGCGCGGTACGCGGCGACACTCGCCGGTCGATCCGGTTCACTCACAGGGAGCGCTTTGATGGTGGCCAATCCCACGCTTCTGTTTCCCGACGACGCCGCACGGAAAGCCGCGGCAACCAGCGGCAAACTGCTCGCGGTCGAGAACGTCAACCTCGAGTACCGCACGCGCGAGCGGATCGTGCGCGCGACGCACGACGTCAGCTTCGACGTCTACGGCGGCGACCGCTTCGTGCTGCTCGGGCCGTCCGGTTGCGGCAAGTCGACGCTGCTGAAGGCGGTGGCCGGTTTCATCGAGCCGAGCGCGGGCAGCATTTCGCTCGACGGTCAGCGCGTGCGCGGACCGGGCGCCGATCGCATCGTCGTGTTTCAGGAGTTCGACCAGTTGCCGCCGTGGAAGACGGTCGTGCAGAACGTCGCGTTTCCGCTCCGAGTCGCGAAGAAACTGTCGAAGGCCGAAGCTCGTGAACGCGCGCTGCATTACCTCGACAAGGTAGGGCTCGCGGCGTTCGCGCACGCGTATCCGCACACGTTGTCGGGCGGCATGAAACAGCGCGTCGCGATCGCGCGTGCGCTCGCGATGCAGCCGCGCGTGCTGCTGATGGACGAACCGTTCGCCGCGCTCGACGCGCTGACGCGCCGCAAGATGCAGGAAGAACTGCTGCGGCTATGGGAAGAGGTGAACTTCACGCTGCTGTTCGTCACGCATTCGATCGAAGAGGCGCTGGTGGTCGGCAACCGGATTCTGCTGCTGTCGCCGCATCCGGGCCGCGTGCGCGCGGAACTGAACAGCCATCAATATTCGCAGGACAGCTTCGGCCGCGCCGATTTTCAGCGCAGCGTCGCGCGGATTCATCACCTGCTGTTCGAACAGACGGAGACAGTGCAATGAGTACCCCTGTCACGTTGCTGCCGCCCGTGCGCGACGAATACGAACGTCCGCTCGAAGCACCCGGCGACCTCGCGACCGAAGCGCCGTTGCCCGCGACGAGGCGGATCTTCGCGCACGGCTGGCTGCGCAAGACACTGATCGCACTCGTGCTGGTCGCCGCGTGGGAAATCGCCGCGCGCGCGATCAACAACGATCTGCTGCTGCCGACCTTCGGCGCGACCCTGAGCGCATTCGTGCATGGCGTGTGGTCCGGCGAACTGCTCGCGAAGACGGCGGTATCGATGTCCGTACTGCTGCGCGGCTATCTGCTCGGCGCCGCGTTTGCGTTCGTGCTGACATCGCTCGCGGTGTCGACGCGCGTGGGCCGCGATCTGCTGTCGATGCTGACCGCGATGTTCAACCCGCTGCCGTCCATCGCGTTGCTGCCGCTCGCGTTGCTGTGGTTCGGGCTCGGCACCGGCAGCCTGCTGTTCGTGCTCGTGCATGCAGTGCTGTGGCCGCTCGCGCTCAATACCTTTTCAGGCTTTCAGTCGGTGCCCGCGACGCTGAGGATGACCGGACGCAATTACGGTCTGACGGGCCTGCGTCATGTGTTGCTGATCCTCGTGCCGGCGGCGCTGCCGTCGATCCTGGCCGGCCTGCGCGTGGGCTGGGCGTTTGCATGGCGCACGCTGATCGCCGCGGAACTCGTGTTCGGCGCGAGTTCGGGCAGCGGCGGGCTGGGCTGGTACATCTTTCAGAATCGCAACGAGCTGTATACGGATCGCGTTTTCGCGGGGCTCGCGGCCGTGATCGTGATCGGTCTGCTGGTCGAGCATCTCGTGTTCGATACGCTCGAACGCGTGACCGTGAGGCGCTGGGGCGTGCAGCAGTAACGCGTTGCGTCGGCTCGAATTCGCGCTTCGCGGCGTCGGCGCGGGCGCTTGCGGCGCGGTTCGCCTAGCCGTCGGATCGCACCCTGCGTTCGGGTGCAAATATCCGGTTGCGTCCGTCGCTATCGTGAACTACAAATGTAAGGTTACGCGCTGGCTCGATTTTTGGCGGGTCAGGCTTCCGTTCAGAACCGTTCAGAACGACAGGGAGAGTGCCGTCATGGGAATGCGCCCCGATCCTACCTTTCATGCATCGCCGAAGCTTGCGATGGATGCGCCGGCGGAAGAATACGCATACACGGTGCTGCTAAGTCCGGATTCCTCGCAGCCCGACGCGCTCGCCGTGATCGACGTGAAGGCCGGTTCTCCGACCTATGGCCAGGTGGTCCACACGGTGCCGGTGCCGAACAAGGGCGACGAATTCCATCACTTCGGCTGGAACGCGTGTTCGTCCGCGTTGTCGCCATTGACGGGCCACGCATTTCTCGAGCGACGCTATCTGATCATTCCGGGCATGCGCTCGTCGCGCATCTATATCGTCGATACGAAGCCGCATCCGACCCAGGCGAAGATTCACAAGATCATCGAGCCAGAGGAAATCTTCCGCAAGACCGGCTATTCGCGTCCGCACACCGTGCATTGCGGACCGGAGGGCATCTACGTGAGCACGCTCGGCGGTGACGGCAAGGACGGCACCGACGGGCCGCCCGGAATCTTCATCATGGATTGCCAAACGTTCGAGGTGTTGGGACGCTGGGAAATCGAGCGCGGCGCGCAGGAAAAGCATTACGACTTCTGGTGGAATCTGCCGCGCGATTACATGGTGTCGACCGAATGGGCGCTGCCGCCGCAATTCGAAAACGGCATCGTGCCGGAAGACCTGCTTTCGAACAAATATGGCCACCGCGTGCACTTCTGGGATCTGCGCGCAAGACGCAACGTGCAGACGCTCGATCTCGGCGCGAACCATCAGATGGCGCTCGAAGTGCGGCCCGCGCACGATCCGAGCCGCGAGTACGGATTTATCGGCGTCGTGGTCGATACCACGAATCTGGAAGGGTCGATCTGGACCTGGTGGCGCGAAGGCGGCCACTTCCACATCGAAAAGACCGCGACCATTCCGCCGGAGCCCGCGCACGCCGACGAGTTGCCGCCGTTGCTGCAAGGTTTCGGCGCGGTGCCGCCGCTCGTCACCGATATCGATCTTTCGATCGACGATAAATTCCTCTACGTCTCGTGCTGGGGCACCGGCGAGATGCGCCAATACGACGTGACCGAACCGCGCAAGCCGAAATTGACGGGCTCGGTGCGCATTGGCGGCATCGAACGTTGCACGCCGCATCCGAACGGCAAGGCTTTCGCCGGCGGTCCGCAGATGGTCGAGATCAGTCGCGATGGCAAGCGCGTCTACTGGACCAACTCGCTCTATTCGACGTGGGACGACCAGTTCTATCCGGACGGTGTGCCCGGCGTGCAAGTGATGGCGCTTGCCGATCCGAATGGCGGTCTCAAACTCGCCGAAGATTACTTCGTCGAATTTCCCGCCGGCTATCGCGCGCACCAGATCCGACTCGAAGGCGGCGACTGTTCTACCGATTCTTTCTGCTATCCGTCGGTGGGCGTTTGAGCGGCTCGGTGTCGCCGCAAGCGGCACTGTGGCTCGCCGTCGTCGCGAGCGGCGTGTACCACGGGCTCAATCCGGCAATGGGGTGGCCGCTCGCGGTGTCGAACGCGCTGATGCAGAGGCGCTCGCAAGCGCTGGTCGTCGCGCTTCTTTACCTCGCGGCCGGGCACGCGCTCGCGATACTGCTGATGATGCTGCCGTTCGCGATGCTTGCGAGCTTGCTTGCGTGGCAGCGTCAGATGCAGATCGGCGCGAGTTTGCTGGTGATCGGCTTCGGTCTGGTGTTGCTGATGCGCCGCCGTCATCCGCGCGTGCTGGCGAGAATTCCGCCATCTCGGCTCGCGCTATGGTCGTTCGCGGTGGCGATCGCGCACGGGGCCGGCTTGATGCTGGTGCCAATCTATCTCGGTCTGTGCCGCGCCGACGCGATGGACAGCGCGCACCAAGCCGCCCAGGCGCTGATCGAAACGAGTTTGCGCATGGCGCTGTCGGTCTCCGCCGTGCATGCGGCGACGATGACGATCGCCGGCGGCGTGCTCGCGTGGCTCGTTTATCGCTATCTCGGACTCAGGTTCGTGTCGCGCAGCTGGTTCAATCTCGATGCGGTGTGGGCGTCGAGTCTGATTCTGGTGGGGGGCGTGTCGCTGGCGTTGAATGCGTCGGCAACGGGCGTTTCCGGGTGACTTCGACGAACTCGCGGGCACAGCGTATGCTGCGCAGTTTCGGTGCAGGAACGCCATTCCGTGCGGGTCCTGATTTTTCCTTTCGTCATCTACACCCGGAGAAGATCATGCCGCTGAAGAAAGGTACATCGAAAGAGACCGTGTCGCACAACATCAAGACCGAGACGAAGCATGGCAAGCCGCACAAGCAGGCTGTCGCGATCGCATTGAACCAGGCGCGCAAGTCGGGCGCGAAGATTCCGAAGAAGAGCGAGAAATAACCTGCTTCGGCACGCACGCTCGTACCCATGACCGACAAGCCGCAGAAAAAGCGCGCGCATGGCGACGCGCAATCGGAGCCAGCGGATGTCGAACCCGATCAGCATCCGGCAAAGCTCGGCGATTGCCGCCGTTGCGCGCTCTGGCGCAACGCGACTCAGGCCGTGCCCGGCGAAGGGCAGCGGCATGCGTCGATCGTGCTGGTCGGCGAGCAGCCCGGCGATATGGAAGACCTGCAGGGCAAGCCCTTCGTCGGGCCGGCCGGGGCGTTGCTCGACCGAGCGCTCGAAGAAGCCGGCGTCAAGCGCAACGACGTATACGTGACGAACGCGGTCAAGCATTTCAAGTGGATTGCTCGCGGCAAGCGTCGTTTGCATAAAACGCCCGCTCAGCGCGAAGTCGAAGCATGCAGCTACTGGCTCGAACAGGAACTCGACATGCCGGATGTGCGCGTGGTCGTCGCACTCGGGGCGACCGCGTTGAAAGCGGTTGTCGACGATCCGCACGCGCGTTTGCAGGACGCGTTCGACAAAACGCTCGAACGCGGCGAGAAGCGTGTGGTCGCGACGTACCATCCGTCGTATGCGCTGCGCGCGCCGGACCCCGAAACCCGTCGCGAAGTGTACGAGCGCATCGTCGCGGCGCTGCGCACCGCGCAGAAGCTGGCCCACGGCGGCAAGCGATCAGGGTAATGCTGGCGCTTGCGTCGCTTGCATTCCGAGGTCTTTCATCAATCGTTGCGCGTCGAACGGCGCCCGCGCTTTTACGTCATTGTCGAAGTAGCAGTAGACGTCTCGCGTGGCCCGCCGGCGCGGCGCGAGTTGCGGCGCGATCAATCGCGCGTCGGCCGGTTGTGAGCCGCCGCGCCATGCATCGATTCGCTCGGCCCATCGTTGCAGAGCTTCGTCCCCATATGAACCGGAGTATTTGGCTTCGCTGCCGTGCAGGCGGATATAGACGAAGTCCGCCGTCAGATCTTCGGCGACGGGCCACGGTTCGGTGGAATCGGAAACGACGAGCCCGACGCCGTATTGCCGCAGCAAGGCCACGAACGCCGGATCGACGAAGCTCGCGTGGCGCACTTCGACCGCGTGACGCAACACCCGCTTGCGATCGATGTCGACGTAGGGCGTCTTGACCCGCTTATCGTGTTGACTGGCGAGTGCCGCTGCGCTCGCGGTGTCGGGCGGCAACTCGTGCAGAAAGCGCTCCATTGCGTCGGGCTCGAATCGGAAGGACGGCGGAAATTGCCACAGGATCGGACCGAGCTTTTCGTTCAACGCGAGCAGGCCCTGCGCGAAGAAGTTCGCGATGCCGACGCGCGCGCTCGCATCGCGAAACCGCAGCATATGAGTCAGATAGCGCGCGCCTTTGATGCCAAACACGAAGCCGTCAGGCGTTTGCGCATACCAGCGCTGCCAGCTATCGAGCGATTGAAGGCTGTAATGCGTGCCGTTGATTTCTATCGTGCCGAATAGCGCCGACGCGTACTGCAATTGCGCTGCATGTTTCAGATCCTCGGGGTAAAAGCTGCCGCGCCAACCCTGATAGCGCCAGCCGGAAATGCCGATGCGCACATCGCCGGTCTTCTTCATTCGCTCGTCGAGTGTGGCGTGCGTCATTGAATACGCGCGATTTCCTTCGCGACCGAGGCCGGACTGTCGAAATTGTGATCGGGCAGACGGTCGACCAGATCGACGATGTCGGTATTCGCGTGATTCTTGCGCGCCTGCGCGACCAGCTTTTCGCGCGTGGTCGGGTAATTCACGCCACTGAGTGCCTTTTCGATGTCAGCGGGATTCGGCTGGCCGGGATGACGATGATCCTGGGAATGAGCGGGGTGCTGTGACATGGTTCCTCCTTGAATGAGTACATCACGACTGCGCGCCTATCGTTACGTGCCGCATATGTCGTGCCGCGGCTCGGTGGCTCGTTGAGGAACGCGGCTTGCGGTCAGCCGGAAAACGCAGCGCCGCTGACACACGACCTTTTAAGGAGAAGGCTCATCATGAGCACGATGCTCGCTTATCGCATTCACAGCTTCGGCGGTCCCGAGGTGTTCAAGGCCGAGGAGATCGAGATCCCCGAGCCAGGCGCCGGCCAGGTGCTGGTGCGCGTGCGCGCGGCCGGCGCCAATCCGGTCGACCTGAAGACACGCGCGGGCCAGTACCCGTTGATCCGCGAAGAACAGCTGCCCTATACGCTGGGGCGCGATTTTTCCGGTGTGGTCGAACGGGTCGGCGAGGGCGCCGCGCAATGGCGCGCGGGTGAGAAGGTGTATGGCTTCGTTGGCCAGGGACAGGGTGCGTACGCGGAATTCGTCGTCGTGCCCGCGAGTGCGCTAGCGCATGCGCCCGAAAAACTGGACGCGGGGACCGCGGGCGCCGTGCCGCTCGCCGCGTTGACCGCGTGGCAGGGCCTGTTCGAGCACGGCTGCCTCGAAGCGGGCTGCCGGGTGCTGATTCACGCGGGCGCGGGCGGCGTTGGACATTTCGCCGTGCAGTTCGCGAGGCAGAAGGGCGCGCAAGTGTACGCGACGGCGTCCGGCGACGGCATCGAGTTCGTGCGCTCGCTCGGCGCGGATCGCGTGATCGACTATCACGCGCAGCGTTTCGAAGACGTCGCGCGAGATATGGACCTCGTGTTCGATCTGGTCGGCGGCGATACGCAGCGCCGCTCGTGGTCGGCGGTCGCGACCGGCGGCGCGCTGATCTCGACGCTCAACGAGCCGTCGCAGACCGAGGCGTCGAGTCATGGCGCGCGGGCCGCGCGTTACACCGCGCGGCCCGACGGGCGGCAATTGACCGAGATCGCGTCGTTGATCAATAACGGCAGCGTGCGTGTCGTGGTCGCCGAACGGTTTTCGTTCGATGCCACGGCCAGGGCGCTGGAACGGCTCGCGAAAGGCCACGTGCGCGGCAAGATCGTGGTGGACATCGCGCCGTAGCACGGACAGCGCGCAGGATGCCAGCGGGCTAGTCCGGAGTCGCGTCGTCGCTCGCACTGCGCAGCGGCGCGCGGCTCTGGTCGTTATTCAGATGCACGAACTTTCTCAATAGCCTCAATAGCTCTCGCGCATCCTCGTCGCCCATGCCGTCGAGCAGGCCGTGATTGAGCGCGTTGACGCCGGGGATCAATTCATCGAGCAACTGCTCTCCTGCCGGCGTCAGTAACAGACGACGCTGGCGGCGCGGCAGAACTTCGCGCACGATCCAGCCTTTCGCTTCGAGCCGCACTGCGATATCGGCGGTGGTCGACGTGTCGAGACCGACTCGCTGCGCGAGCGTAACCTGATCGAGTCCGGGCAATTCCTGCAGCATTCTGAGCACCGCATATTGCACGGGCGTCACCTCGCGCCCGATCAGATCATGAAACATGGACACGGAAATCTGATGCGCGCGTCGGATCAGATGGCCGGGCTGGTCGTACAGATCGATGCTGATCGCGGAAGTGCTGGTATCGGTTGAAGTGACCATATTAGTTCTGAAGACCTGGTGCCCTTTCGTAGCGAATGGAAATGGCAAATTGATCTTCGTGTTACCTGATTGAAAGTTGGTCTAGGGGAAAACCTTCATTTAATCATTAAAGGCTCATTGAGTACACTGAATCTCATTGAGTGAGCTGAATGAAGTGCGCGAACTAACAACAAGGAGTGAGACTGACATGTTTCCCAAGAACGCGTGGTACGTCGCATGTATGCCCGATGAAGTCGCGGACAAGCCGCTCGGCCGGCAGATCTGCGGCGAGCCGATGGTTCTCTATCGCAACGCGGAAGGCGCCGTAGTGGCGCTCGAAGACTTCTGTCCGCATCGTGGTGCGCCGCTGTCGCTCGGTTTCGTGCGCGACGGCACGCTCGTGTGCGGCTATCACGGACTCGAAATGGGCTGTCAGGGCAAGGCGACCGGCATGCCGGGCCAACGCGTCAACGGCTTTCCGTCGATTCGCCATTATCCGGTGATCGAGCGCTACGGCTTCGTCTGGGTGTGGCCCGGCGATGCGACGCAGGCCGATGCCGCCAAACTGCATCATCTGGAATGGGCCGAGAGTGCCGAATGGGCATATGGCGGTGGTCTTTATCACATCCGCTGCGATTACCGGCTGATGATCGACAACCTGATGGATCTGACGCACGAGACCTATGTGCACGCGAACAGCATCGGGCAAAAGGAAATCGACGAAGCCGCGCCGAAAACCGTGGCCGAAGGCGATACCGTGCGCACGAGCCGTTTCATGGAAAACGTCGCGGCGCCGCCGTTCTGGAAGATGGCGTTGCGCGGCAATGGTCTCGCCGACGACGTGCCCGTCGACCGCTGGCAGATCTGCCACTTCACGCCGCCGAGTCACGTGCTGATCGAGGTAGGGGTCGCGCATGCCGGGCATGGCGGCTATCACGCGCCGGCTGACAAGAAGGCGTCGTCGATCGTGGTGGATTTCATCACGCCTGAAACCGAAACATCGATCTGGTATTTCTGGGGCATGGCGCGCAATTTCCGTCCCGACGATGCCGCGCTGACCGCCAGCATCCGCGAAGGACAGGGCAAGATCTTCAGCGAAGATCTGGAGATGCTCGAACGTCAGCAGCAGAACCTGCTGCGCTGGCCCGAGCGCAATCTGCTGAAACTCAATATCGATGCGGGCGGTGTGATGTCGCGTCGTGTGATCGATCGGCTCGTCGCGCAGGAGCGCGCGGAGACCGGCGCACCGCAGGCTGACGCGCCCCGGGCTGACGCGCCCCGGGCTGACGCGCCCCGGGCTGAAGTGACGCGCGTCATTCCGGTGCGGACGGCGACATGAATCATCCCATGCTGAATGTGGTGGTCGCGCGTCGGCGCGACGAAGCGCCCGGTATCGCCAGCTTCGAACTCGCGAGCGAAAGCGGTCAGGCGTTGCCCGCTTTCGACGCCGGCTCGCACGTCGACGTGCATTTGCCCAACGGGCTCGTGCGTCAGTACTCGTTGTGCAACGATCCGCGCGAAACGCATCGCTATCTGATCGCTGTGCTGCGCGACGAAGCGGGACGCGGCGGATCGAAAGCGGTGCACGATTTGCTTCGCGAGGGCGATCGCCTGCAGATCAGCGCGCCGCGCAATCATTTCGCGCTCGCTGACGATGCGGCACATCATCTGCTGCTCGCGGGCGGCATCGGTGTCACGCCGATTCTTTGCATGGCCGAGCGGCTTGCCGCCACGGGCGCTTCGTTCGACATGCACTATTGCACGCGCTCGAAGGAACGCACGGCGTTCGTCGAGCGTCTTGCACAAGCTGGCTTCGCGAAGTCGGTCCAGCTTCATCACGATGACCATCCTGGCGGCTCGACGTTCGATATCGAACAGACGCTAAGCGATGCACCGCCCGGCACGCATCTGTATGTGTGCGGTCCGCGCGGCTTCATGGATTTCGTGCTCGAGACCGCGCGCGCAAAGGGCTGGCCGGAAAACAGGCTGCACTACGAGTTTTTCGGCGCGGCCGCGAATCAGCCGGCGACGGGCGGCAGCTTCCAGGTGCGCATCGCGAGCAGCGGCGCGACGATCGACGTGCCGCCCGAATGCACGGTGGTTCAGGCGCTGGCCGCGTATGGCGTCGAAGTGATCACGTCGTGCGAGATGGGTGTGTGCGGCACCTGTTTGACGCGAGTGCTGTCTGGCGAGCCAGATCACCAGGATTCTTATCTGACCGACGAGGAGCGCGCGGCGAACGATCAGTTCCTGCCGTGCTGCTCGCGCGCCAGATCGCCGCTGCTGGTGCTCGATCTGTGATCTTCTGCGGACGACGGGCGGGTCGCCCGTCATACCGCTTATTGCCCTTTCCCCTCGGAGTCCGACGAACTAACCGTGCGCACATTCAACGCCGGGTCGCGCGCAATCGCTTCTTCGGAGAACGGAAAAATCGTCCAGCGCTGGGCCGCGTAATGGCGCGTGCCGTCGGCATAGTGCGGCGACGCCGGATCGTCGGATTCAGACGGCGCGAGCAGCGTGCGGGCGATCACCTGATCGTCCGAGAACCACACGATCTGCAGATACGTGTCGCCCATCGGCTTGACGTTCATCGAATAGCCGCTCGCGTCGAATGGATGCGCGGCACACGCGGAGGTGAAATAGCCACCGGCGTCGCAACCGCCGAATAGCGGAATGCGCTCGTCATTGCGTTGCACGTAGAGGGCGGCGCTACGCGGCGCATCGATCGCGATGCCAGCGCGTTGCAGTGCCGCGAGCGCATCATGCAGCGCGGCGGCGAGCTTCGCCGGATCGGCGGCGATGCCCGCGGGCGTGGTCAACGGCTTCGCGGGATCGAACGGCACCGCGTATAACTGCGCGGGCGGAATCGTCAGCAGACGTCGCCACAGTTCGTCCCACAAGGTTGCACCCGCTGCGCCAGCCGCGGCCGTATCGTCCCATGCGGCCAGTACTTTGCACGCCGCGCGCTGTTGCTCCGGGTTCGGGTCGGCCGGCAGGGCCGCGAGCGCGCTGCTGTTGCACAGACGGTCGAGCGCGGGCTGCTTGAACAGCAACGCCGACATCGAGCGACTGTCGAGCGCCGCGCGGCCGAGTGCATCGGCGGAAACGCCATGCGGATCGTTCTGCAATTGCGCGGCGATCGTATGGCCGAGTCGTGTGCGCAGCGTCTGCGGCGTGTCGGTCGCGCCGATGATCTTCGCGTAGCCCGTCATTGGTGCGGCCGGGTTGGTGAGCCAGTAGCTGTCGTTGAAGTTGCCGACATAGTCGCGCCGAAGCAGCGACGGCATCCGCGCGACCGGCAACGCACGGTGCTGTACCGCGCCAGGCTCGTCGCGCCAGTCGCAGTCGCTGCGCGAGCCGTCGAGGACCGGCACGCCGGGCATGATCTGCGCCAGTGCCCGGCCGACCGGCGGCGTGCAACGTTGCGCCAGCTCGTCGGGCACGTCCGGGGTCGCGCCGATGTCCGCGTACCACACGCGCGGATCGTCGCGGCCGATCGCGAGCGTGTTGACCCACGGCACCGCCGCGTTCTTCTTCTGGATGCGGATGAAATCGTCGAGCGAGGTCGCCTGATTCCATTCGAGGAAGTTTTCGAACGTGCGGAAATTGTCGGTATTGATATCGCGCAGCGCGAAGGCCTGCTGCGCATTCCACGCTAGCGCGGGCGACATCGCGCGGAGGTTGACGAGCGGTCCGAAGCGCGAGCGATACAGCGTGCGCGACACGGTATGCAGCGAACCGTCGGCGGCGCGCACTGCGACGTTCACGCGCGTCGGCGTCATCGCTACGCTGTTGCCGTCGACCTGATACCGGGTCGGCGCGCCAGCTTCGAGCGTCAGCTTGAACAGGCCAAAGCGCTTCGCGGTGGATACGGTATGCGTCCACGCGACGTTGTCGTTGAAGCCGATCACGATCAGCGGCACGCCGAGAAACGACACGCCGCTGACGTTCAGCTTACCGGGAATAGTGAGTTGAGCCTGGTAGAAGCGATCGGGGCCGGTCCAGAACCAGTGCGGATTGCCGAGCAACAGCGCGCTGCCGGTGTGCGTCGCGTCTGCGCCGAACGCGAGGGCGTTGCTGCCGATGCCAGCATGGCCGCCGAAGTCGGCGAGCGGTGCAGCGACGTCGGCGTCACCCTGCAACCCGCTTTGCGGCGCGCTCGGCATTGCCTGTGGCGGTTGCGCGGTCGCGATCGCATTGATGAAGCGGGCCTCGCCACCGGCCAGATTCGCCGCGATCTGACGCCGGTAGACGTCCGCGTTGCTGATCTTGCCGAGCCACGGCGCCGCGCGGCAGGCCGCATGCGCGCCCGGAAAGTCGCCGTGCGCCAGATCGGCCACGTAGCGGTTATAGCCGGCGACGAAGCCGTCGATCAGCGCGCGCATGTCCTCGGTCTGGCTTTTGCGGTAGCGCGCGACGGTCGCATCGTCGACGATGAAACGGAAGAAGAAATCCGAGTCGAGGTTGTCGGGCTGGCCGAACGTCGCGCCTAACGCGGGGCGCGCGTCGGCGCCGAAGAAGCGCGAACGTTCGCCGCGATAGGTGACGAAGCTTTCGGTCATCGTGCACAGATTGTCCTGGGCCTGCGCGTAGCCGTACCCGTAGCCGAGGCTGCCCCAGTCGTCGGCTTTGATGTGCGGAATGCCGAGCGCGGTGCGGCGGATATCGGCGCGATAGGGGCCGGTATGCGCGACGTTGTCGGTGTCCGGACTCGCGCAGCCTTGCAGAGCGGCGGCGAGGGGCAGAGCGACCAGCAGGCCGGCGAGGCGGCGGAGCAGCGAGACGTTCGAACGCATGGCTTTTTCGGTCGGGCGGACGTTGATTGGTGATGCGCGTGGCGCTCTCGCGAGCTTAGCGGGTAGTTGAAGGCGGGTCACCGTGGTGAAGCCCAAAAACGACAAAGCCCGCTGGTCGGCGGGCTTCGGGCGCAACTTTTAATGCGAGTGCAGCGATTGTTTCCACCGCGAGATGGCTAGTCGTCATGCTTTCGCTGACCACGCTTCTTGCTTCGCCACACAAACAGAACTGCTGCGGCGAAACCTAGCACGATTGCGGCCGACGACATGAGGAAGGCGAGGTCGGATTCCTGATATGCCGTCTTGACCCCGTACATACGGACCGCCAATTTCCATATCGGATTCGAAAAGTTCAAGGGCGCTTCTGGATTCATCATCCACCACAGCGCATTGGCAAAGATTGCGAGCAGTAAGGCGAAACCGACCGCGAGAAAAGTTAGGACTTTTTTCATCTCACAATCACTTCACCGTACGCTTTAAGTTCCGATCCAGGCACAGATACTTTCGGCGTGTTGGTAAATATCGAACGAATATGATGCCAGTCTGCGAGTCGGTCGATAGTTATGCAGCCCTCGCTTCTCCCCAATCGGCCCTTCGGATGCAATCGGAACTGGCCACGAATGATACCTTCGCATAAGACTTTATCGTCGTCGATATTAGCGTCGATAGCGTAGAGCGCGAACCATTCGCTCTTATTATTGCCATTCAGGTTAAGCCGATCTTTCCATGGTCCCAGAATGCCTTCGGATCTACGGTCAAAAATATAATATCTGCCGACGGGAATGGCGCCGATCTTCGGCGTGCACATTCCAGCCGCCTTGTTGATATAACTCCCCTGCCCAGAGTATGCAGGAAACGATAGAGCGCCAATCCGAAATTCGCTCATTGGCTTGCCATTCAATTCGAACGTGCATTGAAACACCGGTCCTCCAGATTGTCCGATAACAGTGAACTCGTAAATAATTAAGTTATGCAGAGCGGCATTCTAAAGGCGATTTTTTTTGAGAAGGAAACTATTAAACTAAATTATTCACGGCAACAGCTCGGCGCTCGCGGCCTGATTTTTGCTGACCTGCTTGGGCGTCGTCTCGTTCGCAGGGGGCGGCGCGTGTTGAAAGCTCATCACCAGCGGGGTCCCAGTGGCAGCAGCGCAAGCATCCGGAACGTCAGGACGGCGCATCAGGCGGGGCAGCGTCACGTCGTTAGCGGCGCTGGCTAGCGCGTCCGCAAACTCCGCGCACGCCTACCCGGTAGCACCGCTGAACTACTTCCTGCACGCAGCGGGCCCGGCGGCCCGTCCGACGCTTTACCTCGGCTGGGTTTTCACCGCGATCGTGACGCTGGTCACGCTGATCGTCGCCGGTCTGTTGATCGGCGCGATGGTCCGCAAGCGTCCCGCGGCGCAACCGGATGCGCTCAGCGCCGAGCCCGGCGGCATCCGCTGGGTGTTCATCGGTACCGCGGTGTCGTCGGTCGTGCTGCTGGCGATGCTGGTCTATGCCCTGATCACGCTCGAATCGGTGGCGTCGCCCGCGTCGTATCCGCAATTGACGATCACCGTGACCGCTTACGACTGGTGGTGGAAGGCCGATTACAGTGACGATCCGAACCCGGCCCGCAACTTCAGTACCGCGAACGAGATTCACATTCCGGTCGGTGAACCCGTGAAGATCCAGCTCAAAAGCGCGGACGTCGTGCACGCGTTCTGGGTACCGCAACTGGCGGGCAAGACGCAGACGATTCCGGGGCAAACCAACGAGCAGTGGATTCAGGCGGACCGTCCCGGCATTTATCGTGGGCAGTGCTCGCAGTTCTGCGGCGCGCAGCACGCGCATATGGCGTTCGAGGTGATCGCGCAGGACGCTGCCGACTTCAACGCGTGGCGCGACGCGCAGGGACGCGCGGCCAGCGTGCCCACTGGCGATGCGGCGGTCGCGGCCGGCCAGCATCTGTTCGAAGAGCGCTGCGCGGGCTGCCACACGATTCGCGGCACCAAGGCCACCGGCGTGCAGGCCCCCGATCTGACGCATCTCGGCTCGCGCCGGATGATCGCGGCGGGCGCGCTCAGCAACACGCCCGACCATCTGCTCGACTGGATCGAGCACGCGCAGCGAATCAAACCCGATGGATTGATGCCCAGTATCGCGCTGACCACCAGCGAGGCCGCCGCGATGTCGGCGTATCTGGCGACGCTGCATTGAAGCGCATCGCACGCGAGGAGCCCGTTCAATGTCCGATCATCCCGGTTCCGCTTCACTGCCCGCACTGACCCGCACGCCGCAGCGCGGCCGCGTCGAACCCGGCAGCGAGCAGGAAAAGCGGCTGCGCGAAATCTGGGAGTCGCGGCCCGGCTGGCGGGGCTGGTTCTCGACGGTCGATCACAAGACCATCGGCCTGCGCTACCTGGTGACCGCATTCGTCTTCCTGCTGATGGGCGGTGTCGAAGCGCTGATCATGCGCGTTCAACTGGCGCGTCCCAACGCAACGGTGCTCACGCCCGAACAGTACAACCAGCTGTTCACGATGCACGGACTGACGATGATCTTTCTGTACGCGCTGCCCGTTCTGTCCGGCTTCTCGAACTACATCTGGCCGCTCGTGCTCGGCGCGCGCGACATGGCCTTTCCGCGCCTGAACGCGCTGTCGTATTGGGTGTTCCTGTTCGCCGGCATCTTCCTGTATGCGAGTTTTCCGACCGGCCAGGCCCCCGACGCAGGCTGGTTCAACTACGTGCCGCTGTCCGGCCTCGAATACAGCAACGGCCCGAACATCGACGTGTATGCGCTCGGCATGGTCCTGCTCGGTATTTCGACGACGGTCGGCTCGATGAACTTCGTCGTCACGCTGCTGAGGATGCGCGCGCCGGGCATGTCGCTCGATCGCGTGCCGGTGCTCGTGTGGGGCACGCTGACCGCGTCGGGCGGCAATCTGTTGGCGGTGCCTTCGGTGAGCCTCGCGTTTCTGATGCTGTGGATGGACCGCCGCATCGGCACGCATTTCTTCGACGTGCTCAATAGCGGGCGTCCGTTGCTATGGCAGCACTTGTTCTGGATTTTCGCGCACCCGTGGGTCTACGTGGTCGTATTGCCGGCGATGGGCATCGTGTCGGATGCGCTGCCGGTCTTTTGCCGCCGGCCGCTGGTCGGCTATGGGCCGGTCGCGTTGGCGACGGTCGCGACGATGGTGCTCGGCTTTGCCGTGTGGATCCACCATATGTTCGCGACCGGCATCCCCGCGCTCGCGCTGTCGTTCTTCGGCTCGGCCAGCATGGTGATCGCGGTGCCGAGCGCGGTCGCGACGTTCGCGTGGGTCGCGACGATCTGGACCGGCCGCCCCGTGTATCGCGTGCCGTTCCTGTTTTTCGCGGGCTTCGTGCTGCTGTTCGTGATCGGCGGTGTCTCCGGCGTGATGACGGCTGCGGTGCCGTTCGACTGGCAACTCACCGACACCTACTTCGTGGTCGCGCATCTGCACTACGTGCTGCTCGGCATCAACGTGTTTCCGGTGATCGGCGGCATCTACTTCTGGTTTCCGAAGTTCACCGGCAGGATGACGAACGAGCGTCTCGGCAAGCTCGCGTTCTGGGTGCTGTTCATCGGCTTCAACGTCGCGTTCTTTCCAATGCATATCGCGGGACTGCTCGGCATGCCGCGCCGCATGTACACGTATCCCGCCGACATGGGCTGGAATACGGTGAACCTCGTCACGTCGCTCGGTTCGTTCCTGTTTGCGGCCGGCGTGCTGCTGTTTCTGATCGATATCGCGGTGAGCCTGAAGCGCGGCAAGCTCGCCGGCAACAATCCGTGGGATGCGCCGACGCTCGAATGGTCGGTCAGCTCGCCGCCGCCGCCGTACAACTTCGCGGTGGTGCCGACGCTCGCGAGCCGGCATCCATTGTGGGAAGGACGCGTCGAAGAGCCGGGGGAGGCGGTTCAAGCGCGCTCGCAACTCGACGAAGGCTATCTGCTCGCGCAAGGTCGCGAAGCGTTGGGCACGACCGCACTGGAGGCGAGTCCCGACGTGATCCTGAAGATGCCAGAAGATTCATACGCGCCGTTCTGGCTCGCGGTCTTTGCCGCGCTACTGTTCGCGGGGCTCGCGTTGACCGCGTGGGTTTTCGTGGGCGCGATGCTGGCCGGTTGCGCGGTGTCGATCATCACGTGGCTGTGGCCCGAGCGCGCGCTGATCCAGCGCGAGCCGGTCCCGGTCGAGGATGCGGGAGGCTGACATGAGCGATGCACTGAATTTCAATCGCGCATCGAGCGAACCGGACCAGACCGCGCGAGCATTGCCGGTTGGCAGCGCGGGCGAGCGGTCGAGCGGCTGGTGGGGCTGCTTCACGCTGATCGCGACCGAAGGCGCGCTGTTCGGCTATCTGATCTTCTCGTATCTGTATCTGGCGTCGCAAAGCCAGCAGCATTGGCCGCCCGAGGGATTGCCGAAACTCGGGCTCGGCAGCGCGAACACGGTCATTCTGCTGTCGAGCAGCGTGTTCGTCTGGTTCTGCGAGCGCTGCGTGCGCCGGCGGCGGTTGCGGCTGGGTGTCGCGTCGATGGCGGTGGGCATCGTGCTGGGCTGCATCTTCATGGGCATTCAGTTGCGCGAATGGCATAACCACCCCTATGGCCTGACCTCGCACCTGTATGGCTCGCTGTACTTCACGATTACCGGCTTTCACATGGCGCACGTGCTGGTCGGAATCGTCGTGCTGACCCTGCTGGCGATCTGGACCGCGCTCGGCTATTTCGACGACAAGCGCTGCGTGGCGCTGTCGATCGGCGGACTGTATTGGCACTTCGTCGATGTCGTGTGGCTGTTCATTTTCAGCACGCTGTATCTGACGCCGTATCTGTTCCGGGAGTGGTCATGACGACGGTGCCCCGAGACTCCCACATCTCGATGCGCTACGTGCTGATCGGTCTGCTCGCGGCGCCGTTCGCGTGGCTGTTGCAGATGATGCTCGCGGAAACGCTCGCCGCGCAGGCCTGCTATCCGCACAACCATCCGCTCGGCGCGCCGCTCGTGTCGTGGATACGTCCGGCGATCGTCGCGCTCGGCACGGTGTGTCTGGTCGCGGGCGCGTTCGGCACGTGGGTCGCATGGCGCAATCTGCGCCGCGTCGCGCCGCTGAAACTCGGTGGGCTGAACGGCGAGCGTCGCACGCGCGCCGAACTCGACTGGTTTCTGACGCACGTCGCGGTGATGACCAGCATGCTATTTCTGTTCGCATTGATCGCAACGGATGTCGCGGTCGCGATCGTGTCGCCGTGCAGGTGGTGGTGATGAAGCGCGACGTTCTCGACACGGTTAGGTACGGCATCGTGGCCGCATGCGCGCTGACGATAGCAGCGGCGGCACACGCCGCCAGCGCGGCCGACGCGACGGCAAACGCCGCCAGCCCCTCGACCGACGCCGCGCAGATCGCCCGCGGCGCATATCTCGCCAAAGCCGCCGATTGCGCCGGTTGCCACACCGCCGCGCCGCGCGTCCCGCATCCGGGCGCGGCGCCTGAAGCTACGCCGCCGTTTGCCGGCGGCCTCGGCATGGGATCGCCGTTCGGCACGATCTATACGTCGAACATCACGCCGGACCCGCAATACGGCATCGGCCGTTATAGCTATGACGACTTCGCGCGCGCGTTGCGCGAGGGCATCGCGCCCGGGGGCAAGCGGCTTTATCCGGCGATGCCGTACCCGTCGTTCGCGAAGATCACCGACGACGACATGCACGCGCTCTACGCCTACTTCATGCACGGCGTGCAACCGGTCGCGGTGCCGGCCCCGCAAACGCGCTTGCCGTTTCCCTTCAATCAGCGCTGGGTGTTGATGTTCTGGGACTGGGTGTTCGTACCGAAAGGCCAGTTCAAGGCCGATGCGAAACATGACGCGCAGTGGAATCGCGGTGCGTATCTGGTGCAATCGCTTGGCCATTGCGGCGCCTGCCACACGCCGCGCGGACCCGCCTACGAAGAGCGCGGCTATGACGAATCGGCATCGGCCTATCTGACGGGTGGCACCAACGACCACTGGTTTGCGCCGAACCTGAGCGCCGACCCAGGTTCGGGGCTCGGCCGAAGTTCCGCGGCCGACATCGTCGACTTCCTGCGACACGGTCACGGCGGCGGACTCATCACGTTCGGCAGCATGGTGCAGGTCGTCGAAGACAGCACGCAGTACCTGAACGACGACGATCTCGCGGCGATCGCCGCGTATCTGAAGAGCCTGCCGTCGCACGCGCCGAGCGGCAATTTCAACGCACGCTCCAGCGCCGCGCAGCAAACCGTGCAGGCGCTGAAAACCGGCGATGTGGAAAGACCCGGCGCGGGCATTTATGCATCGTATTGCGCGCGCTGTCATCAGATGGACGGGGCCGGGGTGCCGCATAAGTACCCGCGCCTCGCGGGCAATCCCGCGGTGCTGTCGGCATCGAGCGCGTCACTGGTGCGGTTGCTGGTCGAGGGCGGCGGCAGTCCACATACCGAGTCGGGACCGGAGCCGCACAAGATGCCGTCTTTCGCCGGCAAGCTCACGGACACGGAAATGGCCCGTGTGCTCACCTTTGTTCGAACCACATGGGGAAATGCGGCCGGACCGGTCACGCGAAACGATGTATCTAATGTGCGCGGCGCATTGCACAAGTAAATGCCAACACGCGTCGTTATGCGGTGTTCTCGCTGTCGACGTCACCGTGGCCATTGGCGGCGCTGAACAGGGTCTTCAGCTTCGCGTTGACCGCGATCAACTCTCCCACTGGCGTCACCGCGAGTTGCTGATCGAAGAGCGTGAGGACCTGACCGAGCAGCGCGTAGGCGTCGTGATCGACCACGCAGATGCCGGTTTCGAGTCCCGCCTGGCGGCAGCGCAGAATCACGCTCTCCGCGTCGCGAAACAGCTCGGGTACGGCCGAACCATAGCCGCGCTGATTCAGCAGCATCGCCATGTAAATGGCCTGCGCCATGCTGCCGACGTGATAGTGATTGGCGACGCCGCTGCGTAATGCTTCGAGCGTCATGTGATAGTCGAGCGAGATTTCGCCTGCTTTGGCAGGCACGATCGGGCGCAGCATCGCCTTCGGGCGGGTGCGCGGCGACTTCGCGGGTGCGGCGCGAGTACGGCTCGCTTTTCTGGTCATATGCTCACTGAGGCGGCCGGCTTGCGCCGGGCCGCTAAACCATCACGGAACCTGACAACGTCGATAACGGAACACGGCTGCGCCGCGTCACACGCGGCGCCGTTCCCGTTAGCCCATATGCAGACCGCCGTTCAGCGAGAAATCCGCTCCGGTCGCAAAGCCCGCTTCATCCGACGCGATCCACGCGACGATCGACGCAATCTCTTCCGGCGTACCGAGACGCCGTACCGGAATCGTCGCGACGATTTTTTCCAGCACCTCCGGACGGATGGCCTTGACCATGTCGGTGCCGATATAGCCGGGCGACACGGTGTTGACCGTCACGTTCTTGGTGGCCACTTCCTGCGCGAGCGCCATCGTGAAGCCGTGAATGCCGGCCTTGGCGGTGGAGTAGTTGGTCTGCCCGAATTGGCCTTTCTGGCCGTTGACGGACGAGATGTTGATGATGCGTCCAAAGCCCCGGCCGACCATGCTCTCGATGACCTGTTTGGTCACGTTGAACAGACTCGTGAGATTGGTGTCGATCACCGCTTGCCAGTCTTCGTAGGTCATCTTGCGGAACATGCCGTCGCGCGTGATGCCCGCGTTGTTGACGAGCACGTCGACTTCGCCCACTTCCGTCCTGACCTTCTCGAACGCTTTCGCGGTGGACTCCCAATCCGCGACGTTGCCTTCCGAGGCGATGAAGTTAAAGCCGAGCGCCTTCTGATCTTCCAGCCATCGGGCTTTGCGCGTCGAGTTCGGTCCGCAGCCCGCAATGACGGTGTAGTTCTCTTTGTGCAAGCGCTGGCAGATGGCGGTTCCGATACCACCCATGCCGCCGGTTACGTATGCAACACGATTTGCCATAAGTCCTCCTTCTTGTTTGGGGTGAGTTGAGCAAGTTTGATTGGAGGATGGACCTATTATTGGCAGCGGCAAACGGTCGGGACGATGGGCATTTTCACCTACGGGTTAACTGCCAATTCGGATGCCGGAATCGTTGTTTGACGAGGCAATTAATTATCTTGATTGACGGTTGAATGCTTCGCGAACTCCGCGGTCCCGATGCCGCCGGCCGCTTTCCTGTCCTTGCCTGCGCGCCGTCTTCCTCATACCCTTAGCGTTAGCCTTAAGTAGCTGCCCCGGACACAGCGCGGCAGACCGCCGGCACGGCCGTCGATCCCGGGGAGCGAAGCCGTCCCTTGCTCCCGCATCTATTCGTGTGATCATCAGAGGCACATCAGGATGACTGATTATCTTGCTGACATCGATCCCGACAAGTTGAACATCCTTGGGATCTTCGGGCTGTTGATCGGCGGCCTCGCGCTGTTTCTTCTCGGGCTGGAGTTCTTGACCGGCGGGCTCAAGGCGATCGCGGGATCGAAGTTGCAGTCGTTGATCGGCGTGCTGACCGCGAACCGGTTTCGCGGCGTGTTGGCGGGTGCCATCGTGACCGCGCTGCTGAACTCGTCGACCATCACGACGGTGCTGATGGTCGGCTTCGTGTCCGCCGGGCTGATGACACTTGCCCAGTCGGTGCCGATGATCATGGGCGCGAACATCGGCTCGACCATCACCGCGCAGATCATCGCCTTCGACGTTTCGCGCCTGACGCCCTACATGCTCTCGATCGGCTTCGTGCTGCACGCGTTTGCTCCGCGCGAGCTGCTGCGGCAGATCGGCCGCGTCGTGATGGGGCTGGGGCTGCTGTTCATGGGCATCCAGCTGATGGGCGAGTCCACGCATCCGTTGCGCACGTACCAGCCGTTCATCGACGCGATGCAGGACATGCGCAATCCGCTCGTCGGCGTCATCGTGGGGGCGGTCTTCACCGCGATCGTGCAAAGCTCGGCGGCGACGCTCGCGGTCGTAATTGCGCTGAGCGGGCAGGGCCTGATGCCGCTCGAGGCCGCCATCACGCTGATTCTCGGCGCGAATGTCGGCACCTGCGGCACGGCCTTGCTCGCTTCGATCGGCAAGCCGCCGGAGGCGGTGCAGGTGGGCGTCGTGCATCTGGTGTTCAATGTGCTCGGCGTCGTGATCGCGCTCTTCCTGATTCCTCAGATGGCGGAATTCGTACGCTGGATATCGCCGGCGCATCCGGACCTGCAGGGCCTCGAACGCCTCGCGGCCGAGGCGCCGCGCCAGGTAGCCAATGTGCATACGCTGTTCAGCGTGGCGAACACGCTGCTGCTGATCTGGTTTACCGGTCCCATCGCGCGGTTCGCGCAACTGGTCGTGCCGCAGCGTGCGAAGCCCGCCAAACCCGCGGGCGATCCGCAGTATCTCGACGAGTCGGTATTGACGGTGCCGGCGCTTGGATTGCAGCGCGTGCGCATCGAGCTGACCCGGCTCGGCATGCAGGTGCTCGAGGTCGTGCAACGCGGCTCCCAGATGGTGTCGACGGGCACGATGGAAGAGATCAATCAGATGCTCGATAAGGACAAGGAGAGCGATCGGCTCTCCTTCGAGATTCTTCAATATATCGGTCGCCTGTCGAAGGGGGAGCACTCGGAGGAGGAAGGTCAGCAGATGGTCGGCTATACGCAGGTCACGAGCCACCTCGAAAGCATCAGCGGCATTGTCGGCACGACGCTGCTCAGCGTCGCGCAGCAGCGAATGACGCAGCAGATCGACCTGTTGCGCCTGCGCGATGCGGCGACCACGCAGTTTTCCGAGGCGGTGATCCGCAATCTCGAGCAGGCGATCCGCACGATCGAGGCGCCCGCTCCGGAGGAAGTCGCAAAGGTCATCGACGCGAAAGCCGGCATCGAGAAGCTCGCCGCGACCGCGCGTCAGGTCGTGCTCGCGAAGCTTCAGTTGGCCGACAAGACGGACGTCGTCACGTTCCGGCTGGCGATGGATCTGATCGAGCAGGGCCGGCAGATCGCGCAGTTTGCGCGGGCCATTGCGAAAAACGTGGCGGCGCTTCAATAGATTCAATGGCGATCGATATATTCGTGCGGAACTGATCGCCAGCACACGTAGGTGCGGGTTGCATGACGGTTAAACTTGTGGCGTGTCATCCTCGTGACACGCTTTCAAAGAGAGTGGGATTGCCCGCCTTTGCTGTGCGGGCTTTTTTCTTGTCGCGCGGGTTGTGGTATCAGTAGTGAAGCTTGCAACGCCTGTAACGATTTAACACACGCCGCGTCCATTATTTGATAGCCTTTGTCGCAGCAGAGCATTGAACTCAAGGAGGGATTCACCATGATAAGGTGGCTTGCTAACTGGGCTTCACAACATGCTCCTACTCCCGAGAAACAGGCCGAACGCGCGCTGAACAACTTGCGCATGGAACTGTTTCAGGCCGAACAGCTGGTGCTCGACGCACAGCTGCGTGCCGATTACTATCGGGCTCGCTTGACCTTCCTCGAAGAAGTCACGAGAAAGGGAATCGAACAGGTATCGGACGAACGCAAGGCTCCTCTGGAGCCTCCCCAGCCACTCCGGCCGGGACTCAAGCTCACCGCGGCGCAATAGCCGCGTATATTCCCATCGCAATCCGTTCGGTCAGCCGCGTTTGAATACGTGGGCTGACGGCAATCGTGCTGTCCAGGGCGCGTGCAATGCGCGTTTTTTGCCAGCCGATTGTGCGAGCATTGATTGCCGCGCCGAGAAGGTTCGAGTTGCCCGGTTCAGTGCTTCGACCGGGCAACTTCGTTTGAGCGATTGATTTTTACTGCGGGTAAACGCCTGCTTTGTCGTGCCTAGCTTGCCAGATCGGGCGGCAGCTTGCCGCCGTTTGCAGCGAGCGCCTGCATCACCTGCTTGTGCAGCCAGATGTTCATGCTCGCTGAGTCGTTCATATCCCCGCTGTACTTCAATTCCTGCGCAAGCTGCTTGCGGTGTTCGAGACTGCTGTCGACGCCGAGCGCCTTCATCGTGTCGACAATCGACGTACGCCAGTTCAACGTCTGTCCGCTTTCGCTGACGAGTTGATCCATCACGGCGGCCACGTCGACGTCGGTCAGCGGTGCGGGTGCGGCGGGCGCGTTGGGCGTCGCGGCTTGCGCGGCGGCCGGGTCGGGGGTGGCTTCCGTCGCGGGGGGAGGTTGGTCCGGCTTCGCTTTGCCGAACAGCTTGTGCACGATGTCACCAAAAATACTCATTTCCGAAATCTCCGCGGTTGAATGACGAATGCGAGTGGGGGCGCTCGCGGGACATGCCCCCGATATGCTACGCGTCTAGCACGCTGAAAAACGTAATATTTTGTCAGCCGGTCGTCATTCGGCGTGCTCACGGTCGAACTGCCATACCGCTGGGAAGCCCATCGATTTGCACATTCCGGAGAACGGGTACATGGTGTCTTCCACCTGCGTGGTGCCGCGCTGCGCCTCGATCTGGTCGTAGACATCTTGCAGTGCTATCGCGACCGCGAGAAAGCCCGATGCCGGATAAATCGCAATCGAAAAACCGAGCTTCTGCAATTCAGCGGGCATCAGTTGCGGCGTGCGGCCGCCTTCGACGATGTTCACGAGCAGCGGCGTATCGAACGTGCGTGCGATCGTCTCCAACTCGTCGACCGTTTCCGGTATCAGAAGTGCATATGCAAGCCGACTCGTGCGATAGCCTGGGTCTGGCCGCTCGATGCGCCGTCCGCGCTGTTCATGCCGTTGATCTGCGCGAAGCCGCCCGAGCTTGTGCGCGCTGGTACAGGCCCATCACGTAGACGCTCGTGCGCTTCGACAGCGAGTAGTCGACAATCGCCGCGACCTGGTGCGCGTGATTATTGTCGACGACCGAATTGCCCTTCATGTACATATACGACGCGCCGGTGGCGAGTGCCGGTGTGAACCGGTACAGCACGCCGACCGAGGCTTCATAGACCGAGCCGCCATTCGCCGAGTTGTGCACCCGTGAGAATGGCGAGCGCGATCTGCGTCTTCTTGATTGATTTGATCTCCTTTCTATATTTCGTCATGCCAAGCGAAGTCGTATGGATATGGTGGTATTGGCGGGCTGTCAGACATCGCGGGGTTTACGCGAACTCGCGAGGCGGCGCTCCGACTATTTCATCTCCGACTATGTGTGGCAGTTCATTGCAATAAAAGCTTTGCGTTTGCATCGCGGCAACAAGATGTTTTGCTTGCCGTAAAGCAGACGAATGGAAGGTGTAAGAGGCTGAAATGTCACGACAAACGCATCAATAAACAAAACAGAAAGCTTTTCGCGTAGATTCGCAACGCGATTGGAAATAGCGTTTCGGCTTTCTTCCTCATTACTTCGTGGAAGTCATTCGCGACTCGTAGTGCTACCGACTACTGATTTCAATTTGTTTCTTTTCGCATCTAAAAAAATTATTGGGTGCGACCGTGGGAGTTGGCGGTGCACGCTCGAATCGGTTTGCGGCGCCGCTTGTCATTCCTTGTGCCATCGGCTCGAGCGTGGTGTCGAGCGTCATCGAGTTCGGCGTGCGAGCGCATCGGAGAGCCGCCGATATCGCTGATCCCTGTGGTTAACCCGCGATTTCCTGTCATTCACCGTCTGGCTAACGTCGCGTCAACCCGGCAAGCCCGTGCGACCGCACCGCCGCGACCGGAAGAACGAGGACGTTTCTAAAAGCCGAAGTACCAAAAGAGGAGATGTGAATCGATGAAGGTGAAGAAGACATGCGTCACGCATCGCGGATGCGTGATGCGCACCGCGAACACACGCACGGGCCCAATAGTGGACCGTGACAACCGCGCAGGAGAACAAGTATGAGAAGACTGCAACCCCTCAAGTTGCTGTCGCGCATCAAGGCGCGCGGCGTTTCACTGCTGACGTTCGTCGGCGTTTGCACGACGGCCGCGATCGTCGCCGCATGCGGTGGCGGTAGCGGTGGCGGCACGCTCACGTACACGCCATTGGCAGCCGTGCAACCGGTCGTCGATTGCTCGAAGCTCGCTTCAATCGATATTACCGACATCGGCGGCGCCGGTAGTTCGATTACCTCGGCGACCGTGACCAACGCAACGGTCAACGGCGCGACGGTCGCGTTCTGCACGGTGAAGGGCACACTCGCTCCGTCGAACACGTTCGAAGTCGCGCTGCCGGTCAGCACATGGACTCAGCGTTTCGCGGAACTCGGTTGCGGTGGTTTGTGCGGCAATCTGAGCGACCCGACCAAGCAAAGCTCGTTCAGCTTCTCGTACCAGTGCCCGCTCGTGCAACAAGGCGGCTTCGTAACGGCGGCGACCGACATGGGTCACTCGGGCCAGGATTCGAGCTGGACCACGGACCCGCAAAAGCAGGCTGACTTCGCGTATCGCGGACAGCACATCACGACGCTCGCCGCGAAAAAGCTGATCAAGGCTTACTACGGACAGACGCAGAAGTATTCGTACTTCATCGGCTGCTCGGACGGCGGCCGCGAAGCGCTGATGGCCGCGCAACGTTATCCGACCGACTACAACGGTATCGTCGCGGGTGCGCCGGCTGCGCACTTCCAGATCCAGAACTCGCTGTATCACGGCTGGAGCGTGAAGTCGCAAAGCACGACCGGCACCAGCGCAGGCAATGCGATTCTGTATGCCGACAAGGCGACGCTGCTGCATAAAGCCGTCGCGGCGGCATGCGGCGGCGGCAGCGGCGCGGCCGACGGCCTGATCGCCGATCCGCGTACCTGCCATTTCGACCCCGCGACGATCCAGTGCGCGAGCGGCGCGACGAGCACCAGCAACTGCCTGACCGCGGCTGAAGTCACGACAGCGAAGGCCATTTACAGCGGTCCGACCGATGCGACGACCGGCGAGTACATGCTGGCGGGTTCGCCGCAGTATGGTTCGGAAGCGAACTGGGTTGGCGTCGAAGTGCCGACGTCGAACTCGACGGATGCACCGGTTTCCGTGACGAAGCTGTTCAGCTATTCGATCGTGACGGGCGCGTACAACCTGATCTTCACGGGCTCGCCGACGATGCCGAGCATCGACACCTTCGGCTACCAGGACGCCAGCTTCTACCCGACTTATCTGAAGGCGAACCATCCGTTCATCGACGCGACGAGCCCGGACCTGTCCGCGTTCAATGCTGCCGGCGGCAAGCTGATCCTGTGGCACGGCTGGGCGGACCAGCACATCTCGCCGCTGTTCACGATCCAGTACTACGAGGCGATGCAGAACACGATGGGCACGTCGAGCGTGGACCAGTTCGCGCGTCTTTATCTGGTGCCGGGCGTCGGTCACTGTGGTGGCGGCGAAGGCAACCCGAATATCGACCTCGTGTCGAAGATCACCAACTGGGTCGAAGAATCCAGGGTGCCGACTTCCGTGATGACGTATCAGACCGATTCGTCGAACAACGTGACGGCCTCGCGTCCGGTCTATCCGTACCCGGCGGTCGCGAAGTACACCGGTTCGGGCGACTGGCACGACGGCGCGAACTACACGCAAGGCACACCGCTCTACGCGGCAGCCTCGCGTACGTGGGCCGGTTCGAGCTTCTACACGCCTTATGCGCCGGCGACGCGCGGTGTCGCGGCGCCCTGAACCGGGTCTCGCACAGAGCGCTAACTGAGTACGAGCCGGTCCGCGACGCCGGCTCATCCCGAAGCGGCATGGCCGTGACACGGTCATCCGCTTTTTCTTTTGAGCCCTTTTTTCGTGGGGAAAATCCGCTGCCAGCGCGGCGCATTCACGTCGATCGCAAAAGCGGGGCGTCTCGCTGCCGTTCTATGCGAGTTCGTTCCCGCGTCATCTGTTTTGTTTATCAGTTGGTGTGCCAACTGGCGTTCGGCAAGGCTGCTTCGAAGGCCGGTGGGCCTAGGTCGAACCCCGGTCCGGCGCCGCTTTGCGCGAATCGGACAGACTTCGAAGATGCTATGCGGAACGCTGAAAATGCGGATACTCGCTTCGACCATATGGTTAACCCGCGCTTTGGCCCGCGAAGGACGAAACGTACCGTCACGCCAGTTGTTTGAGCAGGGCGTGCAGGGGCCCCATCGCCACGATGGTTACGACGCACTTTGCGAAGCAACCCGCGTCGAGCGCGCGATGAGGCCATTGAAGGAGACAGGAGAGTTTTGATGAGTACTACCAGCGGTAACAGAATTGATATCAAGAAGTTCATCGATGAACGGCCGATCTCGCCCTACCAATGGCTGCTGGTAGTGCTGTGTTTTCTGATCGTGACCGCCGATGGCATGGACGTCGCGATCATGGGTTTCGTCGCACCGTCCATCATTCATGATTGGGGTATTTCGCGTCCCCAATTCGGTCTCGTGATGAGCGCGGCGCCGATCGGTCTGGTGATTGGCGCATTGTTCGCGGGTCCGGCATCGGACCGCATCGGCCGCAAGTGGGTGCTGATTACGTCGGTGTTTCTGTTCGGCGTGTTCACGATCGCGACTGCGTTCACGCAATCGCCGTTTTCGATGGCGGCGCTGCGTCTGTTGAGCGGTGTCGGCCTCGGCGCGGCGATGCCGAACTCGACGACGCTGCTGTCCGAGTACGCACCGCAACGCAAGCGCGCGCTGCTGATCACCGTGATGTTCACGGGCTTCAATCTCGGCTCGGCATTGATCGGCTTCGCGGCCGGCTGGCTGATTCCGGTTCACGGCTGGCGCTCGGTGCTGATTTTCGGCGGCGCGCTGCCGCTCGTGCTGATCCCGTTCCAGATCTGGCTGCTGCCTGAGTCGGCCCGTCTGCTCGCGGTGCGCGGCGCGCCTGCGCAGCGTATCGGCAAGGTGCTCGGCCGCGTGTGCGGCGTACGTTTCGCCGGCAATGAAGCGTTCGTGTCGAACGAACCGCCGCTGCCGACGCGCAAGCCGATCGGCGTGCTGTTCTCGCATGGCTATGGCTCGATGACGATCGCGCTGTGGGTCACGTATTTCATGGGCCTGCTCGTGATCTATCTGCTGACCGGCTGGCTGCCGACGCTGATGAAGGATGCGGGTCTGTCGGTCACCACCGCGGCCAACATCACGGCGATGTTCCAGATCGGCGGCACGATCGGCGCGGTGCTGGTCGGCTGGGTCATGGACAAGGCGCGTCCGGCGCCGGTCATCAGCGCCGCGTATATCGGCGGCGCAGTGTGCGTGCTCGGGCTCGGCTACATCGGCGCGATGTCGTCGTCGCTCGCATTGCTGGTGTTTGCCGCTGGCTTCTGCATGAGCGGCGCGCAAACCGGTCTGAACGCATTTGCGCCCGGCCGCTACCCGACCGTTGCGCGTGCGACCGGTGTGAGCTGGATGCTCGGCATGGGCCGCTTCGGCAGCATCTTCGGCTCGGCGATCGGCGGCGCGCTGCTCGGCTTCGGCTGGCAGTTCGGCGCGATCCTCGCCATGCTTGCGATCCCCGCTACGCTCGCCGCGATCGCCATCCTGGTGAGCCAGCGCGCGGGCGGCACCGGTACGGCGGCGCAGCCGAATACCGCGCATTGACGCGCGCAGGTATGTGGCGCGCGTGCGGTTCGCGCGCGCCGCTGGTTAAATTCATCTACTGAGGAATCACGGTGATCATCGACATTCACGGCCACTACACCACCGCGCCCAAAGCGTTGGAGGCGTGGCGTAACCGCCAGATCGCAGGCATCAAGAGTTCGTCCGAGATGCCGGCGGTGTCGGAATTGCAGATCAGCGACGACGAGTTGCGCGAGTCGATCGAAAACAACCAGTTGAAACTGATGCGCGAGCGCGGCCTCGATCTGACGATCTTCAGTCCGCGTGCGAGCTTCATGGCGCATCACATCGGTGACTTCGAAGTCTCCAGCACGTGGACCGCGATCTGCAATGAACTGTGCTATCGCGTGAGCCAGCTGTTTCCTTCGAACTTCGTGCCGGCCGCGATGCTGCCGCAAAGTCCGGGTGTCGATCCGGTCACCTGTATTCCTGAACTCGTCAAATGCGTCGAGCAGTACGGCAATGTCGCGATCAACCTGAATCCCGATCCATCGGGCGGCCACTGGACCAGCCCGCCGCTGTCGGACCGCTCGTGGTACCCGATCTACGAGAAAATGGTCGAGTACGACATTCCCGCGATGATTCACGTGAGCACGAGCTGCAATGCGTGCTTCCACACCACCGGTTCGCACTACCTGAATGCGGATACCACCGCGTTCATGCAATGCCTGACCTCGGACCTGTTCCGTGATTTCCCGACGCTGCGGTTCGTGATTCCGCACGGCGGCGGCGCGGTGCCGTATCACTGGGGTCGTTTCCGCGGCCTCGCGCAGGAAATGAAGAAGCCGTTGCTGACGGACCATCTGCTGAACAACGTGTTTTTCGACACCTGTGTCTATCATCAGCCGGGCATCGATCTGCTCACGCGGGTGATTCCCGTGGACAACATCCTGTTCGCGAGCGAGATGATCGGCGCGGTGCGCGGCATCGATCCGGAAACCGGCCACTATTTCGATGACACGAAGCGCTACGTTGAAGCCGCGGATATGAACCCGGAGCAGCGCTACAAGATCTACGAAGGCAACGCGCGGCGCGTCTATCCGCGTCTCGATGCCTTGCTGAAAGCGAAGGGGCTGTAATCATGTATGAAATCGGAGTCGTGTATCGCAACATCCAGCGCGCGGACGCGGACGTGGCCGCGAAACTCGGCGCGCTGGGTTCGGCCACCGTGCATGAAGCCATGGGCCGCACGGGCTTGCTCCAGCCGTATATGCGTCCGATCTATACCGGCGCGCGCGCGAGCGGCACGGCCGTCACGGTGCTTTTGCAACCGGGCGACAACTGGATGCTGCACGTCGCGGCCGAACAGATCCGGCCGGGCGACGTCGTCGTCGCGGGTGTCACCGCGGAGAGCACCGACGGCTACTTCGGCGATCTGCTCGCAACCAGCTTCCAGGCGCGCGGCGCGCATGCGCTGATCATCGACGCCGGTGTGCGCGACGTCGGCGTGCTGACCGAAATGAACTTCCCGGTCTGGAGCAAGGCGATTTCCGCGAAGGGCACGGTCAAGGCGACGCTCGGCTCGGTGAACATTCCGGTCGTGTGTGCGGGCGCACTGGTCACGCCGGGCGACGTCGTCGTTGCCGATGACGACGGCGTGGCCGTGGTGCCGGCGGCCGCCGCGCAAGCGGTGCTCGACAAGGCCGCAGCGCGCGAGGCGAACGAAGCCGAGAAGCGCGCGAAACTCGCCTCCGGTGTGCTGGGCCTCGATATGTACAACATGCGCGGGCCGCTCGAGCAGGCTGGACTGCGTTACAAGGACTGACAGGCGTGGTCGCAGAGATCAACGGTCAAGCCGTGCGCGCGCCGATCACCGGCATTTCGTCGATGGCCACGCGCCAGGTGCTCGCCGAACTCGCCGCGTCGTACGAGCGGCGCACCGGGCAGGGCGTCACGATCGAATCGGTCGGCGGCGTCGATGCGGCGCGCCGGGTCGAGGATGACGAAGTCTTCGATATCGTCGTGCTCGCAGCAGACGCGATCGAGCGGCTCGTGGTGACAGGTTGCGTCGAAGCGGCGAGCCGCGTCGGGCTCGCGCGCTCGGGCATCGCGGTAGCTGTCGCGGCCGGAGCGACACACCCGGACATCGCGACCGAAGCGGCGCTGCGCGACGCGATTCTCGGTGCGCGCAGCATCGGTTACTCGACGGGGCCGAGCGGCACGCATCTACTGAAGCTGTTCGAACGCTGGGGCATTGCCGGGCAGATCGCTTCGCGTACCGTGAAGGCGCCGCCGGGTGTGCCGGTCGGCACGCTCGTCGCGCGCGGAGAAGTCGCGCTCGGCTTTCAGCAGATGAGCGAATTGATTCACGTGCCCGGTATCGACGTGCTCGGCGAGCTTCCTGCCGCCATCCAGTCCACCACGACTTTCACCGCCGCGATCTGCACGGCGGCGCGCCACCGCGAAGCGGCGCAGGCGTTACTGACGTTTCTGGTCTCGCGCGAGGCCGACGGCGCAAAGCTGCAAAACGGCATGTCGCCGGCTTGAAGGGGGGCGGCGTTCGCCGCCCCGGCTCGATGGCGGAATCCAAACGCCGCGAATGAAAGCGGATTCAAGCCATCAGCTTGCCCCACTCGTAATCGATACTGTCCGGCGTGAAGGGCAGCACGCCTGCACCGGGCGTAAATGTCAGTTCGCCGAAATAAACGCGGTCGTCCGGTGCATACAGGTCCACTCGCACATAGTCGAAGTCTTCGCACAGACGGACCGCGATATCGAGCACGGCATCCAGATTCGGCGGGCGCGGACCTGGTGCCGCACTGCGCTTGTAGTCGCCGATTGCGATATCGAGGTGATTCCAGTCGACGTCGTACACGTCGCCGTGCGTCGCGGTGCCGAACCGGTCGGAGATCACGAGGATATAGATGATCGGCCCCCCAGGCCGACCGCCGAAGCAGTGCATCTTGAGATCCGCCGGAATCTGGCCGCGCTGATCGAGCAGCAGCTTCTCGAAGAAGACGCGAGGCTCGATCGACCGATAGTGCCGTTCGCGCCCAACGTAATAGAATTCGGTGCGCAGCCACTGGTCGGCAAGCTTCTTCAGCTTGTCGAACGAGGTCTCCGATTTGTTTCTCACCACTTCGACGAAGCTGCTGCCGTGATTGGCTTTCATTACGAAAGCATCGGGCAGCGCGTCGAACACTTCGGGCGTGAATACAGCGGGCGCTGCGATCAGCGGTATCAAATGCTTGTCACCGATCTTCCGGGCAATATAGTCCCGCACCAGCAGCTTGTCGGTCAGCTCGATATAGCGAGGATCAGGGTGAAGATTGCGCTGCAGGATCTTCTCATTGAACGTCACTGGACGAATCAGATTCGGATAACGGCCAGTGCATTTGTGATGTAACAGGCTTAGGAAAAGGGCATCCGGCAATAAGGTCTTCGCCACTTCCTTGATCTTTCTCACGGTAGATGGCGCTTGCCCTTGCGCGAAATGCGCGCCTGCGCGCAGGCCCGGCATCTCACAGGGCGCAGCCACGGCACTGTCAACGGATTGTAGGGAGGCCATGTTTTCCGTCGCGACGGCCGCGTCCTCCGCGGCCAGTTCGGCGGTTTTGATGATCGTCATGTTCTTATCCCTTTTGCGGTCGAGCCGACGAGTCGTGCTCGGAGTAATAGGGAATTGAAATCAAAGCGTCAGCGGCGCTTGCCGCAACATCTCGGTCGCGGCACTCCAGCTTTCCTCCGGTGTCAGCCAGCGTTCTTCCGCGTCCACATGCTGTTGCGCGCGGAATTGCGTCGGCGACATGCCATAGCGCTCCTTGAATAGCCGCCCGAGCCGATTACCGTCGCCCATTCCGCAGCGACGCGCGATCTTGTCGACCGGCAAATCGGTGTTCTTCAGCATCGAGCGAACGATCTCGAAGCGTGTGCGCAGCAGATATTCGAGTGGCGTCATGCCGAACTCGCATTTGAAACGGCGCTGAAAATTGCGCTTGCTCATCGCCACCGACTCGGCCGCCTGGGCAACCGAAATAGCCTTGCTGTAGTTCTCCTTGATCCAGCGCGCCGATTCGCGAATCTTCTCGGTCGTCGTCGTGATATTGACGTCGTCGAGCTCCGAACGGCTCTTCTCGGCGTAGCCGGTTTGCAGGATGCGGCCGATTTTGCGGGCCGTGTCGGTATTGATGTCGCGTTCGATCTGCGCGAGCGCGAGATCCGTCGGCGTCACATTGCTCTGCGTGCGCGCGGCATCACCGCTGTCGTCGAACAGAAAAATCGGCACGATCGATTGCAGCGGATCGTTGCAGACGACCGCGAGATTCGCACCCTGTTGCATGCCGAAAGATGCGATCGATCCTTGCAGTGAGATCCACGACAGAAACCGATCGTTGGATTCCGCCACTTCGGTGACGTCGCGGCAGGCCACGAAGAACGCGTGGAAATCCGCGAGGCAATAGCGTTCGAGGCCTTGCGTCCAGATCGATATGCCGGAAGAACTGGTCACCAGACCACCGCCATCGGATACCACGGTAAACCGGTATGGCGCCTCTTCGCCAGCCGTTCTCTTGAACTCATTGGCAAGCCGGAACGCGTCGCCGATCGCGCCGGTACTTGCCATCGAACAATCCTGAAAGACGAATAGACCAATATGCTTCATCACGCCAGCTTCTCCAGACAGGAAAATCTACGCATTGAGATTAGCGCATCGATTTCTGTCAGACGAGCTTGGCCGGCATGCGCGGGTGTTTTGGCGTAATCGTCAAGATTCGAGAAATTCTTACCTCACTATTCGCTAAACTGCGTGCTACTAATTAACGTTGCGCGGAATTTTTTTCCAGCTCGATTAGCGCGATTTTTGCAGGGGAGAAGCCAGGGCATCGGCGGAATGCGCCGAGTGGCGTGGAATCGGCACGATTTGCGGGATATCAACGGCATTCTTTGCACAGGAACCGCCCATTTGGCGTTCTGTCGCGATGTACGGCGCCTATCGTATAACTCTGTTACAGCAATTGCAGATCGCAACAAGGCTTTCCAGCTTCTGTTTCATTTGTAAAAGGCTCCGCATTATCGGCCAATAGCACCCTACTTTGGGCCGCCGGCGAATGCCCCGATCCTTTGCGGACTATGCTTCACCGCAACATCGAGAGAGAAATTGTCAATCGCGGATTACGTGAATGGCGGGCACCGCATTCGCTGATTCGTGAGAAGAACAATCGGCAATGCCGCGGTGGATAAGCAATAGGTGTGTAGCCTCCCGTGCTTCGAGAGGTCCCGAACACGGCTCCCCGACCTAACCCGACACAGCACGTCGCTTCGCCGTGCTGCCAGCCAATCCAGGGTCTATCCGGCCGGCGGCATAAATAGCGACGTGGCGACGCAAAGCGATCGCCGATCGCTTTGTTTCATCAACCTGCAAGGATCAGACCGGTGGATTACTATCCGCAAAACTCGCTCTATCCCGCTGTTGATACCGAGCGCAGACAACTCAGTGCCAGCGGGATGCTTACGCTAATGCGTGACCACATCTGGGAGATCGTGGTGACGACGGTCGTCGTCCTCACGCTCGCGGTCGCGTATCTTCTGATTACCACCCCCATCTATTCCGCCGACGTAATCGTTCGGGTGGACCCGCCCGAGCCGAATGCGCTCGGACTTGCGTTGCAGAACCAGGACCTGTTGCCGCCTCCGACGCCGTCGTCGGTAACGGAAATGGCGGTGATGGAAAGCCGGTCGGTTTTGCAGCCGGTGATCGACCAGTTCCGTTTCGACATTTCGGTAAAGCCGCACAAGCTTCCGGTGCTCGGCGACATCGCCGAAAAATTTGCTACACCGGGACAGCCTTCGGCGCCGTGGCTCGGCCTGAAATCGTATGCATGGGGCGGTGAGCGCGTGCAGATCGCGGCGCTCGACGTGCCGCGCGAACTCGAGGAAGAGAAGCTGACCTTGACCGCGCTCGACAATGGCGGCTTCGAATTGCATGGCCCGTCCGGCGAGTTGCTGGCGAGTGGCACGGTCGGCATGCCGCTCAAGCAGAACGGCGTGTCGATGCTCGTGAAGGAACTCGCTGCGCGGCCCGGCACGAAATTCGAAGTGATCCGCTGGAATGAGCTCGATGCGATCAAGCGCTTCGAGAGTCTGATCAAGATCGGCGACAAGGTGAAAGACTCGGGGTTGCTGCAAATCCAGTATCGCGACAAGAGTCCGGACAAAGCCGCTGCCGTCGCCAATGCATTGGGACAGCAATACCTCGCCTCCGCGGTGGCGAGCCGACAATCGAACGACACGCAGACGCTCGCGTTCATTAACGGCGAACTCCCGCGTCTACTCGCCGATCTGCGAAAAGCCGAGGAAGCGCTGAAGAGCTTCCGCTCGAACTCGCAATCGATGCAGCCGACCAACGAGGCGCAAGCCTATTTGCAGGGCGGCCTCGATCTCGACAAGCAGATCGCGACGTTGCAATTGCAGCGCACGCAAATGCTCGAGCGCTATACGCCGCAGAGCCGCTGGGTGCAGAACATCGACGAGCAACTGGCGCAATTGAAAGAAGCGAAAGCGAAATTCTCCGACCATTTCAACGGCATGCCGGCGTCGGAGCGCGAGAGCGTCGATCTGATCCGCGCGCAGAAGGTGGCTGAAACGGTGTATCTCGGCATGGTCCAGAAGGCTGAGCAATTGCAGGTGCGCCGCGCCAGCACGACGGGCGGTGCGCATATTCTCGATCCGGCGATGAGACCGCATATGCCGGTCATGCCGCAGCCGATTCTCGTGCTCGGCGGCGGATTGATGCTCGGTATCGTGTCCGGCGTCGTGTTGGTCTTCATGCGCCGCCACGTGATGATCGGCGTGACTGACCCGCGCTACGTCGAGCGCCAGATGAGCGTGCCGGTGTTTGGCGAGATTCTGTTCAGCCATCAGCAAGTGCTGCTCGATCGCGATGCGACCGCAGGCCGAAAATCTCTGCCGCCAGCGACCGGGCGTGCCCATCCGCCGCTGCAGAAGAGTCTGCACGAGATTCAGCTCGATAAGGGCATTCCGAACAGGATCCTCGCCGCGCGCTTTCCACACGACGCGTCGGTCGAAGCGCTGCGCAGCGTACGGACCGCCGTCACGCGCGATCTCGCGCATGCACGCAACAACATCGTCATGGTCATCGGCCCCACGCCGTCCGCCGGCAAGAGCTTCGTCGCGGCGAATCTGGCGATCCTGCACGCGGAAGTCGGTCAGCGTGTGGTGCTGATCGATGCCGATATGCGGCGTGGCCATCTCGCCTCGCTATTCAACGAGAGCAATCGTGGAGGCCTATCCGAAGTGCTGTCCGAACGCTTGCCGTTGCGCAATGCGTTGCGCTCCACCCGCATCGACGGATTGACGTTCCTGTCGTGCGGCGTGCGCCCGGAGAATCCCGCCGCGCTGCTGATGAAGCCGCGCCTGAAGGATGTTCTTGAGCGGCTGTCGAGCCAGTTCGATCTGGTGATCATCGATACGCCGCCTTTCCTCGCGGTCACCGACGCCTCGATCGTCGCGAACGAGGCGGGCGCATCCCTGCTCGTGCTGCGCTCTGGTATGCAGAGCGAGGAGGAGATCGCCGACACGATCAGAAAGGTGGAACGCGCGGAAGGGCGCATCGCGGGCGCGGTGTTCAACGGCATACCGCTGCGTCGAAGCACGAAGAATTACGGCTACGAAACGAACTATGCCAGCGATTTCGGCGAAAACGACGCCGGGCAGCAAGCGCCGCGAGGCGCCTGAGCGTGTGGAGGCCTCAACGCGGCAACGCGCGTTCGCGATGGCGTAAAACGGAGAACCAGATGGCCTTTGCAATCAACGGAAAGTTTACTTCGCAGTCCATCACGGGGGTTCAACGCGTGGCGTATGAGCTGACGAGGGCCATGCAGATGCGCGCCGCGCCCGGTGACGAACCGGAATTGTTCGTGCCACAAAACGCAGTCGAGCCCGGGGCGCTGCTCAGACCGCAGCGGCGCTTTCCGTGGCTGCGTGGCACGTTGTGGGAGCAGATCACGCTGCCGATCGCTGCTCGCGGGATCACACTGCTCAGTCTGTGCAATACGAATCCGCTGTTCAAGCACAGTCAGGTCGTGATGGTTCACGACATGGCCGTCTTCGACGTGCCGCAAGGCTTTTCGAGGAAATTCCGGCTCTGGTATCGCATCGTCTTCACGCTATTGCCGCGCACGCATCCGATCGTTCTGACGGTGTCGACGTATTCGAAAATGCGGATCTGCCATCACCTGAAGATCGACGAATCGCGTGTGAAAGTGGTGGCGCCCGGCGCGGATCATCTCGACCGGATCGTGGCCGACCCGTCGGTGCTGCAACGGCTCGAATTGAACAAGGACGCGTATTGCGTGATCGTCGGCAGTCTCGACCCGCGCAAGAATCTGCGCGGCGTGCTGGACGCAATTGCGCGGCTCGGGCATCTGCGCGACGTGAAATTCGTCATCGTGGGAAAACAGTATCCGCGCATCTTCAGCAGTGCGGGCGTTGAGCATCCGCTGCAGTCGCGGCAGGTGGTGTGGGCCGGATTCGTGTCCGACGAGGAGCTGAAGGGGCTCTACCAGAACGCTGGATGCCTCGTGTTTCCGTCGTTGTACGAAGGCTTCGGCCTGCCGCCTCTGGAAGCGATGTATTGCGGCTGTCCGGTGATCGCGTCGACGCGTACGTCGATACCGGAAGCGTGCGGGGATGCCGCGATGTACTGCGACGCGGCCTCCGCGGACGACATCGCCGCAAAGATCGAGCAGATGATGAGCGACGCCGATCTGCGTCAACAATACCGCAGCGCTGGGCTGCTGCATGCGCGCGAGTTTCGCTGGGAGCGCGCGGCGCAACAAGTGCTCGAAATCCTCGATGTAAAGACCGGCGAGCGGCTGCCTGAACTGGCACCGCGCGCGTCAGCGAGCTAGCGATGGATCGCGTCAAGACCGGTGCTGGCAGAAGACGTGCGTTGCGCACACTCGCCGCGTTGGCGGCGGGGGCGGCCACGCCATTGTCGGATATCAGGCCCGCTCTCGCGTTGGTACAGGACCCTGCGCCCGCGCGCGCGCGCGGCCGCATGATGAGCGATCTGATCGGCGTGAACGGCTGGGCCGGATCGGTTGCCGACATCGAGATGTGGCGAGCGATGGGCATCAGCTGGGGGCGCGACACGGTCGGCCCGGGCCAACCTGATCGGCGCGGCGAGCCGATGCGCATCGACAAAACCAGCTCGGCGTACGATGTCGACCTGCCGTCCAGACTGTTGCGAAATGAACGCAATGGAATCGGTTCGCTGCTGATGCTCGGCTTTACGCCGAGATGGAATGCGAGCGTGCCGGGCGAAAACAATTCGGCACCCGTCGACGTGGATGCATGGAAGCAGTACGTCGACGCGGTGGTCCGCAAGTATTCCGCGCCGCCTTATAACCTGCGCTATTTCCAGATCTGGAACGAGGCGGCTGGAAAATTGTCCGGCGGCTTGCAGCAGTCGGTGTTCTGGCGCGGCCCGGGGTTCAGCAAGGACGAAAAACGCTCGAAACCGTACGAGAGCGCGATGCAGGATTACGTCGAGCGGGTTCATATTCCGGCCGCCCGCATCATTCGCAGTCATCACGCGTTCGTGGTGTATGGCGGCTGGCCCGACCAGGGCGGCCTCGATAACTTCTACCGCTGGCTCGAATATCGCAGTCCGGCATTGAAAGAGCGCATGCTCGATTGGGTCGACTACATCGACACGCACTATTTGCCGGTCGCCGACATGGAACCGCTGTACCAGAGGTACGTGAAGAACGGTCCCGCACGCGGCATCTGGCAAACCGAGATCGGCAACGAGTACATGAAAGACCCGCACTATTTGCCGCGCTATTTCTTCGACTTCGCGGTGTGGGCGCTGGGCAGGAACTGGGACGATCCGAACAAGTACCTGTCGATGATCTATCACTGGGAGGGCTATGAACCGTATCGTCTCACGCATCCCGGTCCGCCCGAACGAACCTACAACGTTTCCGGTCGAAGCTTGGTCGTGTTGCGACAAACCGTGGGTGGGCATCTGGCGAGTTTTTCGAAGCCGCTGCAATGCGGTCCGGGTGTTGCTGCAAATGCTTTGGTTTCCGGCAACGACCTGGTGATGCAGGTGAGCAGCAGCGCGGGCTGGCAGAACATTTCCATCGGCGGGCTGCAGGCGCTGCGCTCGCATGCGGTAAAGGCCGATTTCATCGACGCGGTGAATGGCGAGGCGAGCGCACCGGACAATGTCGCATTGAGTTGGGACAACGATTTGATGAACGTGCGATTCAAGGTACCCGACAAGGTGAATGGTGCTGGTAACAATCCGCCCAAACATCTGGCTTATCTGGTGGTACGGAGTGCGGCGCAGGCAGTGGCATAGCGAGATTTCGCGAACTTTGCGGCCGCCGGGAGCCGGCGGACCGAACCTGATGGATAGCGTTGACACATCATGAAACAGGTCACCATTGCGATTTGCAATTACAACTACGAGCACTATCTGGCGGCGGCGATCGACTCGGCGCTCGCGCAGGACTATCCGGCGACCACGGTCATGATCGTCGACGATGGATCGACCGACGGGTCACGCGCGATCATCGAAGGCTACGGCGACCGCGTCGTGTCGGTGTACAAGAAAAATGGCGGACAGGTGTCCGCCTACAACTATGCAATCGCGTCGCTCACCACCGAGTTTGTGATCTTTCTCGATTCGGATGACGTGCTGTACCCATCCGCAGTCACCGAGGTCATGCGCTTTTTCGAGCACGGCGAGTGGGCGAAGGTGCAATTCCGCCTCGACGTGATGGACAGCAATGGAGAATTGACGGGTGCCTACGTGCCGAATAGCGAGCCGCCCCCCGACTGCAGCAGTCTGCTGCGCGGCGGTTGGCTCTATCCGTCGCCGCCCGCGTCTGGCAACGCTTACCGGGTGAGTGCGCTCAAGCAGATCTTCCCGGTCCCCGAAGAGGGCGTGAATCGCTATGGCGCGGACTTTTACGCGATCTATGGCGTCGCGCTGGCTGGACCGATCGCGACTTTGTCGAAGTCGCTAGGCGGCTACCGTGTGCATAACGCGGGCAGTGAAACGGTGTCGTTCGCAAACTCGGAACAACTGACGAAAGCGCCGCGCGCGTTCAACATGCGCTGGGCCATTCTGCGCAATATTGCAAAAGACCGCCTCGACATTGAATTACCGGCCACATTTCTCGACTTTTCACACGAGAAAGCGACATTCTGCTCTTCCGTTTATCGCGCGACGTTTTTCAGGCGTTGGCACTGGATGCTCCGCGATTCGCGCAACTATCTGCACACGATCATTGCAAATCCGTTCTGGAGCCTGAAGAAGAAGCTCGGCACCCTCGTACTGTCGAGCCTGTGTCTCGTGCCGTACTCGCCGCTGTCGGATTTCGCGGTGCGTTATATCGCGAACCCGCTTGCGCGCCGTCGCGTCGCAGGACGCTAGGCGAAGGAGGACGGCATGGATAGACGAACGAGCACCAACCTGATCGTATTTGTGTACGCCGGCTATTTCATGAGGTATGTGTACCTCATGATCGTGGTGCCGTTCTATGGCAGGGTGCTTGGCGTGGCCGAATACGGGCGGGTACTCGCGTCGATGTCGCTGATGAACGTGATATGGATGTTCGTCGGCTTCGGCTTCACCTTCGTCGGCATGCGCGAGGTGGCGAAAGCGCAGTCGACTCAGGAATGCAATGCGATCTATTCGCTGCATGTCAGCGCGCGGCTGACACTCGCCGTGATTGGCGCGGGCATAGGCATCGTTGCGACGTTCTGCTCACCGTTGTTGGCGGAGCAGCCTCTGATCGGCATGCTCGCAACCCTGCTAGGGATCGTGTCGGCGTGCAATCTCGGCTGGCTGTTTCAGGGGCGGCAGCAGATTCGCACGCCGATCATGATCGAAGTGTTCGGCTTCGCGCTGAGTCTCGTGCTGGTGCTGGCGCTCGTCAAAGGTCCGAACGACGCCGTATGGGTGTTGGCGAGCCTGCTGATTGCGGGCGTCGCGTCGCTGGTCATTGCGTATGGTTTGACGACGTGGCAACTCGGTTGGCCGCGTCTGGCGTTTTCCGGCGTCCTGCCGCTCGTGCGCAGGTCGACGATGCTGTTCTGCTTTTCGTCGGGCTCGGTCGTGCTGACGGCATCGTCGACGTATTTGCTGACCTTGTTCTCGACGCCCGCGGAGGTCGGCTATTTCGGCGCGGCCGAGCGTTTCGCGACGATCGGTCTGAGCCTGATGGCCCCCGCGGCGCAAGTCTTTATTCCGACGATAACCCGGCAACTCGCGCAGGGCGACAAGGCGGGCGCGCATGTAACGACGCGGCGCGGCGCCTTGTTGCTGCTCGGCTATGGCGTGCTCGTGCTGTGCGGCGCATTGACGCTTTCGCCTTTCGTGTTGCCGCTGATTCTCGGCGCCGCGTTCGAGCCGAGTGTGCACGTATTGCAGGTATTTGCATGGATGTTCCCGTTCGCGGCCTTCAATGAGTTCGTCGCGTTCTATGTATTCGTACCGCGGAGGAATGACCGGGTACTCGCGATTGCGGGCGTCGCCTCGGCGCTGGTCAATCTCGCGGCGGCGCTCGTTCTCGCGCCGCCTTTCGGCGCGATTGGCATGGCCTCTGCTCGGGTGATCGGCGAAGCAGCGCTCTCGGTCACGCTGCTCAGCGTGCTGATTCGCCTCGAGCTGGTCGGGCTGTTGCCCGGCGCCGAGCGGGCGCTCGCGCGGGTGCGGGTGGTGTGTGGGCTTCGTACGCAGGCGGGCGGCGCAAAAGACGATTGAAGTGGCGCGTGGGTGTGCGGGAGTTTGGGTGGATTGTCACAGGAGGTCGAAGTGAAAGTCGCTATTGTTCACGATTGGCTGGTAGTGTCCGGCGGCGCCGAGAAAGTATTGAAGAACATCATCGAGTGCTTCCCGGATGCGGACGTCTTTTCGATTGTCGATTTTCTCGAAGACCGCGATTGCGTGAAGGGGAAGTCCGTCAATACGTCCTTCATCCAGAAGATGCCATTTGCGCGAAGACGATACCGCGCCTATTTGCCGTTGATGCCGATTGCTATCGAGCAGGTGGATCTGTCCGGCTACGATCTCGTCATTTCGAGCTCCCACGCGGTTGCCAAAGGCGTGTTGACCGGGCCGAACCAGGTGCACATCAGCTACATTCATTCGCCGATCCGCTATGCGTGGGATCTGCAACATCAGTACCTGCGCGAATCCCACCTCGACAGGGGACTGCGCTCCGCGTTGGCGCGAGTGCTGCTTCATTACATTCGCGGCTGGGATTCGCGTTCTGCGAACGGCGTCGATCATCTCGTTGCTAATTCCCAGTTCATTGCACGGCGAATCAGAAAGGCCTATCAGCGTGAAGCGACCGTGATCTATCCGCCAGTCGATCTGGCGAATATGTCCATTGGTACGGAGAAAGAGGATTTCTACGTGACGGCGTCGCGGATGGTGCCTTATAAGCGTATTGATCTGATCGTTCAGGCTTTTTCGCAGACGCCCGAGCGCAAGCTGGTCGTGATCGGCGACGGTCCCGATATGAAGAAAATCAAAGCGGTGGCCGGCGACAACGTCAAGATCCTCGGGCATCAGCCGTCCGACGTGCTGGTCGATCATTTGCGGCGCGCGCGTGCATTCGTGTTCGCGGCGGAAGAGGATTTCGGCATTTCCGTGGTCGAAGCGCAGGCATGCGGTACACCGGTGATTGCCTTCGGCCGCGGCGGCGCGCTTGAATCGGTGGTGGGATTGCCGCTCGAGCGGCCCACCGGGGTCTTCTTCGGCGAGCAAAGCACCGCTTCCTTGCTCGAAGCCGTTAGCCGTTTCGAGAGCAACGCCGCCTTATTCGATGCACGTGTGTGCCGCAAGAATGCCGAGCGTTTTTCGTCTGAGAACTTCAAGAAGGCGCTGATGGGCTTCGTCGATGCCCGGCTCCCCTATGCGTGCGTCGAGCAGTTCCTTCCCTATGCGCCGAGTCAGTCGCTGCCGGCCGAAGAACGTCATCTTGCCGACGTTGCGCCGTGAGTCGGGCGCCGGGGTACGGGCTGGGTAGCTCGCGCACCCACGACGCCCGCCTTGCGCGCACCGCGCGGGCCGGGCCTGAATGCGGTGGCCGCGAGCGGACGCGCGGCTAGCAGCAGCGAGATTACAAGAGAAAGAATCAATACATTCGACGGCGTGACCAGCCGATGCTCGGTTGCCGACATCACCAGCAGGCATACCGACGAAATCTCGACGAAGCGGAACGCCGCGAAGTGGCGGCCCCCCTCGACCAACGCGGCATACGCCGCCCCCTGCTTGCTCCATTCCACCAGTTTCCAGAAGAACGCGAGGATCAGCGTCAAGCCCACGACGCCGAGCTCGGCGAGGATATTCAGGTACGAGTTGTGAGCGTGCGAGTCGCTGTGCTCGATCACGATGTCGGACGGTACCGCGAACAGATGGAAGTACGAGGTGAGGCTGCCGATATGGTCGTCGAACGAGCCGAAGCCGAGACCGACGAGCGGGCTTTGCACGAAATACGCGAGCGCTCGTGGCCATAGCCACTCGTAGCGGATGTTGAGGTTGTTGACCTTGGCGTCGTTGGCGTGAATCGCGAATGTGTAGCCCATGTAGTCGACGTTCGGCTGCGTATGGTAGATCGCGATGGCGGCCGAGGCGAGCAGCAGCACGGCGATCAGCGTACCGAGAATCCAGCGCTTGCGGCCAAAGTACAGGTAGGGGAGAACGGCCACCGCGCCGAGCAGCGAGCCGCGGCTGTAGGTCGAAAACAGCATCAGCGTAGTGCAGAACAGCAGCGCCATTATCAGCTTGCTGCGCTTTTGCAGGTAACACGCCACACCCAGACAGAACAGCATCGCCAGGAAGCCGCCGGCCGCGTTACGGGCAATGAAGTAGCTGCCGAAGGTGTCGTTAGGGTGAATGAAGATGCTGAACAGCCCGTTCGTGGCGATGTAGTACGCGTACATCGGCAGATTGATGACGACTGCGAAGATGAACAACGAACGCAGCACCTTGTTCATATCCCAGCGGTGCGCATACACACAACCGGCAAAAATGGGCAGATAGGAGATGAAGAAATTGCCGTCGCGCCGATAGAACTCGAATTCGAGGAACGACTGCGGATCATAGAGCAACGTCGAGATGATCGCGAGCACCGTGAAAGCGGTAAGCGGCGTGATGAACGCGGGATAGGTGCGGCCGTAAAAGCGCCATGCCAGCAATAGCAGCGGGACGAAGCCGATCGCACTGAGCGGCACGAAGTTCGTGACCGTCATGAACAGTGCGAGTAGCGAAAGATAGGCCATTGCAGCTCCAGAAAAACGGATGGCGCGCCGGTTGGGGTTGTGCCCATGCGCTGGATGATGGCGAGATTGAGAACAGCGAAAGACTTACAGCGTGGCCGTGCGGGATCACACCGCTGTTTGTCTTTGACAGGAATGCCACGGGACGTTCATTAAACGGTAGCACGTGTCGCTGCTTATTTCCATCGTGCGCACTGCAATAGAAGTGCAAGCTCGTTCGCAAGCTTGCGAAATCCGGTCCGCGAGCGCCGCCAAAACTTCCGCGCTTCGCGCCAGATGACCTGTGTCGCAAGGCGCTCTCACTATGATGAATCCATCGGGGCACGACGTCGACCAGATCCGATGTACGTCGTTGCCACATTCGTTCTTTCGTTTTCAAATCGTTTTCCGGTCGTCGTTGTCGAGCAGACCACTGCGATTCGGCCAGTCAGTTTCTGTACTTCCAGCTCGCGCCGGATTTGCCGTCGGCGCGTGCCTCTATCACTGTGAACTGAACTACTGGTCTGGTCCGTTTGACGCGGACGCCCTGTCGATAAATCACATCAGACGGTATTTGCGTGGATCGCGGCACACCGCGTCGTTCGGTGTCGTCCAGGAAGACGCGTTCCCGAGCCGGTTTCAATGCGAAGGAGTTTGCGATGGGTAAGGTTACCGCGGCAGCCGCCGCAGTGGATGTCGAAACGATACGACAGGATGCCGCCGAGTCGGATTTCCCGACGCTCGTGCAGGTGATTCTCGCCGGTGGTTCCGGCACCCGGTTGTGGCCGGTGTCGCGCGAACAGTTTCCCAAGCAACTGATCGACGTGATCGGTAAGCAGACTTTGCTGCAAGCGACCATGGGGCGCATGGCGGGCTTCGATGCCGCATGGAACGTCGCGGCCGATCCGGTGATCGTATGCGGCACCGAGCATTATTTCGCCACTTACGAACAGGCGCGCGAGATCGGCGTGAACGCGCGGATCGTGGTCGAGCCCGCGCGTCGCGATACGGCGCCGGCACTGACGCTTGCCGCGCTGACGGCATGCACGGAAGACGAAGACGCGATCCTCGTCGCGATGCCAGCCGACCATGCGATCGCGAATCTGGAAGCGCTGCATCACTCGCTCCACATCGCCGCAACGCATGCGCGCAACGGCGCGATCGTCACGCTAGGCGTGCCGCCCGAACGGGCCGATACGGGCTTCGGTTATATCCGGCTCGGCGATGCATTGCCCGACGGCGCGCGTCGCATCGAGCGCTTCGTGGAGAAGCCCGCGGCGGAACTCGCGGCCCAGTACGTCGCGTCGGGCAATTACTGGTGGAATAGCGGCATCTTCGTCGTGCGGGCGTCGGTGTGGCTCTCGGTCATCCAGCAGTTTCAGCCGGACATGCACACGGCCTGCATTCAGGCGTATCGCGACGCGAAGAAGACTGAAGAATGCATCATGCCGGACGCCGACGGGTTTCTCGGTTCGCCGTCCGACTCGATCGACTATGCGGTGATGGAACAGCTAGGCAAACCTGAGTCGGCGTTTTCGGGCGTGGTGGTGCCGCTCGAAGCGGGGTGGTCCGATCTCGGCTCGTGGGATGCCGTGTGGCAAGCGATGGAGAAGGACGAGTGCGGTAACGCGGCCAGCGGCCGCGTGCTGTTCGAAGGAGCCACCGCGACCTACGCACGCTCGCAAGGAGGCAGGCTTCTCGCTTGCGTCGGCACCGACAACATGATCGTGATCGAAACCGACGACGCGGTGCTCGTCGCGGATCGCTCGCATGTGCAGGACATCAAGGGACTCGTGTCGAGGATCAGGGCCGAGAAGTCACCGGAAGCCGATGCTCACAGAAAAGTCCGCCGCCCGTGGGGTTTCTATGACTCGATCGATCATGGCGAGCGCTTCCAGGTGAAGCGCATCGTCGTGATGCCGGGCGGCCGTCTGTCGTTGCAGATGCATCATCATCGCGCCGAGCATTGGGTGGTGGTGTGCGGCACCGCGCTCGTCACGCGTGGAGAAGAGCAGTTTCTCCTCGGCGAAAACGAATCGACCTACATCCCGCTAGGTGTTCGCCATCGGCTCGAAAATCCGGGCCGCGTACCGCTGCAGATCATCGAAGTACAGTCCGGCACTTATCTCGGCGAAGACGACATCGTGCGTTTCGACGACAAGTACGGGCGTTGTGGCTGATGCGACGAAGTCGACCTGATACGTCCTATGAGGGGGCTGTGATGCGATTGCTGACTGGTCTGCTGGCGAGAGCGTTCGACGTCGCGATGATCGTGGCTGGGGCCTTCGCGGCCTCACAGGTGCGCTTCGACGGCGGCTCGCAACGGAGCTTCTATTTCGCGTTCGTCGCTTTTGCCGCGGCGTTTGCTCTCGCGGTCTTTCCGGCGCTCGGCGTATACGAGTCCTGGCGGGGCCGCTCGAAAAGAGTGCTGGCGAGCCAGGTGGCGCTCGGCTGGCTCGTCGTGCAGGCGTGCGCGATGGTGCTGATGTTCTCGCTGCACCGGATCGACATCGTGTCGCGGCTCTGGTTCGTGTACTGGACCGGCATTTCGGGCGCCGCGATGATGTCCGGCCGGCTGGTCACGCATGCGCTGCTCGGCCGCATGCGCCATGCGGGGATGAACTTGCAGCAGGTCGCGGTGGCGGCGTGCGGCGATCATTGCGACGAGATCATTCGCAAGATCGAGACCTCGCCCGCTGCCGGCTTTCGGGCGAATGCGTTGTATAACCTGCACCCCGAGTGTTGCGTGCCGCCGCACCCGTCGGTGCAGGTGTTCGAAGAACAGTCCGCGTTCGCTCGCTACGTGCGCGAGCAGCAGATCGGCGAAGTGTGGCTGGCACTGCCGCTCACCGAGGAGCGCGCGATTCTCAAGCTGGTGGCGGAGTTTCGCAACGACCTGATCAATGTGCGCTTCATGCCCGACGTGCGCTCGCTTGCGCTGTTCGAAGGCAGCATGACCGAGTTGCTCGGCTTGCCGACGATCAATCTCGCCGCGTCGCCGCTGCCGCCCAAGGCGTTGGTGCAGAAAGACCTGTTCGACCGTCTGTTCGCGCTCGTCGCTTTGATCGCGATCTCGCCGATCCTGCTGGGCTGCGCGATAGCCGTCAAACTGAGTTCGCGCGGGCCGGTGTTCTTCAAGCAGCGCCGCAAAGGCGCCGACGGCCGCGTATTTACGATCTACAAGTTCCGCACGATGCGCTTGCACGAGCAGAAGCCGGGCATTCTCGAACAGGCGACGCGCGGCGATCCACGCATCACCAGCGTCGGTGCGTTCCTGCGCCGCACGAGTCTCGACGAACTGCCGCAGTTCTTCAACGTGCTGCGCGGCGATATGTCGGTGGTAGGGCCGCGTCCGCATGCGCTCGAACATGACGATCTCTATCAGAACATCGTGTCGGGCTATATTCAACGTTATCGGATCAAACCCGGCATTACCGGCTGGGCGCAGATCAACGGATATCGCGGCGAGACCGATCGCCTCGAAAAAATGGAAGGCCGTGTTGCACACGATCTGTACTACCTGCGCAACTGGTCATTCTGGCTCGACATGAAGATCATTCTGGCCACGATTTTCAAGGGGCTTCATCATCCAAACGCGTACTAAGCATGATGCTATCCGGAGTTGAAAACGTAGTGAGACGATCAGCAAAGCGGGTCTCGCTTTACCGCTTTCACCACGATCACGGCATGCAGGCGAGAAGAATATTGGAGCGACTGGAAAGCAGATATGGCAAGGCCGACCCGAACAACCTGCGGCTCGCGGACGCCTATGCGCGGGACGTGTTCGGTGACCCGGTCTACGCGCCCTGGCTGCGCGTTTATACCGCGTTTTGCGGCACATTCAAGGAAGGCTGGATTCCGGACAACTACTATGGGATCGTCGTCGTGCCGCATCTGAAAGGCTGGTACGGCAAGATTTCGAGCCTTAAGCCGATTTCACGGCTGATTTTCGACGGCGACGAATTGCCGGACCTGGCGTACTTTGCCAACGGGCTGTTCTTTACGGACAAAAGCGTCGTGGTACCCGAGCGCGACGTGAAGGACGTCGTGTTCGAACATACCGAGCGCGTCGCCTTCAAGCTCGACGGTTCCGGACAGGGCAATGGTGTCTACTTCTTCGACCGTGCCAACTTCGACCCCGCGGTCATCAGGTCGCTCGGCAATGGCGTGATTCAGACTTTCATCGACCAGCACAGTTTGTTCACTGCGTTTGCTTCGAAACCGGTGGCGACGTTGCGCTTCACGACCGTGGTGGACGACGCCGGCCGCATTTCCGTTCGAGCCTGCTACTTGCGGCTCGGCAGAGCCGAAGATACGCATGTGCTGGCGAATCGCGAAATATGCGTGTCGGTCAATCTCGAGACGGGCGAACTGTGCGACTTTGGGTATATGAGCGACTGGGGCGCGGTGGAGGCGCATCCGGACTCGGGCGTGCACTTTGCGGGCGTGAAGATTCCGTGTTTCGACAAATGCATGGCGACCGTGCTGCGCCTGCACAGGAAGATTCCGTTTGCGCGCTGCATCGGCTGGGATCTCACGGTCGACGCGAACGACCAGGTCAAGTTGATGGAGTGGAACGGCAAGCACAACGACGTCAAATTCAGCGAGGCGACGCAAGGCCCGTGCTTCGCGGATCTGAACTGGGAACGGCTCAGGGCCGAACCTGACTTTGGACGGCTGCCACCGGTCTGACCGGGCAGGACAATAAACGCAGCGGGAGACGCGACGTGAGCGAACAGTTATGGTGCGTCCACATCGAAGGGCTGAACGACTTCATTGCCGTCGATTCTGAGGAATCGGCGCGGCACGAGGCGTCGGCGATCAATGCGTATATCGATCGCGCCGACAGAAGCTCGCGTGCCGCGCGTTTGCGCGCGGTGGTGCTCGAATGGCCGTTCAGCGCCGACGGTCACGCCAGAGCGCTGGATACCGACTGGCACGATCTGCAGCATATGCCGCATAGACAGCAGGCTGCGGCGCGCCCCGACAGCGTGCTGTCGAATCTCGCGCGGCGCGTCAAGGAACTGCTGGGTGTCGCGCGCGCGGACAGGGACGATGCCTGAACCGTGGCGATGGCAAACCGCGTTACGCGGGCAGCGGCACCTCCTCGATCAGATCCGCGTTCACCGCGCGAATCCTGCGGTCGACAAAGTAACCGCCGCCTTCGACGTAGCGCAAGTACAGTCGCCCGCACGTCGAGCATTGCCATACGCCGCAGCGGTTGTACGGGAAATAGCGCGGCGCGATCGGCGCATCGGCCGACCAGTAGCTCGTCTTATTGGGCAGATATTCGCTGAAGGTCGGCTCGGGATCGTCTTCCGGCATCAGCGTGCCGATCTCCTCCAACAAGGTTTTGTCGAGTGAAAGCGGTTGCGATTGCCAGCCGTCGAGGGGAGTGCGCGTGCATTCGCAAGGCGCGGCGGCGCGTTGTTGTTCCAGGCGCCGCTGCGCCGCGCGCGCGAGGTCGAGAAGGGTTGCAGTGTTCAGGTAGTGCGCCATGTGGCTAGTAGCAAGGGGTTCATGAGCCGTTCATCATCCGGTTGCGCTGCGTCGCGAGTCGCATCATTGATCACGAGCAGGTCGCCGGTGCGGCAGAATTCGAACGCGCGATGAATCGCGAGATTGTCGCCGGGGCGTGTATGGGTCGTCAATGCGGTGCCGGGGCCGTCAATTCCTGACGACCAGGGGGCGGCTCAATGCCGCCTTTTTCTAGTCACGCCGCCTAAGCAGGATATGCAATAAAAATAAGAAACGCGACACCATTGTAAATAGTTGTCAAAAACGGCTTATCCCAATTTAAAACGGTTGACCGTGGTCCGTTTCAGGTGTCAATTCTCGGGGCATCACCCCGAAACCTGATGAGGACTTCAATGGAGCAACAGAGACAGCAGAACACTTGGAGCGTTGAGGAGGAAGTATGCGGGGTTTGCCGCATTACCTATTCGATATATTCCAATTTTCCCCCAATGCCATCCGCAATGGCCTTGAACGCCGAGACTGGGGAGTTCTTTCCATTCGATAAGCTCCGCTCGCTTCCAACCGGTTACGCCATGGCCGAGGCCCTGGGATATGCATGGACGTGCAATTGTCGCGAACGCAAGGCAGAGTCAGCGCTAACGTCGAACGATCGGACTCACGACGAGCAATACACACTCAAAGATGCTGGCGACCGGACTATGCGCGACACGTATTACACGGTTCGTCTGCCGTCTGGTTCGCTCGTACATGGCGTTACAGATGGTTTGGGGCGCACTAAACGCTACAAAACGAACGGCGCTCAATCCATATCTATTTATCTTGGTCACCGAGAGGACGCGTAATGCCCGACGCACTTGGAACAGCGATAACGAATACCAATCCGAATTCATGCGTGACTGTCCATTCGGGCAGACTCTGCAAGCCATGGAAGATATCGCAGCAAGGGATAACTTTCATTGCAGGCTGGGAAGCTTTCAAGCCACATATGTACGACAACGACGGTGCAGGTAAAGGAGGTAATGCAACTATTGGGTATGGACATCTGGTTCATATGGGGCCAATATCAGGAGCGGTGTCTGAAGCGCAATTTCGTAATGGCATAACAATTGCCGAGGCCCGAGAATTGTTGCTGCTTGACCTTGATTACCCTGAGCACATTCTAAATAGAAAGATTCGCGTTCCACTATATCAGTACGAGTACGATGCGCTCGTTTGCTTTGTATATAACCTTCCAAGTGGTAACGCTGGCTTGTTGAGTCTTGTTAACTCGGGTCACTATGACCGCGTACCGGCCAAATTTTTGGATTACACGATGGCTGGCGGTGTGCGGCCGCGTGGACTGATCAAGCGTCGTCGCTCAGAAGGCAATCTTTTCAAAGAAGGAAATTATGACCACAACCGTTAAAACCATCGGGGCGGTACTGATGATATCGGCGTCTATTTCAGCGTTGGCGGATACGGCATGTGAAGAGAAGGCAAAAACGCGAAACGATTTTCTTGCCTGCACCAACGCCGACACAGAAAAAATTCTTGCGAACGCAGAGAAGCTGTATCGAGGCATCAGGAAAGGTACGACTGGAGATAAGCAGATTGCTCTCGACAAGAATTTTGGAATCTGGAATGAAAGAATGTCATCGGACTGTACATTGATTGCTTATTCGTTTAACGAGTGGAGTGATCGCTATGCTCCCGATACGGGTTTTCAGGTTGCGGAATGCCGCTTAAATATCGCTTCGCAGGAACTGGAGTTCTATAAGTGGCTGTCTTGTCCCGAAGATATGGAAACGTCAAAAATTCCAAAATGTGCTGCAGTCAATCGGTTACTTCGAAGAGGTCGGTAACAAGGATTGGAGAGGGACGCGATGAATTTGTGCCGACTGTGAACAGGACGATGAAATAGTTCTTCTCCTCCGAGACGTCGAATAGCAGCGCTTCACAGAAGCCCTCACGCCGCACGAATCGAATCGATGACCAGTTGCATCGCCGGCGTGACGCGCCGGTTTCTGCGCAGAATCAGCCCATATGGTGCGAGCCGGCCGCGCAACGGCGTCGCGACCGCGGCAATCGCATCGAGCGCGACGTAGTACTGCGCGACCGAACTCGGCAGCACGGCGAGCATGTCCGAATCGCGCAGCAACGACAGCGTGGTCAGAATCGACGACGTCTCGACCGTGCTGACCGGCGGCGCGACGCGCGACTCGCGAAACGTTTGATCGATGACCTGGCGCATCGGGCTCGGATGCGGCTGGATGATCCACGGATAGCGCGCAAGGTCCGCGAGCTTCGGCGGCGTCCGAGCTTGTTTGCCTGCTTTCACGGCGGGATGATCGGGCCGCACGACGATCGACAGCGCCTCTTCCGCCAACGTCTCGAAGCTCAGGTCGAGTGCCGGAAAACCATCGGGAATCCGACCGATCACTATATCGAGCTGATCCTGTTGCAGCGACTGCACCAGCACGTCGCTGGTGTCGATCGTGACCGCCATCTGCAGGCGCGGATGCGCCTCCTTCAGCTTGACGATCGTGTGCGTCAGCAGTTCGGGCGACGGCGCCATCACCGCGCCGATGCGTACCTTGCCGATGTCGCCGGCCTCGATGCCGGCCAACTCCTCGCGCAGCTCGTCGAGATCCTCGAACACGACACGCGCATAGCGCATCACGGCCTCGCCGAAGATCGTCGGCTCCATGCCGCGCGCATGTCGCACGAACAGCGATACACCGAGCGTGTCTTCGAGATCCTGCAAGGCCTTGGTCGCTGCGGGCTGGGTCATCGCGAGATCGTCCGCGGCGCGCCGCAGCGATTCGGTTTCCGACAGCGCGACCATCAGTTGCAGATGACGTAGGCGCAGACGCTTGCGGATGGTGGAGGCGGGCGGGATCATGAGCGATAACTTTAAGGAATCGGCCGATACGAATTATTCAGTGGTCAGTTATCGGATAGTTTCGCACACTAGCGCTTATCGCCGAACGGCAATCGCGACGCCTTTCGCGTTGACAAGACCAAACTGGAGACGACGCATGACGATGACCGCGAGCCCCGCGCTCGACAGCGCGATTACCAAAGCGCGCACGAGGCTGCTGCCTTTTCTGATCCTGATGTACGTACTGGCGTTCATCGACCGCGCGAACGTCGGCTTCGCGAAGAACGTGCTACAGGCCGACACCGGCTTGAGCGACGCGGCGTTCGCCTTCGGCGCCGGCATTTTCTTCGTCGGCTATGCGGTGTTCGAAGTGCCGAGCAATCTGCTGATGTACCGCTTCGGCGCGCGCGTCTGGATGAGCCGCATCATGGTCACGTGGGGCATCGTGTCCGCGTGCACCGCCATCGTCGACAGCGCCACGAGCTTCTATGTGCTGCGCACGCTGCTCGGCATCGCCGAAGCCGGTTTCTTCCCCGGCATCATCCTGTTCCTGTCAAACTGGTTTCCCGCGAAAACGCGCTCGCAGACGATGGGGATGTTCTATTTTGGCTTCCCGCTCGCGCTGTTGCTCGGCAGCCCGATATCGGGTCTGCTGCTCGATGCGGGCAATCCCTTTGGCATGCATCCGTGGCAGTGGCTCTTTGTCGTCGAGGGGCTCGCGGCGTCGGTGGTGGGTGTCGTCGCTTACTTCTATCTGACCGACCGGCCCGTCGAGGCGCGCTGGCTCCATGCCGATGAGCGTGATGCGCTCGATCACGCATTGCGCCAGGAAGACCGCCAGAAGCTCGAGCATGGTCCGGCTTCGGTGCTGGCGGCGCTGCGCGATTCGCGCGTGCTGTTCTGCGGCCTGATCTACTTTGCGGTGCAGATGAGCGTGTACGGTGTCGTGTTCTATCTGCCGACGCGCATCGCCGGGCTCGCAAGCGGTGGCCACGTCGGCGTCGAGGTCGGACTGCTGACCGCGATTCCGTGGATCGCCGCGATCATCGGGACGTTCTGCGTGACGCGCTACGCCGACCGTCACGGTCATCACCGTATCTGGGCCGCTGCGATGCTCGCGCTCGCGGCGATCGGCATTGCCGCGTCCGCGATGACGTCGTCGGTGACGCTGGCGATTGCCGCGTTCTGTTTCGCCGCGATCGGTTTCGTCTGCGTGCAGCCGCTGTTCTGGACGCTACCCACCGGTTACCTGGGCGGCGCCGCGGCCGCGGGCGGCATCGCGTTGATCAATTCGATCGGCAATCTCGGCGGCTTCGTCGCACCGAACCTGAAGGGGCTGGCCGAGCGCGCGATCGGCTCGTCGCAGGCGGGGATGTTCTCGCTCGCGGTGGTCGGCCTGATCGGCGCATTGCTGCTGCTGACGTTCCGCTTCACGTCCGCTGCCGCTTCCAGTTCCGTCTCTCATCGCAATAGCCCGCTCAGCGAACGCACGGGCCACTGACTCACCGACTCTCAGAAGGAAATCGTCGAACATGAAGATCAAGCATATCCGTACGCGTGTTTTCGAGTGGAAAGGCAAAGTCGTCCCGCCGCAAGCGCATTTCTGCACGAACGCGGTCGATATTCTGTACGAGCGCGGCGACGCGATGGGTTCATTCCGCTTTCACGGCTGGCTCGTCGTCGAAGTCGAATGCGACGACGGCACGGTGGGCATCGGCAATTGCGCGCTCGCGCCGCGCATCGCGAAGCAGATCATCGACGAATACCTTGCGCCGATCGCGATCGGCGAAGATCCGTTCGACAACGAGTACATCTGGCAGAAGATGTATCGCCGCACGCTCGCCTGGGGCCGCAAAGGCATCGGCATGGCGGCGATCTCCGCGATCGATATCGCGCTGTGGGACATCATGGGCAAGGCCGTGAAAAAGCCGGTGTTCAAGCTGCTCGGCGGCCGCACGAAAGAAAAGATCTGGTGTTACGCGTCGAAGCTCTACAACAACGACGACCGCGATGCGTTCCTCGGCGAAGCACAAGGCTACCTGGACAGCGGCTTCACCGCGATGAAGATGCGCTTCGGCTACGGCCCGAAAGACGGCCCGAAAGGCATGGCGAAAAACATCGAACAAGTGCGTCTGTTGCGTGAACTGGCCGGCGACGAAGTCGACATCATGCTCGAATGCTATATGGGCTGGACGCTCGAATACGCGCGCAGAATGCTGCCGCGCCTCGCAGAATTCAATCCGCGCTGGATCGAGGAGCCGGTGATCGGCGACGACATCGAAGGCTATCAGGAGCTGAAGAAGATGAACCTGATGCCGGTGTCGGGCGGCGAGCACGAGTTCACGAGCTACGGCTTCAAGGATCTGCTCGAACGCCGCGCGATCGACGTGATCCAGTACGACACGAATCGCGTGGGCGGCATCACGGCGGCGCGCAAGATCAATGCGATGGCCGAAGCGTGGTCGGTGCCGGTTATCCCTCACGCGGGGCAGATGCACAACTATCACCTGACGATGTCGAGCACCGCGAGTCCGATGTCGGAGTTCTTCCCTGTGTTCGACGTCGAAGTGGGCAACGAATTGTTCTACTACATCTTCGAAGGCGAGCCGCAACCGGAAAATGGCTATCTGCAACTGTCGGACGACGTGCCGGGCCTGGGCATCCAGTTGAGCGACAAGTATCTTGCCGATTTCAACATCGTCGAATGAATCGACAGACCCGAGGAAAGTATCGTCACGCTGATGGCGGTGGAGCGAGCTAGCTAAGGCGCGTCAGCGTTTCCTGCGCGGCCCGGTCGAAGCACGCACCACCAGCTCGGGCGGCGGCCCGAGCACCATCGACGGCTGCCGCTCCGGCGTCTGGATCAAACGGATCAGACTCTGGATCGACAACTCCGCGACAGCCGCGGTTTGAATCGCGACCGTGGTCAGCGCCGGATGCACCTGATGCGCGAGCTGAATGTCGGTGATGCCGATCACCGACACGTCGCCGGGAACCGAGCGGCCGAGCGTGATCAACGCCTGGATCGCGCCGATCGCGAGCAGGTCGTTGGTCGCGAAGATCGCGCTCAGTTGCGGGCGGTTCGCCATCAGCTCCATGCAGGCGGCGAAGCCGGCGTCGATCGAGTCGCGAATTTGCAGCACTGCGGCCGCGTCGGCTTCGATGCCGGCCGCGCGCATCGCCGCCCGAAAACCGTTCGAGCGCGCGTCCTGCAAGCCGCCGCAGCCGTCGCCGATCAGCAAGCCGATCTCGCGATGGCCGAGTCCGAGCAGATGCCGCGCGGCCAATTCGCCCGCGCGCGCGAAGTCGACCGCGATGCACGGTAGCGCGGGCGGCGACTCTGGGTGCTCCCACATCGCAAGCAGAATCGGCGCGCTATGTGTCGCCGATGCGCACAGATCGTTGATCGTGATGTCCGTGTTCATCACGAGCACGCCGTCGGCGAGCGTGCCGGCGATCTGATTCAGATACGCGCGGCCGATTTCGGCGTCGTCGTCGGTATTGCAAACCATCAGGAAGTGGCCGGTCTTGCGCGCCGCGCGCTCGGCGGCGAGCACGAACTCCGGATAGAACGGGTTCGAGATGTTCGACAGCATCAGTGCGAGCGTCGACGAGCGGCCTTCGGCGAGCGCTCGCGCATTCAGGTTCGGCCGATAGCCGAGTTCGGCTATCGCCTGCAGCACGCGCTCAGCCGTTTCAGGGCGGACTTTCTCGCGATTGCGCAGCACGTTGGAGACGGTGGCGGCGGTAACCTGCGCGCGTTTCGCGACTTCGGACAACGTGACCATGTTGGGTTATCCCAGATTTAGGGAGGTCAATTCAAATGTTGCAAACGACCCGCGAGATTGCTAACTTTCTCAAAAACGTAACGGAGACACCCTGCCATGACTTTTTCCGTCGAACTCGAATTTAAGCGATTAAATGCCGCCCGCACAAGGCCCGGGCGTTTTATTTCGGCGAAAATTTAAGCGGTTAAATCAAGACGGAGACAGCATGGCGACGATTCGTTTGAGCGATGTGCAAAAGGCCTACGGCGACCATCCGCCGGTGATCCGGCGCGTGAATCTGGAGATCGCGCAGCATGAGTTCTGCGTGTTCCTGGGCCCGTCGGGCTGCGGCAAGTCAACCTTACTACGGATGATCGCCGGTCTCGAGGACCTCAGCGGGGGCGAGCTGCATATCGGCGGGCGACTCGTCAACGACGTGCCGGCCGCCGAGCGCGGCGTCGCGATGGTGTTCCAAAGCTATGCGCTGTTTCCGCACATGACCGTGTTCGACAACATGGCGTTCGGATTGAAGCTCGCGAAGCAGCCGAAGGACGTGATCGAGCGCAAGGTGCGTGAAGCCGCGCGGATTCTGCAACTGGACGGCCTGCTCAACCGGCATCCCAAAGCGCTGTCGGGCGGCCAGCGGCAGCGCGTCGCGATCGGCCGCGCGATCGTGCGCGAGCCGGGCGTGTTTCTGTTCGACGAGCCGCTGTCGAATCTCGATGCCGCGCTGCGCGGTCAGACGCGCGTCGAGATCGCGCGTCTGCATCAGAGGTTCGCGAACGCGAGCGTGGTGTACGTCACGCACGATCAGGTCGAAGCGATGACGCTCGCCGATCGCATCGTGCTGCTGCATGCGGGCGCGGATGCCGAGCGCTTCGGCAGCATCGCGCAGAGCGGTGCGCCGCTCGAGCTGTATCACCACCCGAAGTCGCGCTTCGTCGCGGGCTTTATCGGCTCGCCGCGCATGAACTTCATCGATGCAGCGGTCGAATCGATCGAGCCGGGCCGCGTGACGGTGGCGCTGGCGGCGGGCGCGCAAAAGCTCGTCGCGGACGTCGATGGAGAACGACTGCAACGCGGCCAGCGCGTCACGCTCGGCGTGCGCCCGGAGCATCTGCGGCTCGACGGCGATGAACAGTTCATTCAGTGCGCGACCGTGCTGTCGGAGCGGCTCGGCGAGCACAGCTATATCCACGCGGACCATGCAGGCGGCACGCTGATCGCGAAAGCGCCCGGCGATACGCCGCTCGTCGCTGGCGAACGCATCCGCGTTCACGTGCCGCCCGCTGCTTGCCATCTGTTCGACGAACAGGGGCTCGCGCTGCGGCGTAGCACGTTCGAACCGGAACGCGCGGCCGCCTGACCGAATTCCGCCATAGAGCGGGTTACATCGCCGGCCACGCTGCGTAGCCGGTCAACAAGGTAGACAAGGAGACACAGATGATTGCTCTTCGCCTTCGCCGTCTTGCCCAGGTATCGATCGCCGCCGCCGTGCTAGCCGGCGCGCTCGGCAGTGCCGGGGTCGACGCGGCTACGCTGAACGTCAACGTATCGGCGCGCGGTAATCAGCGCTCGACCTGGGAGGACGCATTCGATCAGTTCAAGAAAGCCAATCCCGACATCGACCTGAAAATCACCTATGTGACCGAGGAAGCGTACAAGGTGCAGATGGGCGGCTGGCTCGCGACCGATCCGCCCGATGTCGTGTCGTGGCACGACGGCGAGCGGATGGCCTATTACGCGCAACGTGGTCTGCTCGAAGATCTGAGCTCGGACTGGGCGAAGAACGGCTGGTCGCAGCAGTATGCGTCGGTCAAGGACGCATCGACGTACAAGGGCAAGCAGTATGCGGCGCCGCTCGGCTATGACGCGTACGGCTTCTTCTATCGCAAGGATCTGTTCGAGAAGGCCGGCATCAAGAGCGAGCCGAAAACGTGGGACGAACTGCTCGAAGCCAACAGGAAGTTGAAGGCGATCGGTGTCGCGCCGATCGCGGTGGCCGCACGTGATAGCTGGACGCTGGCCGCGTGGTTCGACTATCTGGATCTGCGCATCAACGGCAACGAGTTCCATCAGAAGCTGATGGCCGGCGAAATTCCGTACACCGATCCGCGCGTGAAGAAGGTCTACACGACGTGGAAGACGCTGCTCGACAACAAAGACTTCATCGACAACGCGCTGTCGTACGACGTCGATTCGATCGGCCCGATCCTGAACAACGGCAAGGCCGCGATGATGCTGATGGGCACGTTCTTCTCGGCGAGCTTCCCGCCGTCGATCAAGGATCAGATCGGCTTCTTCCGCTTCCCGGTGATCGACGCAAACGTGCCGATGGCAGAAGACGGTCCCGTCAACGTGCTGCTGATTCCGGCGAAGGCCAAGAACAAGGCCGACGCGCGCAAGCTGCTCGCGTTCATGGAGACGCCGAAGATCAACGCGGAACTCGCGAAGGGCTGGGGACAGTTGCCGTCGAACAGCCAGGCCGCTCCGCCTGAAGACGCGATCTCGAAGGTCGGCTTCCAGACGCTCGCGAACACGAAGGGCGGCATCGCGCAGTTCTACGATCGCGACATGCAGAAGGAAATGGCCGACGAAGGCATGAAGGCCATGCAGCAGTTCTACAGCGATCCGTCGCAACTCGACAGCGTGCTCGCTCATCTCGAAGCGACCCGCAAGCGCATCTACCAGAAGTGAGTCCCACGGCGCCGGCCGCGTGAGTGCGGCCGGCTTGCGGGTCCCGCTTCCGGGTCCTGCTTCCGGATCAAGTCCGCCTTCGATTTCCGACGAGGCCGTTCCATGTCTCATACCGCAGCGCGCCGCCTGCCCGCGGCGCGGCACCGTCGCGTCTCGACGACGCGCCGTCATCAGCATCGCGCAGCGTTTTCCTTTCTGCTGCCCGGCTGTGCGTTGTTCACGCTGTGCGTGATCTATCCGATCATCAGCAGTATTTCGCTGAGCTTCTACAACTGGGACGGCATGACGCCGAAGACCTTCGCGGGTCTTGCCAACTACGTCGAGCTGTTTCAGTCCAATACGTTCTACACGGCGCTGAAGAACAACCTGATCTGGCTTGCGCTGTTTCTGCTCGCGCCGCCTCTCGGTCTGCTGTTCGCGCTGTATCTGAACCAGCATGTGCGCGGCATGCGCGTCGTGAAATCGCTGTTTTTCGCGCCGTTCGTGCTGTCGGGCGTCGTAGTTGGCCTTGTGTTCAGCTGGTTCTACGATCCGACGTTCGGGCTGCTGCGGTTGATCGTCGGTCGCGGCATTCCGGTGCTCGGCGATCCGCACACGGTCACGTTCGGCATCATCTTCGCCGCGCTGTGGCCGCAGGCACCGTTCTGCATGATCCTGTATCTGACCGGACTCACCGGCATCAATCCCGAGGTGGTCGAGGCGGCGCGCATGGAAGGCGCGAAAGGGCTGCGACTGCTGTGGCACGTGATCCTGCCGCAACTGCGGCCCGCCACCTTCATGGCGGTGGTGCTGACCGTGATCGGAGCACTGCGCAGCTTCGATCTGATCGCGGTGATGAGCGGCGGCGGCCCGTTCGACAGTTCCACCGTGCTCGCCTATTTCATGTACGACGAGGCGATCAAGTATTACCGCGAAGGCTATTCCGCCGCGATTGCGGTCGTGCTGTTCGCGATCATGCTCGTCTATATCGTGTTCCATTTGCGTCGCATGCTGCGCGAGGAACGCTGATTCTCTGAACGTCAGGAGTACCAGCTCATGTATCCGCTTCCCGTCGAACGCTGGAAACCGCTGAATCGCACGCTTTACAAGGCCTCGCTGCCGCTTGCGCTGTTTATCTGGCTGCTGCCGATGCTCGCCGTTTTGCTGACCTCGATCCGCTCGACGGACGAGTTGTCGCAGGGCGACTACTGGACGTGGCCGAAACACTTCGCGCTGCTGGAGAACTACGGCACCGCGCTCACGCAAACGCCGATGCTGCATTACTTCGCCAATAGCGTGCTGATCACGGTGCCTTCGGTGATCGGCGCGATCGTGCTCGCGTCGATGGCGGGCTTTGCGTTGGCGACGTATCGCTTTCCGGGCAACACGGCCGTGCTGTTAGCGTTCGTCGCCGGCAATTTCGTGCCGATCCAGATCCTGATGATTCCAGTGCGCGACATGGCGCTGAAGTTCGGCCTGTTCAACACCGTGTGGGCGCTGGTGATCTTTCATGTGTCGTTCCAGACCGGCTTTTGCACCTTGTTTCTGCGCAATTTCATCAAGCAGCTGCCGTTCGAGATGATCGAGGCCGCGCGCGTCGAAGGGGCGAGCGAGTGGACGATCTATCTGCGCATCGTGCTGCCTTTGATCCGCCCCGCGCTCGCCGCGCTCGCGATCCTCGTGTTCACGTTCGTGTGGAACGACTACTTCTGGGCGCTGTGTCTCACGCAAGGCGACGACGCCGCGCCGATCACAGTCGGCGTCGCCGCGTTGAAAGGGCAATGGACGACCGCGTGGAACCTGGTCGCGGCGGGCTCGGTGCTGGCCGCATTGCCTTCGGTGCTGATGTTCTTCGGGATGCAAAGGCATTTCGTCGCCGGACTCACGTTCGGCGCGAGCAAGGGCTAACCGGCGCCTGAAACACGATTGAAACGACGGCTCGACGTCAACTCACCACGAGACTTTCACATGCAACTTGGTGTCTGCTACTACCCGGAACAATGGCCGCGCGCGATGTGGGCCGACGACGCGCAACGTATGGTCGAACTCGGCATCACGCATGCGCGGATCGCCGAATTCGCGTGGAGCCGCATGGAGCCGCGCGCCGGCGAATACGACTGGCAATGGCTCGACGAAGCCGTCGACACGCTGGCTAAAGCGGGCCTGCAACTCGTGCTCGGCACGCCGACCGCTTCGCCGCCGAAATGGCTCGTCGACGCGCATCCGGACGTGCTGCCGGTGCGCGCGGACGGCACGCGCTGGAATTTCGGCTCGCGGCGTCACTACGATATTTCGAGCGACACGTACCGGCGCGAATGCGTACGCATCGTCACCGCGATGGCGCAGCGCTACGGACGGCATCCGTCGATCATTGCGTGGCAGACCGATAACGAACTCGGCTGCCACGACACGGTGCCGAGCTATTCGGCCGCGGCTTTGCAGCGCTTTCACGCGTGGCTGCAACGGCGCTATGCAACGATCGGCGCGTTGAACGACGCGTGGGGCAACGTGTTCTGGAGCATGGAGTACCCGTCGTTCGACGCGATCGGTCTGCCGACGCTGACGCCTACCGACGCCAATCCGATCCATCTGCTCGACTTCCGCCGCTTCATGTCCGACGAGGTCGCGAGCTTCCATCGCGAACAGATCGACGTGTTGCGCGAGCATGCGCCGAACGCGGATCTGCTGCACAACTTCATGGGCTTTTTCACGACCTTCGATCACTATCGCTTCGCCGCCGACAACGCGATCGACATCGCCGCATGGGATAGTTATCCGATCGCGCGCACCGAATCGATCGCATTGCCGGAGGAGCAGAAGGCGCGCTTCGCGCGTACCGGACATCCCGACGTGTCCGCGTTCGATCACGACCGCTACCGCGGCATTGGCGGCGGGCGCTTCTGGGTGATGGAGCAGCAGGCCGGTCCGGTGAACTGGGCGTCGTGGAATCCGGTGCCGGCGTCGGGCATGGTGCGGCTGTGGGCTTACGAGGCGTTCGCGCATGGCGCGGAGCTGGTGTCGTATTTCCGTTGGCGCCAGTGCCCATATGCGCAGGAGCAGATGCATTCCGGGCTCAACCTGCCGAACAACGAACTGTCGCCGGGCGGTCTCGAGGTGCAACGGGCCGCGCGTGAAATCGCGGGCAGTACGGCGCTGTCGACGCTCGCCGTGCCCGCACGAGCGGCCACCGCGCTGGTATTCGACTACGAGACGCAGTGGATATTCGACATCCAGCGTCACGGCAAGGGCTTCGACTATCAGACGCTCGCTTTCGACTACTACGAGTCGCTGCGCGAACTCGGGCTCGATGTCGATATCGTGTCGGGCCGGGCAGATCTTTCAGGCTACCAGCTAGTCGTGGTGCCGAGTCTCGCGGTGGTCGACGCCGCACTCCTCGAGCAGATCGCGCGTTCGAACGCGCAATGGGTGTTCGGCCCGCGCAGCGGCTCGAAAACCGACGCGTTCGCGATTCCGGGCAATCTGCCGCCCGGCGCATTGCAGCGCGTGCTGCCGATCCAGGTGCTCGAAGTGGAAACACTGCGCCCGACGCTCGCGCCCGCGCTGTCGCTCGACGGCACGACGGGTCACGCGCTGCACTGGCGCGAGCATGTGCGCGCCAATGGCGAGACACGCATTGCCGCGCGCTTCGACGATGCGTGGCCCGCGCTGCTGATGCACGGCAACGTTCGCTACGTGGCCGGCTGGCTGTCGCATGAACTGCATCGCACGGTGTTGCGGCAGGCGGCGCGCGACGCGGGACTCGATACGCAGATGCTCGCCGACGGACTGCGGCTGCGCCGCCGTGGCGGCCTGACCTTCGCATTCAATTTCGGCGCGCAACCGGTGCAGGTGCCGGCGCCGCGCCATGCGACGTTCGTGCTCGGCGAGCCGCGCCTGAATTCCTGCGACGTTTGCGTGTGGAAAGACGCGTGACGTGGTGCGGATGTGACGTCATGTCAGAGAGTCAACCAGGTTCGACAGCATGACGCAGCGCGGCGTCACGTTCGACGTGATCGGCCTGTCGTACTACCCGCAGTGGCAGGGCTCGTTCAGCGACCTGCAGGGCAACGTGAACGATCTCGCGACGCGCTACGACAAGGACGTGATCGTCGTCGAGACCGCGTATCCGTGGAGGACCGCTGTTCGATTTCCACGGCAATGCGTTGTCGTCGCTGGAGGCGTTCCGGCGGCGTTAGCGCATCGCGGGCGACACACAGGCATTACTGTGCCGGCGCTGCCTGCCCCTTGTGCTGGTTCACGCACTCCGACGTGATCGCCATGCTCGCCTGATCGGGCGTCATGTGGGGCGCGTCGGGGCGGTAGATCTTTTCGATGATCGCATCGACGGCCGCGCGGTCGGACGGGTCCTTGTAGTAGCGGGCGGCCTGGTCGAGCGCCTGAGCTTTGGTCTTCTTGTGGGCGCGCCACGACGCGACTTGGCCGGCGATATCGCCGAGCGCGAAACATTGATTGCTGACGGTCTGCGCAACGGCCTGAGTGGCCGGCTGCGCGACGCACAGCGCGACGAGCGCGGATACGACAACGCGTTTCATTACCGGAATCCTGAGATGAGACGGCGGCGCGGAAGCGGCGGTGCCCGCCGCGCCGGGCCGCGCGCGGAAAAATTGTTGCGTAGTGTATCGGGAAGTGGGCTGGGGCGCTTTTTGCCGCGGTGGATCACAACGCCGCAGGCGAACGGGCGTGACGTCGTTGCGTCACAACGGCAGCGGCCGATCCTCGAAAATGCTCTTCATGACCAGCGTCGACGACAGTCGCAGCACGCAGGGCAGCGTCAACAGATAGCGGTCGTAAAGCACCTGGAACGCCTTCAGATCGCGGGTGACGACGTGCAGCATGTAATCCGGATCGCCAAACAGGCGCTCCGCCCGGGTGATCTCCGGGATGTCCGACAGCGCGCGTTCGAAAGACTCGATGTTTTGGCTACTGCCTTCCCGTAACGTCGCGAACACGATTGCCGAGAAGTTCAAACCGATCATTGCCGGATCGATAACCGCGCGATAGCCGCTGATGACCCGGGCTTTCTCCAAAGCCCGCAGGCGCCGCTGGCACGGCGAAAGACTCAGACCGATCCGCTCACTGAGTTCAGTGACGGTGAGTCGTCCATCTTGCTGCAATTCAGCAAGAATCTTGCGGTCAATTTCGTCCATATGAAAAATTCTAGCGCAGACCGCTTTGTGGCGGCAAGAAAGAGGGAGCACCTTCGACAGCCAAAACCGTAACATTTCCTCCGTCCAAATCATGCTCGTCGGGGAGAAGAAGGCTGTGGAAGTGAGCTTGTTGACGGCCTTTTGGCTCGTGTCTTTTTCGTTGGTGCTGGTACCCGGCGCGGACTGGGCGTACGCGATCTCGGCTGGATTGCGCGAGCGGGCGATTGCGCCCGCCATCGCCGGCATGTTGTCCGGCTATCTGGCGATCACCGTGGTGGTGGCGGCCGGTGTCGGCGCGCTGGTCGCCAAGGCGCCAGCGGTGCTGGCCGTATTGACGTTCGTCGGGGCGGGCTATCTGCTGTGGGTCGGCGGCAATATTCTTGCTCGCCCCGCGGTGCCGACGGTAGCGGCCGAGCGCGCACCCGGCGCGGCGTTGGACTGGTCCGTCCGCGGCTTCGCGGTGAGCGGCCTCAATCCGAAAGCGCTGCTGCTGTTTCTCGCGCTGCTGCCGCAATTCACGCGTGCGACCGACGCGTGGTCGATTCCGGTGCAGATCGGCGCGTTGGGCCTGCTGCACATGGCCAATTGCGCGGTGGTTTATTCGGTCGTCGGACTCGGCTCGAAGGTGGTTTTGCGCACGCGTCCGAGCGTCGCGCGCAGGGTTAGCCAGGTTTCGGGTGCGGCGATGGTTCTGATTGCCGTGCTGCTGTGTGTCGAGCAGCTCCTCGCGTTCAAATAGGCGCGAGATGCCATGCGTTCAGCCAAATAAAAAGCCGCCCTGCGAATCGCAGGGCGGCTTCTGGGTCACCACTCGATCGAACCGTTACCGGTCCGCTAGCGGACACATTTCATTGCACGCTCAATGGCCGAACGATTGCGTCTTCGACGCACCCGCTTCCGACGTATGCGGGCGTGCCGCCTGCTTGATCAGCAGCGCGACGCACGACAGCGCACCCGCGGCCGCGATCGTCGTGAAGATGCCGCCGAACGAGAAGTGGCGGCGCGTCAGCTCGGCCACGAGGAACGAGCCCGCGATGCCGCCGAAGCGGCCGACGCCGAGCATCCACGCGACGCCCGTGCCGCGGCCCGCGGTCGGGTAGAACGCGGCGGCGAGCGCCGGCATCGACGATTGCGCGGTGTTCATCAGCACGCCGGCGATGAATACGATCAGCACGAGCGCGCCGACGTTGCCGGCCGCCTGACCGATGAAGTACACGCTAATGGCGGTCAGCGCATAGCAGACCGCGATGACGCGGTTCGCGTTGAAGCGGTCCATCAGCACGCCGGCCACCACCGCGCCGACGCCGCCGAGCGGGAACAGCGCGGAGATCAGCGTTGCGCGTTGCGGCGTGAGGCCGGCGTCCTTCAGCAGGATCGGCATCCAGTTGATCGACGCGTAGAAGATCACGAGGCCCATGAAGTACGCGAGCCACAGCATCACCGAGCCGACGATGTACGAGCGCGACAGCACGACGCCGAGACCCTTGCCGCCGGTTTGCGGCGCGGTTTCGGTCATCGTGAAGCCGACGGCCTGCACCGCGTCGCCGGAAATGCGAGCAAGCGCCGCGCGAATCCGGTCGGCCGGCTTGTTGTTCGCGACCATGTAGCGGACCGACTCCGGCATCTTGGCGAGCAGCAGCACCAAGAGGAGCAGCGGCGTGACGCCGCCGAGGATCAGCACGCTGCGCCAGCCCAGGTGCGGAATCATCCACGCGGCGAGGAAACCGCCGAACGCGGCGCCGAGCGGGAAGCCGCAGAACATCAGGTTGATCACGGTGGCGCGGCGGTTGTCCGGACAGTATTCGCCCATCATCGTGACCGCGTTCGGCATCGCGGCGCCGAGGCCGACGCCGGTGATGAAGCGCAGCACGGTCAGCTGGTCGATGCTGGTCGAGAACGCCGACGCGAGACAGGCAAGGCCGAACAGCAGCACCGAGCCGACCAGCATCGAGCGACGCCCGAGGCGGTCGGACAGCGGGCCCGAGCCGAGCGCGCCGCACGCGAGGCCGAACAGCGCGGCGCTCAGCACCGGCGCGAGCGCGGGCTTCTCGATGCCCCATTCGGTGACCAGCGAAGGCGCGATGAAGCCGATCGCAGCAGTGTCAAAACCGTCCAGCAGGACGATGATGAAGCACATGAAAAAGATCAGCCACTGGAACGGCGAAAACGGATGCTCGTTAATGAAGGTTTGAACGTTCACAGCGGGGCTGCGGTTCATGATGGTCTCCTGACAGCGAAAGGCCCGACACGACGAGCGATTCTTCTCAAACTGTACGCCGTCTGGCAACGGCGCACGATGCCTGCAGCGGCCGAATTGGCCATGCATCGGCAATGAATCATACCCGGACGGATCGGCTTGACGGGATCGCGCCGGGCGAGGAATGTTGTTCGTATACAGAACGGTGATTCTCTACGCGAACGCGCGCCACTGTAAGGAATGAAATCAATCCGGTCAACGGGGGAATACCCGAGTTTTCGCGCTGTCGATGCGTGGCAGGGCGGCGCGCTGCAAACGCGCCGGAGAAAGGGCCAGGCGCACCAAGCTTAGCGCGCCGAAACAAGCGGCAAACGGCTTCGAGACACCCGCCGGTCAGCTCGTCACCGCGGGATGAGCCACCGTCCGCTCGATTCGTCCCAGCCGCACGACGGTCACACCGGGGCGCAACTGCCGCAGCGACGGCATCACGAGCATGCAGTTGTCGTAGGGGGTGCGCACCTCTTCGCCGTTGGACCAGCCGATCACGGCGCCCGCCTTGGCGAAAACCTCGAGGCCGGTGTACGCCGCCGCGAAGCTGAAGTCCATGCTGGTCGCGACGACCGGCTGTGTCACGCGCACGATGCTCTGCTCGGGCGGCAACGGCGCGAGCCACCCCGGCGGCAGATCCGTCTCGTCCACCACGCCGGCCAGCAACAGGAAACGCGCGGTCGCGTCGCGTGCGACCGCCACCGCACCGCGCTCCCAATGCTGGCCGCATTCGATCAGCAGCGCGTTCTTCGGGCTCGCGGCATCGCCGAACCCTTCGTAGTCGCGCATGCGGCGGCCTTCGGGATGCCCTTCGTCGCAGATCACCGTGGCGGGCGTACCGAGCCGCACCGCGAGGTCGATGCCTTTTTGCAGCGGTCCCGCGACGATCAGCGGCTTGCACCGCTCGTGCATCGAATGCAGGTCGAGCAGCGCGTCGACCGTGTCGATCACCGGGCGCATCGCACGCGCGCGCTTAAGTTCGCTCGACGTGCGCGACCTGTCGTCGAGCACCGCCGCCGTCCACACGCGGTTCAAGTCCTGATCGACGAAGCGCGCGGCGTCCGGATTCGCGGGATCGAAACGCCGGTACGCGGCGACGTTCGCGAACGACAGCGTGAGCCGCCCGCGTCGCGGCCGCAGCGCGCGGCGCAGCAACTCATCGACGACGATCGCGCCGCACACTTCGTTGCCATGTGTGAGCGTGTTGATCATCACGTGCGGGCCGGGCACGCCCGAATCGAACGTGTGAACGTATGCGATGCCCGACGACGACTGCTCGTGCTGCGCAATATCGGGGAATTCGACTTCGATCGGATAGGCTTCTCGGCTCATAGCGGCGTCCCTGGTGAATGGCATGGGTAATCTTTCCGTAAGACGTCGCTATGTTCGGCGCCTTGCGCAAAAGACAGTAAATGTTCTTCCGATATGTGCTCACCGTATCCCGCGACATCGACAAAATCGTGAACAGATATCAATGAGGTGTGGATACGATGCGCATTTTCAGCGTGCGCGTTCGCGCATCGCCCAATACCGGTTGCCGAGAAAGCCCGCAATCACGTAGACGGGAATGCCGCACAGTTGCGCGAGATCGGGCGCGTGCGTGAAATGCAACACTGAAACCATCGGCTCGTGTTTCTGCTCGCGATGGCGGTAGGCGTCGGCTTCGTGCCGTTCAAAAAGACCTTCTCCGCAAGGTACTCGCGCTCGCGCCGTCCGGCGTAGACGTATTCAAATGGGGCTTCGACTTGCAGCGGGTGCTGTCGCTGCCCGTCTACGTGTGGGGCTTGAACAAAAGCGCGGCCGTGTATTTGCCGCTCGTCGCGCTGATTCGCGGCGCCTTGGTGACGCACAATGGCGAATGGTCGCTCTGTGAGCGGCACAACTGTCGATGACGGCGCATCTGCGCGCTGCGCCGTCTTTGCTTCATATCACGCGAGTTTCGCAGCAATCGCCTTGCCGACTTCGCTCGTGCTTGCGTTGCCGCCGAGATCGCCGGTGTGCGGACCGTCGATCAGCGTCGCCTCGATCGCTTTCAGGATCGCGTCGTGCGCCTCGCGTTCCTTGCCGCTGGAATGACCGAGGAAGTCGAGCATCATCGCGGCCGACCAGATCATCGCGATCGGATTCGCGATGTGCTTGCCGGCGATGTCGGGTGCCGACCCGTGCACCGGCTCGAACAGCGACGGAAACTTGCGGTCCGGATTCAGGTTGCCCGATGGCGCGAGGCCGATCGTACCCGTGCACGCGGGGCCGAGATCGGACAGGATGTCGCCGAACAGATTGGTCGCGACGACCACGTCGAAACGGTCCGGGTTAAGCACGAAGCGCGCGCACAGGATGTCGATGTGCTGCTTGTCCCACGTGACGTCCGGATACTGCGCGGCGATGCCGGCCGCGCATTTGTCCCACCACGGCATGCTGATCGCGATGCCGTTGCTCTTCGTCGCGACCGTGATTTTCTTGCGCGCGCGGCGCTGCGCGAGATCGAACGCGAACTTCAGCACGCGCTCGCTGCCGTGCCGTGTGAACACGGACTCCTGCAGCACGAACTCGCGTTCGGTGCCTTCGAACATCACGCCGCCCACCGACGAATACTCGCCCTCGGTGTTCTCGCGCACGATCCAGAAGTCGATGTCGCCGGCCTTGCGTCCCGCGAGCGGCGACGGCACGCCTGCAAATAGGCGCGCCGGACGCAGGTTCACGTACTGGTCGAACTCTCGGCGAAACTTCAGCAGCGACCCCCACAGCGAGATGTGATCGGGCACGGTGTCGGGCCAACCGACCGCGCCGAACAGGATCGCATCGGCCGATTTAAGTTGCGCTTTCCAATCGTCCGGCATCATCTTGCCGTGCTTCGCGTAGTAGTCGCAGCTCGCCCACTCGATGTGCTGATACTCGAGTTCGATACCGAAGCGTTGCGTCGCGACCTCGAGTACGCGCAGCGCTTCGGGCATCACTTCGACGCCGATGCCGTCGCCGGGGATGACGGCAATCCGGTATTTGTTCGACATGCTGGTCTCCTCCTTGGGGAATGGGTTGGGGATTCGGTGACGGTTATTCTATTCGTGGTGCGTTCGTTCGTGCGGTTTGTCGTTAGGGCGGAGGCGGGGATGGATGTGCATATTGATCCGATGACTTGAGAGTCTGCGCGACGAGGAAGGCGCGGCACGCATCTCATGGGAGGCTGAACGAGGGGTTTTTGGGGATGGTGTCTTGTTGCACAATCGGGCCTCCTTGACTGACTGTGAGGCACGATGACTTCACTTTCCCTCGGTTCTTTCCATGAGGTCCGTGAAAGGCGGCACGGACATTTCTTCTCGATCAGCCTTTACAGATCGTTCAACCTTCACATCGAATCTTCGTGGCTGTTTGACGTCGACCGGTGGTTCCATTTTGCGTTGCCGGCAAGCGTACCCCGCGAGTCGCACGACGACATCGTGCAGGGCATGGAGGAAGCGCGCGCAGCGTGGCTGCGATATAGCCCATCCATGCTGCTGTCGCACCAGTCGTACGAGTTGCGCGATATGCTCGGCCGGAGTCACAACCGCTTTCATATGTACAGGATGAGAGACGATGAGGTTGCCAAAGCCCTGTACAGCGAGGGAAGCGCGGTAGTCTGATCTTTGTCCCTGAGCGGGACGAGATGCGAAAGTGCGTGCAGGCGATACGGGAGCAGCGGGAAAGGGCGTCCCGGTCGGGCTCCGTGCGCGAGCAGCAATCGAGCGACTTGCGCATGCTCAGGTCACTCTATGGCAACAGCCCGCGCGTGCCGCAGAATGCCGGGACCCCGTCGTATTCTGCCCCTGCTAGTTTGTTCAGCGACGCTCAGCCGTTTCAGTACAGCGAGGACATTCCGGCGGGCGAGGACATGCAAACGGCATGGCTTCCGTCTCAAGGAGGGCCGCCCAACCAATGGGTCGAAAACGCATCGGGCAAGAAGCAATGGCGACTATACGACGGAGACGGTAATGCGGCCGTCGATATAGATTTCGGCCACGATCACGGGTTTGGTGTTCCACACTCCCACAATTGGGAAAATGGCGTTAGAGATAAGGGAAATGCATTCTCGCTACTACCTTGGTAAAGGAATTGTTTGATGGACAAACTCCAGGAATTTGGCCATTTCCACGACTGGTATATCAAAGCTCTCGTGGTTCCGGATAGGCATAAACTTATTGTTATGTTGGAAGATGAAGGAAAGCGAGCAACGGCAACTTTTAGCGGAACTAGTCGCTGCACCGTCGAACATTTCAGCGTGGCCAATAACATTGTCTTTGAGATAAGGATTCTCACGCCGGGGGACACGAATTACGATCTCGCGCGCACCATGCTTTCTAAAAGCGAGCGATTTTCGAAGACACCCGGGTCGCAAGTAGCACTAGTCCTCGCAACTGCCGGCGCTGAGCTGGCTGTGGAATTCGAGACGCTCGAGATCGACGCTGGGTAGGCGATTCGTGCGATGCCAACGCAAGGCGTCAAAAAGCGCAATGCGTGATGCATCAAGGAGGCCGCATGATGTTCGGGCAGCCGATTGCGCGAGAGATGAAGCCACGATAGGCGACGGCCCAAAATGAAGTGCGTCGCGCCTCAAACACGGAAAGCAGTGGTAGATTCTCCTTCCTCTTGCGGGCGGCGAGCACATTGTCCACCGCGCTCACTTGTGCATTCGTTTTTCAGGGAGATGACATGGCAGCAGATACGCCGCGCGCAAACGACGCAATGAAGATGAGCCCAGAAGGTTACGCTGCACTGAGGGTCAACGAGGGCGTGGTCATGCGCTATTACAACGATGCCCCATCAACGGAATCTGCACATGGGGCGTGGGAACACTGGCGCACTTCGGACCCTGCACACCTGCAGAGTTGCAGCGCGCGGTCTTACCTGAGCAGGTGAACGCTATCTTCACGGCGCGCGTTCACGACGCCGAGCGGCTCGTTAGGGCCACGGTCACAGAATACGCACTGACTCAAGCGCAGTTCGACGCGGCAGTCTCTTTCGCATACAACTCGACGAATCGGAATACACGAGAGGCGTTGGACCCTGCAAATCGGGGCGATATGGAAGCGGTTGCGCAGCATATGTCTCTCAATGTGGTGGTAACCCCACGCGATCGGCGGGGGCGCCCGATTGGCTCGCCGCGCAGGAGCCAGGGACTTGCGAATCGACGAGTGCGGGAATCGGCGCACTTCAGGAAGCAGCGGCCGTGACGCTCAAACCACTGTACCTGGCGTTAGCAATTTGCCTGACTGCCACCACCTGCTTCGCGGCCGGGCCCACGACCACCCCGTCATCATTCAACGGAAAATGGACCGTTACCGATGTGGTCGGATACAGCGACGTTTCCGGTGGCATACCCGAGGCAAAAAGACTGCTCGGCAAGGTGCTGAGCATATCGACCGATCAGATCGAATTCGCCGGCGAGCGCTGTCGTCCGCACGGCGGTTTCAGTGTCCGCACCGTCGATACCGCGCCGAAGCTCAAGGACTATTACGGTATCAACCTCGACGATACGGGCTTGCCCCAAAAGACCCTACTGCTGGACAGCGACAATTGCGCGGCTGTATTCCGCATGGATGCGCATCGCGTCGTATTCGGCTGGAACGGCGTGATCGTTCGGGCAGTGCAGCCGTAGCTCCGGCGCACCGTTCGCAACCATGCCCCACACCTACCGCCCCGCATTCAACTTGCGCCACAACGTCGTCTTGCTGATGCCCAACGCGGCGCAAGCAGCATCGCGATCGCCTTCGTGAGACGCGAGCACCGCGCGGATTTCATCGGCCTCGACATGACGGCTGCGCTCGCGCAGCGTCAGCGCCGCCGGCTTCGCGCGCGCGATGGGCTCGACGACTTCCGGCGCGATCACGCGCAGCATGTCGCGCGTGACGAGCGCCGCGCTGGCATCCGTGCCCGCGTCGTTATCGGCGAGTTCAACCACGATCCGCTCGATCACGTTCTGCAACTCGCGCACATTACCCGGCCACGCATAGCGCCGCAGCGCCCCACCCAACCCCTCGAGCATGCGCGCGGCGGTCTGCGCGTCGGGCACGCGCGCGGCCAACCTCGGCTCGCGCGCGGCCGCCTGGCGCAACAGTTCGGCGGCGAGCGGCAGCAAGTCGTTCGGCCGCTCGCGCAGCGGCGGTAGCGCGATGCTCAGGATGTTGAGCCGGTAGTACAGATCGGCGCGGAAACTGCCGGCCGCGACGGCGTCGGTCAGCGCGCGATGCGTCGCCGCGACCACGCGGATATCGACGCGCATCGGCTCCGTCGATCCGAGCCGCACCACCTCGCGCTCCTGCAACACGCGCAACAGGCGGCTCTGCAACGGCAACGGCATCTCGCCGATCTCGTCGAGAAACAGCGTGCCGCGATGCGCGACCTCGATCAGCCCCGCCTTGCCGCCCTTGCGCGCGCCGGTGAACGCGCCTTCCTCGTAGCCGAACAGCTCGCTTTCGAGCAGCGCCTCCGGAAACGCGCCGCAATTGATCGCGACGAAGGCGAAGTCGCGCCGTACGCTCAACTGATGCATGCTCTGCGCGATCATCTCCTTGCCGGTGCCGCTCTCGCCGAGAATCAGCACGGTCGCGTCCGACCTCGCATAACGCGTGACCAGCGCGCGCACCCGTTCGATCGATTCCGACGCGCCGACGATATCGTCGAGCCGGTAGCGCGCGGTGAACTGCTGCACACGTTGCCGCGCGCGCAACGTGCGATCGAGCCGCTCGACCGCGCGCGATTCCTGAAACGTCAGCACGGTGCCCGGCGCCGCGCCGCTGCTCGCGAGCGGCCCGCGATGCACGACATAGCTCGCGCCGCGTACCGTGCAGAAGCTGTCGCCCTCCGCGTCGGGCAGACTGCCCGCGAGGTCGGGCGCGAGTTCGAGCAGCGCGCGGCCGACGGCCTTCGCGGCATCGATGCCGAGCACGCTCGCGAGACGCTGGTTCATCAGTTCGACGCGGCCTTGCGCATCGAGCGCGACGACGCCGTCGCGCAGATGCTGCAGCAACGTGTCGAGCCGCTGACGCCGCACGGTTTCGCGGCGCGTCGCTTGCGCGACTTCGAGCGCGGTATCGAAGCCGGCCCGCACCGACGCGCGCGAGTACAGAAACACCGCGTCCATGCCCGCGTTGGCGGCTAGATCGGTGACCATGCCCGGGCCGACCACGACGTCGATGCCGCGATCGCTGAGATCGAGCACGACGCTCTCGGCGTCCTGCGCGGACTGATACGACGCGAACGTGACGTCGAGCGCGTACGCGGCGGTGAAACGGCGGACTTCGTCGGGGGTGTCGCCGTGCGTGACGAGCGCGACGCGCGCGCCTTCGCGACGCGCGCGCGCGAGCGCATGCATCACGTCGTAGCCGGTCGGACTGATGCGCACGACCGGCACCGACACGCGCGTCTTCAGATACGCGCCGTTCGAGCCGCCCGCTAGCACGACATCGGGACGCGCGGCGCCCGCGCCCTCGATTTCGCGCACTGCGTCTTCGAACGCGTGCGACACGATGCGGACATCCGCGCGATCCACGTATTCGCCGGCGATGTCGAAGAACAGATCGCGCAGGCGGCTGATGCTCAGCGCCCAGACGCGCGGACGCTGCGGCGGTTCGTAAAGAGAGGTGCTCAAGGTGGGCGGCTCGCGACGGCGGGTTGGTTCGGAGGCTCCATTATGCGAGCATTCGTTCCCAATTTGAAATTCGTAGTTTCATTAATGAAATCGAGTGTATGGCGAGCCCGCGTGATTGGTTCGCCACACTTGCGTCAAATCAGGCACTTAGCAGGCGGCGTCCGGCCTGGCCCGTTCCTTGCGTTCTAGGCAGCCCAGTCAACGCAATGCGCCAAATTCCAATCCTTTCCCGGAGACAATCCAAATGAGCGAAGCAGACAACAGCACGCCGAACACAGGCGCTTTCAAGCCGAAAAAATCCGTCGCGCTGTCGGGCGTGACCGCGGGCAACACCGCGCTGTGCACGGTCGGCAAGACCGGCAACGATCTGCACTATCGCGGCTACGACATTCTCGATATCGCAGGCGCGTGCGAATTCGAGGAGATCGCTTACCTGCTGGTCCACGGCAAGCTGCCCACGCAGGCCGAACTGACCGCCTACAAGACGAAGCTGAAGTCGATGCGCGGTCTGCCCGCCAACGTGAAGGCCGCGCTCGAATGGATTCCGGCCGCCGCGCATCCGATGGACGTGATGCGCACCGGCGTGTCGGTGCTCGGCACGGTGCTGCCGGAGAAGGACGATCACAACCTGCCCGGCGCGCGCGACATCGCCGACAAGCTGATGGCCTCGCTCGGCTCGATGCTGCTGTACTGGTATCACTACTCGCACAACGGCAAGCGCATCGAGGTCGAAACCGACGACGATTCGATCGGCGGCCATTTCCTGCATCTGCTGCATGGCGTCGAGCCGTCGAAGGCGTGGGTCGAGGCGATGCACGTGTCGCTGAACCTGTACGCGGAGCACGAGTTCAATGCGTCGACGTTCACGGGCCGCGTGATCGCGGGCACCGGCTCGGACATGTATTCGGCGATCACCGGCGCGATCGGCGCGCTGCGCGGCCCGAAGCACGGCGGCGCCAACGAAGCCGCGTTCGACATCCAGTCGCGCTACCAGACACCCGACGAAGCCGAAGCCGACATCCGCCGCCGCGTCGAGAACAAGGAAGTCGTGATCGGCTTCGGCCATCCGGTGTACACGATCTCGGACCCGCGCAACAAGGTCATCAAGGAAGTCGCGAAGAAGCTGTCGAAGGAAGCGGGCAACATGAAGCTGTTCTCGATCGCCGAGCGCCTCGAATCGGTGATGTGGGAAGCGAAGAAGATGTTCCCGAACCTCGACTGGTTCAGCGCGGTGTCTTATCACATGATGGGCGTGCCGACCGCGATGTTCACGCCGCTGTTCGTGATCTCGCGTACGGCCGGCTGGAGCGCGCACATCATCGAGCAGCGCGTCGACAACAAGATCATCCGGCCGAGCGCGAACTACACCGGACCGGACGACCTGCCGTTCGTGCCGCTGGCGAAGCGCGTTTGACGTGAGCCTGGGAGCGGCACGCATCGCGCGGCCGCTCCGCTGGAAGCATCGAACAATCGCAAATCAGCAACCCGTCGGCAGCGAGCTAAACTACCTGCACTGCCCGTCCGGCCGCGCGAGCGACGCGCTCCCGGAGGCCGCCGGCACACCGTCCGGCGGCCGATAACCGTCCTGTCCCTACGTCATGAATACTGCCAACCGCAAACGCCTTCCGGGCACCGAACTCGACTTCTTCGATACGCGTGCCGCGGTCGACGCGATCGAACCCGGCGCCTACGACAAGCTGCCCTACACGTCGCGTGTGCTCGCCGAAAACCTGGTGCGCCGCTGCGATCCGGTGACGCTGACCGCTTCGCTCAAACAGATCATCGAACGCAAACGCGAGCTCGATTTTCCGTGGTTCCCGGCGCGCGTCGTGTGCCACGACATTCTGGGCCAGACCGCGCTCGTCGACCTGGCGGGCCTGCGCGATGCGATCGCCGCGCAAGGCGGTGATCCGTCGCTCGTGAATCCAGTGGTGCCGACGCAGCTGGTCGTCGATCACTCGCTCGCCGTCGAGTGCGGCGGTTTCGATCCGGACGCGTTCGCGAAGAATCGCGCAATCGAAGACCGCCGCAACGAAGACCGCTTCGACTTCATCAACTGGACCAAGCGCGCGTTCCGCAACGTCGATGTGATTCCGCCGGGCAACGGCATCCTGCATCAGATCAACCTCGAACGGATGAGCCCGGTCGTGCAGGTGAAGGACGGCGTCGCGTTTCCCGACACGCTGGTCGGCACCGACTCGCATACGCCGATGGTCGATGCGCTCGGCGTGATCGCGATCGGCGTCGGCGGCCTCGAAGCGGAGAGCGTGATGCTCGGCCGTGCGTCGTACATGCGGCTGCCCGATATCGTCGGCGTGGAGCTGAGCGGCAAGCCGGGCGAGGGCATCACCGCGACCGACGTGGTGCTTTCGTTGACCGAATTCCTGCGCAAGCAGAAGGTGGTCGGCGCGTACCTGGAGTTCTATGGCGAGGGCGCGGCGAACCTGACGCTGGGCGATCGCGCGACGATCGCGAATATGGCGCCCGAGTTCGGCGCGACCGCCGCGATGTTCTACATCGACGAGCAGACCATTCGCTATCTGAAGCTGACCGGCCGCGACGACGAACTCGTCAAACTCGTCGAAACGTACGCGAAACACACCGGCTTGTGGGCCGATACGCTGAAGCATGCCGAGTACGAGCGCGTGCTGAAGTTCGATCTGTCGACCGTGGTGCGCACGCTCGCGGGGCCGTCGAATCCGCATCGCCGCTTGCCGGTGTCAGAGCTGGCCGCGCGCGGCGTCAGCGGAAAGGTCGAGAACGAGCCCGGTCTGATGCCGGACGGCGCGGTGATCATCGCCGCGATTACGAGCTGCACCAATACGAACAATCCGCGCAACATGATCGCCGCGGGCCTCGTCGCGCGCAATGCGAACCGGCGCGGACTCGTGCGTAAGCCGTGGGTCAAGAGCTCGCTCGCGCCTGGCTCGAAGGCGGTCACGCTGTATCTGGAAGAGGCAGGGCTGCTGCCGGAACTCGAACAACTCGGCTTCGGCGTGGTCGCGTATGCGTGCACGTCGTGCAACGGCATGTCCGGCGCGTTGGACCCGGTGATCCAGAAGGAAGTGATCGAGCGCGACCTGTACGCGACCGCCGTGCTGTCGGGCAACCGCAACTTCGACGGCCGCATCCATCCGTTTGCGAAGCAGGCGTTTCTCGCGTCGCCGCCGCTGGTGGTCGCTTATGCGATCGCGGGCACGATCCGCTTCGACATCGAAAAGGACGTGCTCGGCGTCGATGCGGACGGTCATGCGGTCACGCTGAAAGATTTGTGGCCGTCGGATGCGGAGATCGATGCGATCGTCGCGGCGAGCGTGAAGCCGGAGCAATTCCGCAAGGTGTATGAACCGATGTTCGCGCTGTCCGCCGACACCGGCGCGAAGGCCGACCCGCTGTACGACTGGCGCGCGCAAAGCACCTATATTCGACGTCCGCCGTACTGGGAAGGCGCGCTCGCCGGCGAGCGCACGCTCAAGGGCATGCGCGCGTTGGCCGTGCTCGGCGACAACATCACGACGGACCACCTGTCGCCGTCGAACGCGATTCTGCCCGACAGCGCGGCCGGCGAGTACCTGACGAAGATGGGCCTGCCCGAAGAAGACTTCAACTCGTACGCGACGCACCGCGGCGATCACCTGACCGCGCAGCGCGCGACCTTCGCGAACCCGACGCTGAAGAACGAGATGGTGATCGAGAACGGCCAGGTGAAGGCCGGTTCGCTCGCGCGCATCGAGCCCGAGGGCAGGGTCACGCGCATGTGGGAAGCGATCGAAACGTACATGGAGCGCAAGCAGCCGCTGATCGTGATCGCGGGCGCCGACTACGGCCAGGGTTCGTCGCGCGACTGGGCCGCGAAGGGCGTGCGGCTGGCGGGCACCGAAGCGATCGTCGCGGAAGGCTTCGAGCGGATTCACCGCACGAACCTCGTCGGCATGGGCGTGTTGCCGCTCGAATTCAAGCCGGGTGTGAATCGCCTGACGCTCGGCATCGACGGCACCGAGACGTTCGACGTGATCGGCGAGCGCAAGCCGCTCGCCGATCTGACGCTGGTGATTCATCGCCGCAACGGCGAGCGTGTCGAAGTGCCGGTGACGTGCCGGCTCGATACGGCCGAAGAAGTTTCGATCTACGAAGCCGGCGGCGTGCTGCAGCGTTTCGCGCAGGACTTTCTCGAGTCGGCCAGGGCGGCGGCTTGATGGTTTGAAGCGAGTTTTGCACTGAACGTCACAGCGGAAGAGGGCGATGCGGCTTGATACGCCGCATCGCCCTTCCTCATCAAAGAACAGCTCACATCAGGACACTTTCATGCACTCACCACAGATCAGGATTCCGGCCACCTACATGCGCGGCGGCACCAGCAAGGGCGTGTTTTTCCGTCTGCAGGATCTGCCCGAGGCCGCGCAACGGCCGGGCGCCGCGCGCGACGCGCTGCTGATGCGCGTGATCGGCAGTCCCGATCCGTACGGCAAGCAGATCGACGGCATGGGCGGCGCGACGTCGAGCACCAGCAAGACCGTGATCATCTCGCGCAGCAGCCGGCCCGATCACGACGTCGACTATCTGTTCGGTCAGGTGTCGATCGACAAGGCGTTCGTCGATTGGAGCGGCAATTGCGGCAACCTGTCGGCCGCGGTGGGACCGTTCGCGATCAGCGCGGGCCTCGTCGATGCGAGCCGCGTGCCGCGTGACGGCGTCGCGATCGTGCGGATCTGGCAGGCCAATATCGGCAAGACGATCATCGCGCATGTGCCGATGACCGATGGCGCGGTGCAGGAAACCGGCGACTTCGAGCTCGACGGTGTGACCTTCCCGGCCGCCGAAGTGCCGCTCGAATTCATCGACCCGGCCGCCGACGAAGAAGGCGCGGGCGGCGCGATGTTCCCGACCGGCAACCTCGTCGACGACCTGGAAGTGCCCGGCGTCGGCACGCTGAAGGCGACGATGATCAACGCGGGCATCCCGACGATTTTCGTCGACGCCGAAGCGATCGGCTACAAGGGCACCGAGTTGCAGGACGCGATCAATAGCGATGCGAAAGCGCTCGCGATGTTCGAGACGATCCGCGCGCATGGCGCGCTGCGCATGGGGCTCATCAAGCATCTCGACGAGATCGCGACGCGCCAGCACACGCCGAAGATCGCGTTCGTCGCTAAGCCGGTCGACTACGTGGCGTCGAGCGGCAAGCCGGTGCGCGCGGGCGACGTCGATCTGCTGGTGCGCGCGATGTCGATGGGCAAGCTGCATCACGCGATGATGGGCACGGCGGCGGTCGCGATCGGCACTGCGGCGGCGATCGCCGGCACGCTCGTCAATCAGGCGGCGGGCGGCGGCGAGCGCGAGTCGGTGCGCTTCGGGCATCCGTCGGGCACGTTGCGCGTCGGCGCGCAGGCGAGCCTGAAGGACGGCGAGTGGGTCGTCACGAAGGCGATGATGAGCCGCAGCGCGCGCGTGTTGATGGAGGGTTGTGTGCGGCTGCCGCAGCCGTCGCATCCGCCGCTGTGAACCGACGCGTCATCTACAATGGCCGCTCGAGACGGCCGCTCCCACAACGACTCCCAGCGGCCGGCTCAGACCCGACGCAGAGGAGGCACGATGCAGAACAGGCTGGACGCCGACGCAACGAATTCCGCCGACGCGGCGCGCGATAACGTGCGTGCCAAACGCGCGGTGCTCGTGATCGCGATTGCCCAATTGCTCGGCACCTCCTTGTGGTTCAGCGCGAACGGCGCGATGCGCGATTTGCAGATCGCGTGGCAACTGAGCGCGTCCGGGATCGGCTGGCTGACGAATGCGGTGCAGGCCGGCTTTATCGTCGGGACCTTGCTGTCGGCGACCACCGGACTCGCGGATCGCCTGTCGGCGAGCAAGGTGTTCGCCGTCTGCGGCGTGCTCGGCGCGACCCTGAATGCGCTATTCGCGCTTTGCAGCAGCGGGCTCGCGTCGGCGCTCGTGTTTCGCTTCGGCGTGGGCGTCGCGCTCGCGGGCATCTATCCGCTCGGCATGAAACTGCTCGTGACGTGGGACCCGCGCCGCGCCGCGCAGACCCTCGCGTTGCTCGTCGCGATGCTGACGCTCGGCACGGCGTCGGTGCATGCGATTCGCGCGTTGCTGTCGGGCGTGCCGTGGCAAACCGTGGTGCTCACTTCGTCAGGGCTCGCGGTGATCGGCGCGCTGCTGGTGTTCGTGCTCGGCGAGGGGCCGCACGCGCGGCGCGCGGGCATCCGGCGCTTCGGTTTGTCGGCGGGCGTCGGACAGGTCGTGCGCATCAGCGAGTTTCGCTCGGCCGCGCTCGGCTATTTCGGTCACATGTGGGAGTTGTACGCGTTCTGGACGCTGACGCCGCTGCTCGTGCAGCGCGCGTTCGCGAGCGGCGCGCCGGCGGCACCGGGCACCGTCGCGTTGTGGTCGTTCCTGATCATCGCGATCGGCGCGCTCGGCTGCCTGTTCGGGGGCAGGCTCAGCCAGGCGGTCGGCAGCGCGCGCACCGCCGCGCTTGCGCTGACGATATCGGGCACGCTGTGCGCGATTTATCCGCTGACCACCGGCCTCGGCACCGCCGCGCAGCTTGCGCTGCTACTCGTGTGGGGCATCAGCGTGATCGCCGATTCGCCGCAGTTTTCTGCGCTGTCCGTGAAGGCCTGTCCCGCCGACAAGATCGGCGGCGCGCTGACGCTGCAGAACAGCTTCGGCTTTTTCCTGTCCGCATGCTCGATCCTGTGGTCGACGAGCGTGTTTCACGCGCTCGACGTGCGCGTCGCGTGGCTGCTGCTGCCGGGGCCGATCATCGGTCTGATCGCGATGTCGCCGCTGCTGCGCAAGCACCCACGCTGGTGACGCTCGCGGCGCGTTACTTGCCGCCGTGCTTTTCCTGCCAGCGCCGCATGAACGCGATCTCGTCATGCTGCGCCTTGATGATGTCGCGCGCGAGTTTCTTGATCTCGGGGTCCTTGCCGTATTTCAACTCCGCCTGCGCCATCTCGATTGCGCCCTGGTGATGCGGAATCATGTGCGCGACGAAATCCCGATCCGCGTCGCCTGTGTATTCGGGGGCGCTCATGTCATGCATCATGCGATCATCGGCGGCCTTGAAGGCTTGCGTCGATGCGCCCGCGTCCGCATGCGCCGAATCCTGCATATTCATGCCGGGCATGCCCTGATGTTGCGCGTGAGCGGGCAGAACCGCCGCCGCGAATGCCAAACCGCCGAACACACAGAGAGCGCGCGCCGCGCGAAGATTTTTCATATTCGATTTCCGTTGTTGAAGAGAGTGGCGACGTGATCCGCGCGATTCTAGCGGTCACGTCGGACATCGTGGGGCTTCCCACCGTGGTAGGGTCAAGCGAAGGCAAAGCAATGCACGCCTATAATGAAATGCCACCGGATCACCAATCCAGCATCATTGGCAGCATCACTCACTCGACGAGGCTGACCGTATGTACATCGCGATGAACCGCTTCAAAGTGGCGCCCGGCTCCGAGGACGCTTTCGAACATCTGTGGACCACGCGCGACACCCATCTGAAAGAGGTGCCGGGCTTCGTGGAATTCCATTTGCTGAAGGGACCGCGCAAGGACGATCACGTGCTCTATTCGAGCCATACGATCTGGCGCGACCAGGCGTCGTTCGAGGCATGGACCAGGTCCGATGCGTTTCGCGCCGCGCATCGCAGTGCCGGTAACGAAAGCCGCGTACTGTATCTCGGCCACCCGGAATTCGAAGGCTTCGAGGTCATCCAGACCGTCAAATAGCGCAGCGCTCGCGCGGACATGGTGCATGCGCGTCCGACACCTATCACGCATCACTCATCGAGGAACGAACAACATGAAAGCCGTCAGAATCGGTTCGCCCGCCACCGTCGATAGCCTGCAGGTCGTCGATCTGCCCGATCCCGGTCAGCCCGGGGCCGGGCAGATTCGCGTGCGCATTCGCGCGAGCTCGTTGAACTACCACGACTACGGCGTCGTCTGCGGCAATCTGCAGGCCGAGGCGGGCCGCATTCCGATGGCCGATGGCGCGGGCGTCGTCGAAGCGGTCGGCGCGGGCGTGCGCGAATTCAAGCCCGGCGATCATGTCGTGTCGTGCTTCTTCCCGCACTGGGAAAACGGCTCGCCCGCACTCGGCGATTTTTCGACGACCCCAGGCGACGGCGTCGACGGTTACGCGCGCGAAGCCGTCGTGCTGCCGAGCCACTACTTCACGCACGCGCCGGCCGGCTATAGCCACGCCGAAGCGGCGACGCTGACCACGGCGGGGCTGACCGCGTGGCGTGCGCTGGTCGTCGATGGTCAGTTGAAGGCGGGCAGCAGTGTGCTGGTGCTTGGCACCGGCGGCGTGTCGATCTTTGGCTTGCAGATGGCGAAGGCGATGGGAGCTTCGGTGATCGCAACGTCGTCGTCGAATGCGAAGCTCGCGAAGCTGCGCGAACTCGGTGCCGACCATGCGATCAACTATCGCGACAATCCCGAGTGGGGCAAAGAGGTGCGTCACATCACCAACGGGCGCGGCGTCGATCACGTGATCGAAGTGGGCGGTCCAGGCACGCTGCCGCAGTCGATCACCGCATGCCGCATCGGCGGGCATATTGCATTGATCGGCGTGCTGACCGGCCGCTCGGGCCCGGTGCCGACCGCGCATCTGATGGTGCGGCAACAGCGTCTGCAAGGGCTGATCGTCGGCAGCCGGCAGGATCAGATCGACATGGTGCGCGCGCTGGAGACGACCGGCATCAAACCGGTGATCGACAGCACGTTCGAGCTGGACAAGCTCGCCGACGCGTTCCGGCACGAGGCATCGGGTGCGCACTTCGGCAAGATTTGCGTGGCGATCTGAGAATGGAATGCTCGCGCGCGGCCCGGCATGGCGCGCGCGACCGTTCTAGCTCAAGAGTGCCTCGCGAGGTCCGCGAAACAGACACGCGTCGCCTCGCAGGCCTGCGTGAACCCTTCGTCGTAACTCGTGAAAAACACCGTGCGCGTCGTGCCGAGCGTTCCGAACAGCTCCGCGAGCACCGTGCGCGCGGACGCGTCGAGTCCGCCGGCAGGTTCGTCGGCGATCAGCACTCGGGTGTCGCCGAGCGCGGCCGCCGTCAGAAACACTTTTTTGCGGCTGCCATACGACATCTGCTCGAAGCGTTTGTCCAGATGCGGCGCGAGGCCGAAGCGTTCGGCGAGCGCGAGCACGTCGTCGGTCAGCGCGGTGTGTCGCGCCGACGCGATCTGCCGCAGATAATCGCGGCCGGTCTGATCGGGCCAGTTCATGCTGTCTTCCGGCACGTACGTGAGCAGCGCTTGCGCGGCATGCTGCGCGGTACGCAGCGAATGGCCGCCGAGCCATACGTCGCCGCTATCGGCTTCGAGCGCGCCGGCGAGGATGGCGAGCAACGTCGATTTGCCGCTGCCGGATTCATCGTTTAACGCGACGCAGCCGGACGTCGTGTCGAAGTGCAGTCCTTCGAACAGGACTCGGTCGCTGTAGCGCTTGCTGAGGTTGTCGAATCGAAGCATGGGTTGGCGCCCAAAGGGCGATGTGAACGCGGCGCAGGATTGCGCCGCATTTCGTGCGGGTAATTTCGCGCCAGTGTAGCAGCGTGCACCTGCTTCTTTTGCGCCGTTACGCAGCCGGCGATGTCTCCAGCAAAAACTCCACCATCCGATCGCATACGCGTTCGAACATCTGTGTGCCCGTCACGAACTTTGCTTTTTCTCAATAGTGGAATAGTATTCCAATAACAAAGCAAATTCTAGATATTGAGAAGAATGCGAAACCGCCGCTGCGGCTGGATGCAACGACGAGCACACAAGGAGCAGCAGATGGCGGAGACATTGAGCGATTTGCAGCAGAACGAAGCCTTCGACGTCGTGGTGATCGGTGCGGGAGGAGCGGGCATGTCGGCGGCGCTGTTCGCGGCGATCGACGGCGCGCGCGTGCTGCTGGTCGAAAGCACCGAATACGTGGGCGGCACGACCGCGTACTCGGCCGGCACCACCTGGATACCGAACTCGCCGCACGGCCCGTCGATCAATCCCGACGACAGCAGCGCCAACGCCGAGGGCTTTTTACGCCGCGCGGTCGGCGAGCGCAGCAGCGAAGCGTTGCGTCGTGCGTTCCTACGGGCGGGGCCGCAGGCGGTCGCGCATATCGAGGCGAATTCGGACGTCAAGTATCGGGCGCGGCCGTTTCATCCGGACTATCTGTCGGAGCTCGAAGGCTCGACGCTGCGCGGCCGCGCGCTCGAACCGCTCGCGTTCGACGGCCGCAAGCTCGGCCGTCACTTCGCGCTGATCCGTCCGCCGATCCCCGAGTTCACGGTGCTCGGCGGCATGATGGTCGATCGCGACGACGTCGGGCATTTGCTGAATATGACGAAGTCGTTCCGGTCGCTGCGCCACGCGGTGAAACTGCTTGTACGGCATGCGCGCGACCGCATCAGCTGGCCGCGCGGCACGCGTCTCGTGATGGGCAATGCACTGATCGGCCGGCTGCTCTCTTCGCTGCTCGCGCACGACGTCACAGTGCTCGTGAGCACGAAGCTCGAAGCGTTGCGCACGAACGCGAGCGGCGCGATCGACGGCATCACGCTGAGTCAGAACGGGCAGCGCCGGCAAATCTCGGTCACAGGTGGTGTGATTCTCGCGAGCGGCGGTTTCAACCGGCATCCGCAACGGCGCCGCGCGATGCTGCCGGATGCGGACCTCACGTGGTGCCCGGGCGCGCCGGGCCATACCGGCAGCGCGCAGGATCTCGCGCTCGCGGCGGGCGCGCGCTACGGCGAGGGCGCGCTCAGCAACGCGTTCTGGGCGCCGGTGTCGATACGCCAGCGCGCGGACGGCACGACCGCGGTGTTCCCGCACTTCATCATGGATCGCGGCAAGCCCGGCATGATCGTCGTCAATCAGCAGGGGCGGCGCTTCCTGAACGAAAACACGTCGTATCACCTGTTCGGCATCGCGATGCAGGAAGCACATTGCAAGACCCCATCGGTGCCTGCCTACCTCGTCACCGACGCGGACGGCCTGTGCAAATACGGTCTCGGCATGGTGCGGCCGGGCGGCAAGGGCCTCGCGCCGTTTCTCGCGGACGGCTATCTGACGCAAGCCGCGACGCTCGACGAACTCGCTGCCAAGCTCGGCATCGACGCGGCCGGTCTCGCCGACAGTGTCGCGCGGATCAACCACTACGCGAAAACCGGCGTCGACCCGGAATTCCAGCGCGGCACGACCGACTATCAGCGCGCCAACGGCGACGCGAACTGGCCCGGCCCGAATCCGTGCCTCGGCCCGATCGTGCGCGCGCCGTTTTACGCGGTGCGGCTTTATCCCGGCGATATCGGCGCCGCGACCGGCCTCGTCGGCGACGACAAGGCTCGCGTGCTGAATCGCGACGATCAGCCGATCGGCGGCCTGTACGCATGCGGCAACGACATGCAATCGGTGATGGGCGGTGTCTACCCGGCACCCGGCATCACGCTTGGACCGGGGCTCGCGTTCGCGTATCTGGCGGCGCGCGATGCGGCGATGCGCGCCAAAGCCGCGCGGGGCGATGCGGCGTCGTTCGTTGCGCGCGGCACGACTGAGACCGCCAACGAAAAGATCGTCTGACGAACCAGGGGCACGCCTGGTTCGAACCAGGTTAAGAAGTGGAATAGTATTCAACAAATTCAGCATCACGGAATTTTCCCAACCGACGAAGCGAATGGAGATGAAGCGCGAACCGATCCTCGAATGCGATGTGCTGGTGCTGGGTTCCGGCGCGGCGGGACTGTCTGCCGCGGTGACGGCAGCCACGCAAGGTCTGCGCGTGATGGTGGCCGAGAAGGCCGACGTGTTCGGCGGCACGAGCGCATGGTCGGGCGGCTGGATGTGGATTCCGCGCAATCCGCTCGCGACGCGCGCGGGCATCGTCGAAGAACCCGAAGCATCGCGCACCTATCTGCGCAACGAACTCGGCGCCCACTACGATCCCGACAAGGTCGACGCGCTGCTCGATCGCGGTCCGGAAATGATCGAGTTTTTCGAGCGCGAGACGGCGGTGCGTTTTATCGACGGCAATCGTATTCCCGACTTTCATACGACGCCGGGTGCAATGACAGGTGGCCGATCTGTCTGCGCGATGCCGTTCGATGGCCGCGAGCTCGGTTCGCTGATCGAGCGCTTGCGTCCCGCGCTCGACGTGGTGACGCTGAAGGGCATGGCGATCGCGTCGGGCCAGGACCTCGCCCATTTCTTCAATGCGACGCGCTCGCCGCGTTCGGCCGTGCATGTGCTGCGCCGGCTCGCCGCGTTCGCGAGCGACAAGTTGCGCTATGGCCGCTCGATGCATCTGGTCAACGGCAATGCGCTGGTCGCGCGTCTGCTGAAATCGGCGCATGACCGCGCGGTCGATTTGCGTACCGGCGCGAATGCGGTTGCTTTGCTGCGCGAAGGCGGGGCCGGGGGCGGGCGCGTCACGGGGGCGCGCATCGAGATCGACGGTGTCGCTCACGAGGTGCGCGCCGCGCGCGGCGTCGTGCTCGCATGCGGCGGTTATCCGCATGACGTCGCGCGGCGCGCGCAAACCTTCGCTTATACGCCGTCGGGTCGCGAGCACTGGTCCGCCGCACCACTGACCAATACCGGCGACGGCATTCGTCTCGGCGAAGCGGTCGGCGCGCATTTCGACGCGTCGCTGGAAACGCCGGCGGCGTGGGCACCGGTGTCGCTGGTGCCGCGCAAGAGCGGCGAGGCCGCGGTCGCGTTTCCGCATCTGATCGAGCGCGCGAAGCCGGGCGTGATCGCGGTCACGCGCGCGGGTCGGCGCTTCGTCAACGAGGCGTCGTCGTATCACGACTTCATCAATGCGCTGATCGGCACGACGCCGAAGGGCGAGGAAGTTTGCGCATGGCTGATCTGCGATCACCGCTTCCAGCGCCGTTACGGGCTCGGCTTTTCGAAGCCGTTGCCGTTCCCGACCGCGCCCTATCGCCGTTCCGGTTATCTACGGCGCGCGCACAGCCTTGCCGAACTCGCAAGCCAGTGCGGCATCGACCCGCAGGGACTTCAAACGACGGTCGCCGCCTACAACAGCTACGCGAAAGACGGCTTCGATCCGCAGTTTCACAAAGGCTCGACGCCATACAACCGCGTGCAGGGCGATGTACGCCACAAGCCGAACCCCTGCAACGCGCCGCTCGAACACGGTCCGTTCTATGCGGTGAAGCTGCTGCCCGGCAGCCTCGGCACGTTCGCCGGTCTCGCGACCGATGCCGCCGCGCGCGTGCTCGACGACGCAGGCCAGCCGGTGCCGGGTCTGTACGCGGTCGGCAACGACAGCGCGAGCATGATGGGCGGCTGCTATCCAAGCGGCGGCATCACGCTCGGACCCGCGATGACTTTCGGGTATCTGGCGGGGCTGTCGCTCGCCGGCGCGGCGCAGGCCGATGGAACGGCCCGTGCCGCGCGCACCGAACCCACTCCGAATTCCTCCATCCCGTCACAAGGACGCATCTGATGACTCTCTACGACCTCGTTACGCTCACAGTCAAGATCGGCACCAACGCACAGGTGTTCGAAAACATCCAGGCCCACGGCGACGCACCGGGCTCGAAGCTGCTCGGCTGCTGGTACTCCGATATCGGCACGCTCGGGCAGGTGCTGGTGCTGCGCGGCTTCGATTCCGAAGCGTCGCTGATCGCCGGGCGCAAGCGTATGCTGCTCGAAGGCGATCCGTTCGGCTGCGGCGAATTCATCATCGACGTGAAGATCGACAGCTATGCGCTGTTCCCCTTTCTGCCGCCGATCGAGCCGGCCGTGCACGGCGGTATCTACGAGATGCGCGTGTACGGCACCAGGCTCGCGAGCTTGCAGCACACGATCGACGCATGGGAAAAGGCGGTGCCCGAGCGAGCGCGGCGCTCGCCGCTCGTCGGCGCGATGTATGCGCTCGATGGCGCCGTGCCGCGCTTCCTGAACATCTGGCCGTATGCGAGCGTCGACGAGCGTTCGCGGATTCGCGCCGAAGCGGTGAAGTACGGCATCTGGCCGCCGAACGGCGGCCCGGCCCACCTGACGACGATGGAGTCGACGATCTGCGTGCCGGCGCCGTTCTCGCCGTTGCGCTGAACTCGAGGAAACGACATGACCCCGCCCAACTCGCGCGAGCTGTCGCTGTCGGCGTTGACCGTGCTCGAACTGAGCCCGCCGCAGATGGTCGAGTGCGCCGCGCAGGCCGGCTACGACTGCGTCGGCCTGCGCCTCGTGCCCGCCACCGATCACGAAGTGCGCCACGACATCATTAGCCCAGGCGCATTGAAGCGCGAAACGCTCGCGCGTGTGCGCGACACCGGTGTCAAGGTGCTCGACGTCGAAATTCTGCGCCTGAAGCCCGACACCGACGTAAACGCATTTCTGCCGATGCTCGACACCGCCGCCGAACTCGGCGCACGCTACGTGCTGGTCGCGGGCAACGATCCCGACGAAGCGCGCACCGCCGAGCGGCTTGCACGATTGTGCGAGCTGGCCGAACCGCGCGGCCTCGCGCCGTCGCTCGAACCGATGCCGTGGACCGACGTGAAGGACGTCACGCAAGGTGCGCGCATCGTGAAGGCGGCCGCGCGATCCAATACCGGGCTGATCGTCGATCCGATCCACTTCGATCGCGCGGGGACGCCGACGGATACGTTGCGCGCGTTGCCGCGCGAGTACTTCGGCTACGTGCAGTTCTGCGACGCGCCGGCCGAACGGCCAGCCGATCTCGACACGTTGCTGCATCAGGCACGTTGCGAGCGCATGATTCCGGGCGAGGGCGGCCTCGATCTCGCCGGCATTCTGCGCGCGCTGCCCGACGATCTGCCGATCAGCCTCGAAGTGCCGATGCAGCAATGGGCGAAAACCGCCTCCGCGCTCGAACGCGCACGCAGGCTGCGCGAGGCGACACTCGCTCTGCTCGAACGGACTTATACGGCGACGCCGTCATCCATCACGTCATGATGTAACCGCAAACCGCAGTTTGCCGGAACCGGCGCCCGCCGTGCCCTTGAATTCCAATGTGGAATCATGTTCTCATGTGGGATTCGAATCGAATGAGAGTGGATCATGGCGGGGAATCTCGAGCGGGCGCTGGCCATCATCGAATTGCTGGCGAAGCAGGGCGGCAGCATGCAGCTGGCCGTGATCGCCGACACGCTGAACATCCCGCGCAGCGGCACGCATCGGCTGCTCGCGGAGCTGAGCGACGAAGGCTACGTGCGTCAGGATGAGCACGGCGAGTACGTGCTTGCGCTGAAGTTGGTGTCGCTCGGGCTGATGTGGCTGTCCACGGCCGGCGTGCTCGATATTTCGCAGCCCGTGCTGGATCGGCTCGCGAGCGCGTCCGGCGAACTCGCGCGCCTGGGCGTGATCGAGGACGATCACATTACGTTCGTCGGCAAGGCGCAGGGCGCGCGCTCCGGGCTGCGCTATGACCCGGACATGGGCAGCAGTCCGCCGCTGCATTGCACCGCGAGCGGCCAGGCGTGGCTCGCGACCATGAGCGACGAGGAAGCGCTCGAACTCGTGTCGCGCCAGGGCGGCATCGGCAAGGCGGGCCCGCGCGGGCCGAAGGCACCGAAGACGATCCAGCAGTTTCTGCAGGACCTGGCCGGCGCGCGCAAGCGCGGCTACGGCATCGCGAGCGAAACCTACGAGGCGGGCATGACGTCGATGGCGGCCGCGATTCGCCATCCGGTGACCGGGCTGGTGGTCGGCACCGTCAGCCTCGCAGGGCCGACCAGCCGCCTGCCGGACGCGCGGCTGAAAGAACTCGCGCCGGCGCTGCTCGAAGCCGCGTCGGACATGAGCGCGGCCACCCTCAGCTCGCCGTATTTCAAGCGCACGCCGCGCGTCGCGCGGCCAGTGGCGGTCGTGCGGCCGGTCGAGCCGAAGCGCAGGGGCCGGCCGCGCGCGGCTTGAGCGCCGACCATCCGAATCCATTCGCGAGTTCCGCGATCTGAAGCAGCGGGCAGCGCACCAGCTCGTCCGCCGCTTCGCCAAGCCGGGCAATCCCGTGCGCCGAGCCGTTTGCGCATGCAAAGACGGCCATACCAGTCGGCATTTCTGACGCAAGCGCCCAATTTTGAGACGCACGGTCAAGCCGTGCCCCAAAACTGCGCTAACGTCACACGCGTAGATTGCAGATTGCTTTCGGTTTGAGCAATCGATGCGGCGGGGTCATCGGGCCAACAGGCAGGACGCGAGGGGAGCGAAGATGAGCCTTACGAGCAGGCAAACAGCCGCGCAACGCGGCGGGCGGCTACCGGCGAGGTTCGCGGATAGCCATTTGCAGCATCTCGAGAGTGTGCTCGGCTACGCGACGCGCAAGCGCGCGACGCAATCCGGTGAACTCGACCACGTCTATTGGGAGCGGCGCATCCGCGCGCTCGAGGATACGCATCATCTTGTCGAGAGCCAGCGCTCGCGCATTGCGAAGCTGCGCGGCATGTTGCGCTAGCAGGCGCAGGCCAGCGTCGCGCGGCGCACGGCGGCCTGAGATGTCGGGGTGGTCCGCGAGGACCGAAGTAGTGCAGTGGAGGAGAGTACCGTCGACGCCGCTCGGCGCCGACGTCAAAAAAGCAGAACCTGAGAGAAAAGCGGCGATGACGCGAACGGGCCCGCAGAGGCCCGTCGCGCATCCGCCCGATATGGCCGCGGGATCCCAAAATCCTGACTTAATCGCGAGCTGTTTTTTCAGATCAATTATGTCTTTCTAAAATCTCGCTTTTCCCAGTAATTCTGACTGATCTTAATTGGGGTGCGGTTAGATATAGACATTGAAAACACGCGCCGCTTTTTACACTGATAAACTGTGCGCCGGAGCCAATGCGGCGACGCCTTTCGCGCCCTCGCCGCATTCCCCTTCCGGCGTGTCGACGGCCGGATAGACGGTACAAATAGGCCTTTTCCGCGAATTTGACAGACGCGTAACCTGGGCATACTGCCTTCGGCAACCGCGGCTCACCGGGACGCACTTCTCGTCGTCCTTCTGGATTGTCCTTTAAGCCACGCGCCCGTGTGGCGCTTCGCCTCAGCCGATTTTCCGCAGACTCCACCTTGCGCTTTCGACAGGTAATTTTGACAGACAGCTTGATTCAGTAAGGGCTTGTTCAAGTCCTCATTTTGGAAATGACTCATGAAGCCGGGAAATAATTCGCTTAGGAAAAAGCGCGCACGCAAAATTGCGTTGGGCGCTGTGGCGGTGCTGATCGCGGTGCTGGTCGGTTGGGGCGGCTGGTATTTCCAGCATCGCGCCGTGCCGCAGGCCCCGGCGCTGAACGGCATTGCGAGCCAGATGCGTCACGATGCATCCGCGTGGACGCATCAAGAGAAAGACGCGTCGACGATGCTGCGCGACATTCACGACGCGAACGTCGCGGCGATCGGCGTGAGTCCCAACGCGATTCTGGTGTCGCTGCGCGACGGCTCGAAGTACTTCGTCACCGATCACAACGCCACCTTCTCGCACGCGCTGCTGCTCGGCGAGCGCTCCGACGCCGCCGCGTATCAGCTCGTGTGGCTGCCCGACGTCGACATCCACAGCGATGGCGCGCGCTGGACGCAACTGTTCGAGCAGTTGCGCGACGTGCTGAGCGTATTGCTGCCGCTCGCGCTGATCGGCGGCATGGCGTGGTTCATGCGGCGCGAAATGAAGGGCGGCGCGACGCTGCTCAGCGAAACGCCAACGCTGCGTTTCGACGACGTGATCGGCGCGAACGAAGCGAAGGCCGCTCTCGCCGACATCCGTGGTTACCTTTCCGATCCGAAGCAGTTCTCGTCGCTGGGCGTGCGCGCGCCGTGCGGCATCCTGATGGTGGGTGCGCCCGGCGTCGGCAAGACGCGGCTCGCTCAGGCGCTGGCCGGCGAATGCGGCGCGAACTTCATTTCGATCACCGGCAGCTATTTCAGCGCGAAGTACTACGGCGTCGGCATCCAGAAGGTGCGGCACCTGTTCGAACTCGCGCGCAAGAACGCGCCGACGGTCATCTTCATCGACGAAGCGGACGGTCTCGCGAAGCGCACTGATACCGGCGGTGGCCCGGTCGAAGCCGAAAGCAACCGGATCATCAACCAGCTGCTCGCGGAGATGGACGGCTTCGAATCGAACGAGGGCGTGATCGTGGTGGCCGCGACCAACCATCCCGACAATCTCGACGAAGCGTTGCGCCGCCCCGGCCGTTTCGATCGCACGGTGCAGGTGCGTCTGCCCGACCGCGAAGACCGCGCGAAGATTTTCCGTTTCTACGCGCAGCGGCTGAAGTCGAAAGCGGCGGATATCGACTACGACCAGCTCGCGCGTTTGACGACTGGACTGTCGCCGGCCACCGTCGCGATGGTCGTGAATCAGGCGGGGCTGATCGCGCGCAAGGCGGGCGATAACGAAATCGCCGCGAAGCACTTCATGGAAGCGATCAAGATCGCGCGCATCGGCGACGTGAGCGGCGCCGAGCGCGCGCTCACCGAGGACGAGCGCAAGCGCATCGCGGTGCATGAGGCGGGTCACGGTCTGGTCGCCGCGCTGCTGGGCACCGGCGTGCTCGAGGAAGTGACGATCCTGCCGCGCGGCGGCGCGCTCGGCGTCGCGCTGATCACGAAAGCGCAGGACAAGCACCTGTACCGCGAAACGGAGATCCGCAATGAAATCCAGGTGCTGCTCGGCGGACGCAACGCGGAGATTCTGATGTTCTCCGAAGCATCGAGCGGCGCCGCATCGGACTTGCAGGAGGCCTCGCGTATCAGCCTCGACATGGTGTCGAAGTTCGGCTTCAACAGCGACGGCGATCTATTCAGTCTCGCGGCGCTGCCGTCGCAGTACGCGGGCCTGCAAATGAAGAGCGCAATCGAGCATGCGAACGTGCTGCTCAAGGAGCTCAACGAACTTTGCTACGGGCTGTTGCACGCGTACGAGCCGGTACTGCGCGACATTTCAGAGCAGTTGCTCGAGCATGAGACCGTGCCCGGCGATACCGTCTATCGGCTCATTGCCGAGCACAAGAGCACGTTGAAGATCGTGCATGAGCCCGCGGCGGCTTGACGGTCGCTTCGAAGTGCTACGCGAACCGGGACGGTCCCGGATTGGGCACACCCGGCGGCGCATCGGTATCACCTGACGGGTCGCCGCCCCCTGGGCCTGATTTGTTCGGGTCGGGTTCGGGGGTTTCGCCTTTTTTCGGCAGAGGCTGGTCGAGGCCCGGTTCGACCGGAGTGGGGAGTGCATCGCCGATGGGCTTCGAGACCTCGGCGGGTGGACTGCCGGGATCGTCGTCCGCCGGCCGATCAGGCTCGCTCGGGGAGTTCGCTGTGTTCGACACGATGCTCTCCAGTTGTTGAAGATAAGCCTCGGACAGCAATGCGCGTGCCACGGTCCCGTGGCGGATGTTTGAAGCAGGCGCGCTTCTATCGTTTGGCCGGTTCGGTCCCGCGCAGTGCCTCAGGTGAGGGGCGGCCGGATGGTGAGGCCGAACGATGGCGTGATCCGTGTAGCCGCAAAATCGGCGCCTCGATCAGCCGCCACGAGAGGAACGCGATGCCTAGCGAAATCGCAAACGATGCGACGATGCCAAGCATATGTGCCCACATCGGCACGGTGCCGCCGAACAACGCTTCGGCGTGACGGTTGCGCGTCAGATCGGGGATCAGGTTGTGATACAGATAAAAGCCGTAACTGATGCGCCCAAGACCGGCGAGCCAACGCGTCTGCAACAGACCCATCACGGCAGCATTGCGGCAACACGCAATCGAAGCCACTAGCGCCGCGATACCGATCCCGTACATTGCGCTGATCGCGGTAAACAGCAACGGATCGTCTAGCGTGCTCCATCTCGGCTCGGCCGCGCACAAACCGATCACGACGAGACTCAGCGCGAACAGCGTCAGGCCATGACCGAGCCAGGCACGCACGCGGCCGCGATCGTCCGCGATCACCAAGCCACCGATACCACCTAACGCGAGCAGCCAGACATTGCTCAACAGGTGCGTATAGATCGCGATCTCATCCCAATGCGCGGCACGCATCGCGAACAACCCAGCAAGGCCGAGGGCCACGATCGCCCAACATGCCGCTCGATGTCGCCGCGCGGCAAGCAGCAGCAAAAGCGGCGCAACCACGAGATAGAACTGCTCCTCGATCGCGAGGCTCCACAAGTGCGAATAGCGGCCCGGCCAGTAGCGCAGCACCGAGCCGATCCAGAAGTTAGACAGATACGCAAAGTGAAACGGCATGCCGCTCGCGAGCTCCGGATTCGCGAGGCCGAATGCCATCAACCCGCACATCACGACGAGCATCAGGTAATAGATCGGAAAGATGCGCACCGTACGACGAAACAGAAAGCGTGCGAGTTCGACACCGAAACGGCTGTCGCCCGATTCGATGCGCGCGCGTTGCGACGACAGGAGGCCGATGATCAGAAAGCCGCTCAGCGCGAAGAAGATCCACACGCCGAGATGCCCGATCTCGCCGATGTCGCCGAATAGACGATGCTGCAGAAACACCATTAGCACGGCGATCGCGCGCAACCCATCGAATCCGGCAATTCTGTTTTTCATAAACCTCTATTCGCAAAGCGGCTGAAAAGCACGAAAACATCGTACGGGGAAAAAATGCGAAAAAAATCGCCGCGCGCGTTCGATGATTTTTTTTCGAGGCTTGTATCCGCCCGTCAATGCGGGCGTCCCTGTTTCGTGCATCAAAAGCCGCAAAACTTTCCGCGCGTTCGTTCAAGACGCACCGAGTATTACCAGTCGCCAACGACTCGATTTCAGATAGGCGATGCGGGGAACGAATTAGCCTTTTGCAGTTCGCACGGCATTGGCCGCTGACGCGTGGCCATTCACGTTCTTGCGTGCAGTCGGCGCGCGCATTCTTCGAGAAGACGAATGGAAACATCTGGCCGTGGTCGTGGACGATCGGTCGAAGTCGATTTCTTTCGCGGTATCGTGCTGATCGTCATCGTGCTCGATCACATTCCCGGCAGCACGCTATCGCATCTGATGCTGCACGCGTACGCGTTGTGCGATTCAGCCGAGGTGTTCGTGTTTCTCGGCGGCTATGCATCAGCGGCCGCATATACGGCGGTGCTTGCGCATCGCGGCGAACACGCGGCGCAGCTGCGTTTCGTCAAACGCTGCTGGGAAATCTATCGCGCGTATCTATTGACGGCGATGCTGATGCTCGTGTCCGGCGCGGTTCTCGCGCGGCTCGATCTGAATCGGGCGATGGTAGAAATGACCGGCTGGCCACCTTTTGCGTTGCAGCCGTGGCGTGAGGCATTCGATATCGCGCTGTTACGACGGCAGCCGTATCTGTCGAGCGTGCTGCCGATGTATGTGCTGTTCGCGCTATGTGTGCCGGTGATGGTGCCGCTCGCGCGCCGCTCGGTATCGCTTGCGCTTGCCGTGAGCCTCACGCTGTGGGCCGTCGCGCGGCCGCTTGCCGCGTTATTCAGCATTGACGATGTCGCCGGCTGGGCTTTTAATCCATTTGCGTGGCAGCTGATGTTCGTGCTCGGCATGCTGTGTCGTATGCAGCCGATCAGCGAACGTTTTCATGCGAGCTGCGCCGCCCGGTGGCTCACGCGCGTCGCGGTCGTTGCGGTGCTTGCCTTCGCGATCGTCAAACTTTTCGTGCTGACGCAGCCTTTGCCCGGCACGCACAAACAGAATCTTTCAGTGGAACGTGTGATCAATTTCATCGTCATCGCCTGGCTCGCCGCCCAGTTCGTGCGGATGGGCAGCATCGCGTGGCTCGCGAGGCGGCTGCCCGTCGTGGTGACGGTCGGGCGCGCCGGGCTCGTGTGCTTCGTCACCGGCACGCTGGTGTCGTTGATGATCGACACGGCGACACCGCACACCTTTCATGGTTTTCGCGCGGTGCTGGTCGGGCTCGGCGGCGACCTCGCGGCGATCGGCGCGCTGCTGATGATCGCGCGCGGGTGGAGCGGCTGGAAGGGACAGCAGCCGCGCGCGCACGCGAAAGGCGCGGGTTGCGGATGACACGACGCGAGCGCCGTGGGCGCGTCACGACTACGATGCGCACCACGCGCAAGCTAGTTGGACTCGCAACCGTGATGAGCGTCGTGGTGCTCGCATGGCTTGCGATACATCGCACGGCCGCGCAGGCCAAAGAAACACCGTTCGCGATGCACTGCGCCGAGTTCGCGGGCGCGGTGCTGTCGCCCGAACTGATCGAGATGCCAACGGCCGGCGCGCTGATCGAAAGTGCGGCGATGATCGGCGCGACCGCGCAGGGCAATCAGCAAGGCGGCGAGTATTGCCGCATCACGGGCCGCATCAAGGCACTGAATCCGACCACACCCGACATCCGCTTCGATCTGAATCTGCCGCGCCGCTGGAATGGCCGCGCGTTGCAGATCGGCGGTGGCGGGTACAACGGCGTGGTCGTCAGCGGCATTGGCGTGATGCCGTTCTCGCCGGATCGCGCGCCGCTCGCGCAAGGCTATGCGACGTTCGGCGACGACTCGGGGCATGTCGGCGATTCGTCGCTCGCGGAGTTCGGTCTCGTCGATGAAGCGGTGACCAACTTCGGCTACGCGCATCTGAAGAAAACGCACGACGTCGCGCTCGCGCTGATCGCGAACGCGTACGGCAGGCCGCCGCAGCGCATGTATTTTGCCGGCGGCTCCACGGGTGGCCGCGAAGGCTACACGGTGATGCAGCGCTTTCCCGACGACTACGACGGCGTGATCGCCAATTCGCCCGCGCTGAATTTTTCCGGCGTGCGGCTGCTCGGCGTGAAGCTCGGCCAAGCCGAATATGGCACGCCGGGTGGCTTCGTGCCAGAGGCGCTGCTCGAAGCCGTCCATCAACGCACGCTCGAGGTATGCGACCGGCTCGACGGCACGGAGGACGGCATCGTCAGTGATGTCGAAGCGTGCCGCGCGCACGAGGCGCAGATTATCGATTCGCTGCGCTGCGCGCTGCGCACTTCATCGCACGATGCGTGTCTGACCGACGCGCAATTGGCCACCTTGCTGGTGATGCGAGATGGACTGTCGCTGCCGTATCGGCTCGCGTGGGGCGTAAGCGGCTATCGCGGCTACAACGTGTTCCAGGGCACGCAACTGACCGGCGCGCTCGGGCTCGCGCATCAACCGCGGCGTCAGCCGGTGCCGACGTTCGGCGCGAACGGATATCTGTTCGCGCAAGGCGACGGCTATCTGCGCTACTTCGTCGCGCGCGACGCGCAGTTCGATTCCTTGACGTTCGATCCGCAACGGCCCGGCAAATATCGCTCGCAACTGATCGCGCTGTCGGCCACGATCGGCTCGATGAACCCGGACCTGTCGCGCTATATCGCGCGCGGCGGCAAGCTCATCACGCTGCAAGGTCTCGCCGACGAAGTGATCAGCCCGAACCAGACGATCGCGTATCACGACGCGCTGATCGCGCGTTTCGGCAAGGACGAGGTCGATCGTTTCATGCGGCTCTACATGGTGCCGGGGTTCCAGCATGGCAACGGCGTGTTCATTCCCTCGGTCGATCTGCTCGGCGCGCTCGACGCGTGGGTCACGCGCGGCGTCGCGCCGGAAACGCTGACGGCCACCGATCTCTCCGCGGCGACGAATGGACGTTCGCGGCCGCTGTGCCGCTATCCCGGGTTTCCGCGTTATATCGGCAAAGGCAATGTAAATCTGGCGAGTAGTTTTGTCTGTGCGCAGCCTTGAGGTATGAGTCGTCGCAGCGCCTGTGTGGACGAGCGGGCCGCACAGGAAAACGGCGACGCGGCGACTCGACGCCGCGTCGCCCGCTGAAGCTCAACGGCCGTTACTGCCCGTTCTGCATCCTGCCGTTGTTCATGTCGTTATCGTTGTTCATGTTGTTGCCGGTTCCGCTGCGCGTGCCGTTGTTCATGTTGTTGCCCATGCCGCCGGTCGCCGGGCTATTCGGGCTCGCGCCGGTACCGGTGCCCATCCCGCCGCCGGTGCCCGTCACACCCGGCGAACCGTAGCCGGAGCCGGTGTTGCCCGGCGTGCGGACCGAGCCCGGGCCAACACCCGGAGTGGCCGTACCGCCCGCGCCGCCCGTCGTGCCGCCACCGGCGCCGATGCCGGTGCCACCCGCGCCACCACCGCCGCCGCTCGTGCCGCCGGCAGCACCGCCGCCCGCGCCTCCTGCACTACCGCCGCCGCCCGCGCCGCCAGCACCGCCCGCCTGCGCGTATATGCCACCCGACAACGCCATCACGAGCGCGGAAGCAAAGATCGTCCTGGTCATGCGTTTCATGATTCACCTCCACGAAAAGGTTTGGTGTCATGTGAACCTCGCAAGGGGTGTGCCTCGGGGTTCATCGGCCGATGATCGACGAGAGCGCCGCGATGGCGCGCGTGCTCGACGCTGAAGCGGTGAGCCCGGCGAGCGAACTCGCGCGCGACACGCTGACGTATGGCCGCGGCGGCGACGTCTACTCCTGCACGGTGCAACGCAAAGGCCGCATCGGTCCGCGGCTCGCCTTCATCGAACAAGGTCCGGGAATTGCTGATCTTCAGGAGGCGTTGACCGACGGTTTCACGAGCCGCAACGGATTGGGCGTGGGTCTGGGCGGCGCGCGGGCATTCTCCTACGGACACGCCTTTTCATGACCGATGCGAACGCGAATCTGATCCTCAACGTCGACGATAACGAAGGCGCTCGTTACGCGAAAACGCGCATCCTGTCGCGCGCGGGCTTCATCGTGATCGAGGCCGGCAACGGCGCGCAGGCGATCGAGCGCGCGCGCATTTCGCAGCCGGACCTCGTGCTGCTCGACGTCAATCTGCCCGATCTGAACGGCTTCGAAGTGTGCCGCCGCATCAAAGCCGCGCCCGAGACCTCGGGCGTGCTCGTGATCCACACGTCGGCGGCCGCGGTGCAGAGCATGGACCGGGTGCGCGGCCTCGAAGGCGGCGCGGACAGCTATTTGACCGAGCCGGTCGAGCCGGCCGAGCTGATCGCGCAGGTGCGCGCGCTGCTGCGCGTTCGCCGCGCGGAGGGCGCGTTGCGCGAGAGCGAAGAACGCTTCCGGCAGATGGCCGAGAACATCGACGACGTGTTCTGGATGCTCGACCCGTCGAGTGCGCAACTGCTGTATGTGAGCCCCGCGTATCGGCGTCTGTGGGGCGACGCGGCGCACGAGCCGACGCCGAGCGGGCGACACTGGGCCAACCACATTCATCCGCAGGACGAGGCCGCGGTCGAGGCCGCATATCGCGCGCTCGCGACCGGTGTCGCGTACGAGATCGAATACCGGATCGTGCGGCCCGACGGCGAGTCGCGCTGGGCCGTCGAGCGCGGCTTTCCGGTGCGCGACGCGCGCGGGCGCATCTACCGGCTCGCCGGCATCGTCAACGATATTTCGGATCGCAAGGCCAACGAGATGGCGTTGCGCGACGCCGATCGCCGCAAGGACGAGTTCCTCGCGATGCTCGCGCACGAGCTGCGCAATCCGCTCGCGCCGATCCGCAACGCGATCGAACTGCTCGACCCGAGCCGTGCGCCCTCGCAGCAAAGCTTCGAGGCGATGCGCGCGGTGATCGGGCGCCAGGTCAAGCATCTGAGCCGGCTCGTCGACGATCTGCTGGACGTCGCGCGCATCAGGCAGGGCAAGATTACGCTGCGCCACGAGATCGTCGAGCTGGCCGCCGCGCTCGAAGCCGCGATCGAAACCGTGCGGCCCGCGTTGAATCGCAAGGGCCATACGCTCACCACCGATCTGCCCGGCGAGCCGCTGTTCGTCGTCGGCGACGGCGTGCGGATCGCGCAGGTGCTCGGCAATGTCCTGTCGAATGCGGCGAAGTACACGCCGCAGCGCGGCGACATCCGCATCGAAGTCCGCGAAGCGGGCGATGACGTGCTGATCAGCGTACGCGACAACGGCGTGGGCATCGGCGCCGAAACGATCCCGCATATTTTCGATCTGTTCGTGCAATCGGAAATCTCGATCGAACGCTCCGAAGGCGGCCTCGGCATCGGCCTGCCGCTCGCGCGTACGCTGGTCGAGTTGCACGGCGGCGGGATCGAGGCGTTTTCGGCGGGACTGGGGCGCGGTAGCGAGTTCGTCGTGCGTTTGCCGCTGACGCGGCTTGCCGACGCCGAGCAAGCGTCGACGGCGGCGCCCCAAGCCGTGCCGAATCACGGCGGCCAGGCGCTGCGCGTGCTGCTCGTCGACGACAGCGTCGATGCGGCGCTCGCGTTGTCGCTGGTGCTGCAGGCGGACGGGTACGAGGTGCGCGTCGGGCACGAGGCCAACACCGCGCTCGAACTGGCCGCGCACTTCCAGCCGCAGATCGTGCTGCTCGACCTCGGCCTACCCGGCATGGATGGCTTCGAGCTCGCGCAGGAGATGCGCCGCCGTCCGGTCACCGTCGACGCGCTGCTGATCGCAGTGACCGGCTATGGCCAGGCCACCGACCGGCAGCGCTCGCGCGAGGCCGGCTTCGATCATCATCTGGTGAAGCCGGTGTCTGTCGAGGAAATCCATAACGTGATCGCAAGCCGCTTTCCGGGCGCGCACCACAGCGCGTCGGCGTAAAAGGCTGCCGGCGCGCGTCGCGCGCGCCCGGATGGCCGCGCCGGGCCTCGGTCTGCATCCGAACCCATCAGTAAGCCGAACTATCTCGCGCCGCGGCGAATCCGCGGCCGCGTGGTTCCGTGCTCTGCAGGCTTTCGCACTTTCCATTACATTGCGGATGCGGCGCGTCCGTTCACGCCGGTTTCCCTCATTCAACAGCGGTGTCGCCATTATCGAGTCCATGCAGCCTATCGTTTCGGTCACGAATCTGTCGAAAACCTATGCCAGCGGTTTTCGGGCACTGAAGAACATCAATCTGGCAATCCACCGTGGAGAAATCTTTGCGCTGCTCGGGCCGAACGGCGCGGGCAAGACCACGCTGATCAGCATCGTCTGCGGTATCGTCAACGCGAGCGAAGGCAGCGTGACGGTGGACGGTCACGACATCGGCGCCAACTATCGCGCGGCCCGCTCGCTGATCGGCCTCGTGCCGCAGGAGCTGACCACCGACGCGTTCGAAACCGTCTGGGCCACCGTGTCGTTCAGCCGCGGCCTGTTCGGCAAGCCGAAGAACCCCGCTTACATCGAGAAAGTGCTGCGCGACCTGTCGCTCTGGGAGAAGCGCAACAACAAGATCATCACGCTGTCGGGCGGCATGAAGCGGCGTGTGCTGATCGCCAAGGCGCTGTCGCACGAGCCGCGCGTGCTGTTCCTCGACGAACCGACCGCCGGCGTCGACGTCGAGCTGCGGCGCGACATGTGGAAGCTCGTGCGCTCGCTCGCGGCGAGCGGCGTGACGATCATCCTGACCACGCATTACATCGACGAAGCCGAAGAGATGGCCGATCGCATCGGCGTGATCAATGCGGGCGAGATCATGCTGGTCGAAGAGAAGACCGAGCTGATGCGCAAGCTCGGCACCAAGCAGTTGACGCTGCAACTGGAGTACCCGCTCGACGATGTGCCGGCTGCGCTCGCCGGCTATGGGCTGGCGGTCGCGAACGGCGGCAACGAGCTGATCTATACCTATGAAGGCGAGGGCGGCCGCACCGACATCATCGCGCTGCTGAAGTCGCTCGACGATGCCGGCATCCGCTTCAAGGACCTGCACACCACGCAGAGTTCGCTCGAAGACATTTTCGTCAGTCTGCTGCGGGGGAACCCATGAACATCTACGCAATGCGCGCGATCTACAAGTTCGAAATGGCGCGCACGTGGCGCACGCTGATGCAAAGCATCATCGCGCCGGTCATTTCCACTTCGCTGTACTTCGTCGTGTTCGGCTCGGCGATCGGGTCGCGCATCAAGGAAGTGGAGGGCATCAGCTATGGCGCGTTCATCGTGCCGGGGCTGATCATGCTGTCGCTGCTGTCGCAAAGCATCGCGAACGCGTCGTTCGGGATTTACTTTCCACGTTTCACCGGCACGATCTACGAGCTGCTGTCGGCGCCCGTATCGTATCTGGAGATCGTCGTCAGCTATGTGGGCGCGGCGGCCACCAAGTCGATCCTGCTCGGACTCATCATTCTCGCGACCGCCGCGCTGTTCGTGCCGTTGCAGATCATGCATCCGTTCTGGATGGTGCTGTTTCTGGTTCTGACGGCGGTCACGTTCAGTCTGCTCGGCTTCATCATCGGCATCTGGGCGGACAGCTTCGAGAAGCTGCAACTGGTGCCGCTGTTGATCGTCACGCCGCTCACGTTCTTAGGCGGCGCCTTTTATTCGGTGGACATGCTGCCGCCGTTCTGGCATGCCGTCACGCTGTTCAATCCGATCGTCTATCTGGTCAGCGGGTTTCGCTGGAGTTTCTTCGAGTTGGGCGACGTCGGCGTCGGCCTGAGTCTCGGCATGACGCTGCTGTTTCTCGCGGTGTTCCTCGTGATCGTCGGCTGGATCTTCAGGACCGGCTATCGGTTGAAAAGTTGATAGAAATGCGACACTGAAATGAGGAGAGGGCGTGACGGCGAAAAGCCGTCGCGCCCTCTTCATCGATACGCGGTGACGCCAACTACGACAGATACGCCTGCGCGACATTGATCAACTGCACGCGGTTGCGCACGTTGAACAACTGCCGCAAGCGCCGCAGATGATAGTCGACGTTATGCGGCGACAGGCCGAGGAAATACGCGATCTCCTTGTCCCGCTGCCCCTGCACGACCGCCTTCAGCACCGCATGCTGCAGCTTGCTCAGCGCGATGCGCTGCTGCTGCGCGGGCGCGATGCCGATCACGCTTTTCGCGTGCGTCCAGATGAACTCGTGAATCGAGTGCGCGAACATCAGCGTTTCCGCGACGATCGATTCGGTCATCCAGCGCGGGTTGCCGATCGCCGAGTTGAAGCACAGGCTCGCGCTCAGCTCCGGCTCCGGCAGCGGCATCTGCGTGAGAATGCCGCTCTTGCGCCCGGCCGCTTCCAGCATGTCGATCAAAGCGCCGAGCCGCTCGCTGCGCAACTGCGCGCGCGGCAGATCGGCGCGCAGATCGGCGGTATTCCACAGAAACGGCATGCCGGTCGGCGACGCGTGCGCGACGCGCGGATCGAGCTCGAAATAGCGCTCGCGGAAATAGCGCGTGAGCCATGCCTGCGACTCGTAACTCGTCAATACGAACATCGTCTTGTGATGCGACGACGTGCGCGTGGCGGTATAGCTGAACGAGTCGAAGCCCAGCTGCCTGATGCGCTGACGCACGAACTCCATGCGGTCCTGCGCGCTGCCGAACCGTCCGAGCGGACTGATCAGCGGCGCGGCGCGGCGCGCCGCGGGCGACGGCGTGCCGATCTCCTCCTCGGTAAACAGAGTCAGAAAGCCACTGCGCCCCGCGCCATTCACGGTACGGGGAGACATCTTCACTGTTTCAGCCGCGTGGGCTGATTTCGCGGCGTGCCGCGCGCCGGCCGGGTAAGCCGGTTGGGCGGATGCCGCTCTCGGGTGTGCTGCCGACGCGTGCCCGGCTTCGCCTTGCGGCGAGCCGTTCAGCCATTGCGGCAGCGTATCGCATTCATGTTCCATGAAACGGTAGCTCCGGCGTTCTAAACGCGTGAAATTCGACAACCTCAATGATTAGCGATTTCGTGAAATGTCGGTAGCCGGTTCCTTGCTATCATTTTTGTGATCTTGCGCTGACAGTGGACCGGCAATACGGGTACGGCGGCGCTTCTCCTTCCATACGGCACCTCCTTCGAAGGGATGTGATGGCACGAATTCCCAAGCTCACGACGACGCTCGCCTACGACCGCTATATGGCCGGCCAGCGGCTCGTGTCGAGCGTGGATCGCGAGTGGCGGCATCTGGTGCTGCGCTCGTATCTCGAACCGGTGCGGCAAGACCTGCTCGAAGCGCCCGGTTTGCGCGACTTCACGCTGATGACGCTCGCGAGCGGCGCCGAGCATCTCGAACGCAACCTCGGCGGAACTTGGGAAAGCGCCGATATGCGCGTGAACGACCTGTGGTTCGTGCCGCCCACGCCGATCTCGTGGCGCTGGCATTCGATCAGCGACGAGCCGTTGTCTACCTTGCACGTGCACATCGAGCGCGCTTTGATCGACAGCGTCGCGCAACAGATGGGGCTCGACGCGTCGCGTGAACTGTCGCTCGGCGACGCGATGCGCTTCAACGATCCGCTGATCGCCGCGATGCTTGCCGCACTGCATCGCGCCGCCCGCGATCCCGCCGATTCGCGTCTGTATGTCGATACGCTGGTTCACGCGCTCGCCGCGCACCTGTTGCAGCACTATTCGAGCGGCAACGGCGCGCGCCGCGGCAGCGCGACGAGGCCCGAACGGCTGGTGCCGCGCCGCATCCGCCGGGTGACCGACTACATCCGCGCCAATCTCGCCGAAGATCTGGCAATCGCCGAACTGGCCGAGCAGGCCGGCCTAAGCAGTTTTCATTTTGCCCGGGTGTTTCGCCGCGAGACCGGGGAGACGCCACACCAGTTCGTCACGCGCTTACGGCTCGAGGAAGCGGCGAGGCTGCTGCGCGCCACGGATCGAACCGTGCTGCAAATCGCGCTCGAAATCGGCTTCGAGAATGCCGGTCACTTCTCCGTGCAATTCAAGCGTGGCTATGGCGCGACGCCGCTCGCCTACCGGCTGCGCGGTTGAGATGGACGAGCCGCAACGGCTTGTTTTTTCTCCAGTCGGAATCACGCACCTGCGCAGTGTGCGTTGCATTGCGCGGCTTGCAAACTACGAACATTCGTGGCTGCGCGCACTGCAAACTGGCATCGCACGTCGCGCAAGGCTTTGCGGCTCGGCCCGCCACCTGCGATCGGATCTGGTCTAACTGGACTGACCGCGATGCGGACAAGTGTACCTGTCGAAACCTTGCATCGGACGACAGAATCGAAGCGCCTTTCAATTTCATACACCGGATAACGCGCCATGACCCGACTCAAGATGACCGCCTGCGGCCACACCTTCATCGCCGAAACGCATCCCGATGCGCCGCAGACCGTGGCCGCGTTCCTGAAGCTGCTGCCGTACCGGCAAAAGCTGATCCACGTGCGCTGGAGCGGCGAGGGCTGCTGGGTGCCGCTCGGCGAATTCAAGCTCGAGAACGACGGGGTCGCGGAATCACACGAGCCATCCGTCGGTCGGCGACATCCTGTTCTATCCGGGCGGCTATAGCGAGACCGAGATCATCCTTGCCTATGGCTCGTGCTGCTTCGCGAGCAAGATGGGGCAACTCGCGGGCAATCATTTTCTGACGATCGTCGAAGGCCGGGAGAAACTGCGCGAACTCGGCACGAAGGTGCTGTGGGAGGGTGCGCAGGAGGTGGTGTTCGAGATGCTTTGAGCGGGCCGCACTTCCTTGCTGGGCATACGCGATGCTTGGTTGAAGAGCCGCGTGCGGTCGGGTACCGGCCGCGCACGCCAGGCACGCGGCACCGTCTGGCCCGCCTGGCGAGGAGGAGCAAATGCGAGGCATAAATGACAAGGTCCGCGCTGTAGTTTTTGCCATGTCGGTCGTGCTGCTGTCGGCTTGCGGCGGGGGCGGCAGCGGCAGCGGCGGCTCGAGTAACGGCGGCGGCACGGCGACCGAGCCGGCCGGCGGCGTCAAACTGCAGGTGGTGTCGTTCGGCGACAGCCTGTCGGACGTCGGGACCTATGCGCCGCTCGCGAGTGCGGTGGGCGGCGGGCGTTTCACCACCAACCCCGGCCAGGTATGGGCCCAGAACGTCGCGCAATACTACGGCGATACGCTGAGCGCCGCGTTCACGATCGATCTCACGCACAGGCTGAGTGCGCAGAGCGGCCTCGGTTATGCGGAAGGCGGCTCGACCGTGGCGACACCGGCGAACCAGTACGACTACCTGAGCGACGTCATCGGCAACATCGAAATGCCGGTCAATCAGCAACTGTCGAGCTATCTGGGCGCTCACGGCAGCTTCAACGCCAATCAGCTGGTGCTCGTGTGGGCGGGCTCGAACGATGTGCTGCGCGCCGGCAACCTGCCCGCCGCTGCGCCGGTCGTGCAGGCGGCGGCCACCACGCTCGCCCAGCTCGTCGGGCAGATCGTGCAGAACGGCGGCGTGCATGTGGTGGTGATCAATGTGCCGAATATCGGGCTGTCGCCGAAGGGGCTCGCTTCGGCCGATGGTGGCGCGAACCTCACGCAGTTGTCGCAGCTATTCAACGCTACGCTCAATAGCGCGCTGCAAACCGATGGGCTGCAATCGAAGGTGATCGAGATCGATTCGTACACGTGGACGAATCAGGTGATCGGAAGCTTTCAGGCGAACGGTTTTACCGTGTCGAATACGGGGCAGGCCTGCGATCCGAAGAAAACGCCCGATGACACCTCGCTGCTATGCTCGCCGGCGACCTATGTGAGCGCCAACGCGGATCGGACTTACATGTTCGCCGATGATCTGCATCCGACCACGCATATGCATGCATTGTTTGCGCAGTTCGTCGAGCAGCAGATCGCGCATAGCGGGTTGGGGCGGTGAGAGGTGCACCGCGGCGTGGCCTGTTTTCGGCACCCCGTCCTTCAACCAGGCCGGGGTGCGCGCCACATCACATCGTCACTTGAACAACTTCGTCGCCTGCGTCAGCGTATTGATGACTCCCCACGCAAGCGGCACCATCACATACAGCCAGAACACCGCGAGCATCACCTTGTTGGTCGGATGTACGGTTTGAACGGTCGACATACGGATCTCCTCACGCGCCCTTGGCGACTTGTGCATCGGTCATGTGGTGCTTCTCGTCCACACGCTTGACCAGCAGGTTGCAGATAAAGCCGATCACGAGCAGCACGGCCATGATGTGTACGGTCATCGTGTACGCGTCCGCTTTCGCTACGCCGTTCGCGACTTCATACGCGCGGATGTAGTTGACGAGCACCGGACCCGCAACGCCGGCCGCGGCCCACGCGGTCAACAGACGTCCATGAATGCCGCCGACGAACGTCGTGCCGAACATGTCGGCGAGATAGGCCGGCACCGTTGCGAAGCCGCCGCCGTACATCGACAGGATGATGCAGTACGTCAGCACGAACAGCGCGATCTGTCCGTTCGCGGCGAAGCTCGGTACGAGGTAGTAGAGCACCGCGCCGAGCGCGAAGAAGATGTAGTAGGTGTTCTTGCGGCCGATCCAGTCCGACGCCGACGCCCACACGAAACGCCCACCCATGTTGAACAGCGACAGGAGCCCGACGAAGCCGGCCGCCGCGGCAGCCGTCACCGTGTTCTTGAAGCTCTCCTGGATCATCACCGAGGCCTGGCCGAGAATGCCGATGCCAGCCGTCACGTTCAGGAACAGCACGAGCCAGATCAGATAGAACTGCGGTGTCTTCAGCGCCTGGTCGATATGCACGTGATTGCTCGTGATCAGCCGGTGCTGCGTCGCTGCGGGCGGTGTCCAGCCGGCCGGCTTCCAGTCCGCCGGCGGCACGCGGATCGCGAGCGCGCCGATCGTCATCGAGATGAAATAGACGATGCCGAGCACGATGAAGGTCTCCGCGACGCCGATGCTCGTCGCGCTTTGAAAGTGCTTCATCAGCGCGACCGACAACGGCGCCGCGATCATCGCGCCGCCGCCGAAGCCCATGATCGCCATGCCGGTCGCCATGCCGCGGCGGTCCGGAAACCAGCGGATCAGCGTCGACACCGGCGACACATAACCGAGCCCCAGCCCGATCCCGCCGATCACGCCGTAGCCGAGATACAGCAGCACGATCTGATGCAGGTACACGCCGAGCGCGGACACGAGGAAGCCGCCGCCGAAACAGCAAGCGGCCGTGAACATCGTGCGGCGCGGACCGACGTGTTCGAGCCATTTGCCGGCGAACGCCGCCGACAAACCGAGGAACACGATCGCGAGCGAAAAGATCCAGCCGAGCGCGGTCAGCGACCAGTCATCGGGCGCGGACTGCGTGATGCCGACCACCTTGGTCAGCGGTCCGTTGAAGACCGAGAACGCGTAGGCCTGGCCGATGCACAGATGCACGGCCAGAGCGGCGGGAGGCACCATCCAGCGCGAGAAACCGGGCTGCGCGATGGTGGCCTGTTTCGAAAAGAATGGGGCTGAACCTTGTTGGCTGCCCGGCTCGCTGATGCTACTCATAAGTGGGTCTCCTTACAGTTGTTCTGTTTATCGGCGTTTCGTGCAATTACCTGAGGCGGCGGAGTGTAACTTGCGCGGGCGGCCCCGTCATCGCTATATGTACTTTTATTTCATATGACCGGTCCAACACACCCGAAAATCATGCCTGGGTCGACAATAGGACGTGGACGATGGCTTCGCAATATGAAGCGCGCGGACATAAGGTGTGATCCTGGTCAAACGCGACGACTCTTCACGCGATTCTGCAAATCGTGGGACGCGCCGAACGGGTCGCCCCGAACTTTCGACTAGAGGCACTATGCAAAGTGCGCGACAAGCGAGCCGCGCAGGTCGCCCGGCACGAAAAAGAAACGGGCCGGCGCGGCTTCTTTGCCACGTCGGCCCGTCGTGTATCGGCGGCGAGTTTCGCCGGTATCAATCGACCCTGCGGCCGGTCTTCATGCGCGCTGCAACGAGTACCGAAATCAGACAGCCGATCGCCAGATATGCGGCCACTGGATGCCACGAGCCGCCCGCGAAGCTGACCAGCGCGACCGCGATGAACGGCGTGAAGCCGCCGCCGACCACGCTCGCCACCTGATAGCCGACACCCGCGCCGCTATAGCGGTACTCGGTGCCGAACAGCTCGGTGAACATCGGCTGCTGCACGCTGACGACCATATCGTGCGCGATGTTGGCAAGCATCACCGCGAACACGACGATCCATATGGTCGAGCGCGCTTCGAGCGCGAGGAAGAACGGCACCGCGCTGAACACGCCGACCAGCGCGCCGATCATATAGATGCGACGGCGCCCGAAGCGATCCGCGAGCCACGCGAAGCACGGAATCGTCACACAGCTGAGCGCGCCGACGACGAAGCCGATCGTCAGGAAGAATTCGCGCGGCATGTGCAGGTTCGTGGTCGAGTAGCTGAGCGCGAACGCGGTGACGATGTACATCGTGAACAGCTCGGCGAGCCGCAGCGCGATGATCAGCAGAAAGGCCTTCGGATGGCGCAGCAGCGCTTCGACGATCGGCAGGCGCACGCGGCGCTCGCCATGCTGGCCGACTTTCTCGACGAACTCCTGCGACTCCTCCATGCTCGAGCGGATCCACAACGCGATCAGCACCAGCACGACGCTGAACAGGAACGGCAGACGCCAGCCCCAGCTGAGGAACGCGGCGTTGTCCATCGAGCGGCTGATCAGCGCAACGAGACCCGTCGACAGCACGAGCCCGACGCCGTAGCCGACCTGCACGCCGCTGCTGTAGAAGGCCTTCTTTTTCTCGAGCGCGCTTTCGACGGCCATCAGCGCCGCGCCGCCCCATTCGCCGCCGACCGCGAAGCCCTGGATCGCGCGCAGCGTGACGAGCAGCACCGGCGCCAGCCAGCCGATCGTCGAAAACGCCGGCAGCAGACCGATCGCGGCTGTTGACAGACCCATCATCATCACGGTGAGCACCAGCATCCGCTTGCGTCCGAGCCGGTCGCCGTAGTGGCCGAACACGAAGCCGCCGAGCGGGCGGAACAGGAACCCGACGCCGAAGGTCGCGAACGCGGCGAGCGTGCCCATCGCCGGGCCGACGTTCGGGAAGAACTCGGCGTTGAACACGAGCGCGGCGACGATGCCGTACAGCAGGAAGTCGTACCAGTCGACCACGGCGCCGACAAAGCTGCCGAGCGCGGCCTTGCGAGCCTGATTGCGCGCTTTGCGGTGCGTGGCCACTGCGGCCTGCGGGTGGGTGGTGCTCATCGAGTCTCCTTCAACGTGACATGGGCTTGAGTCGATCGCGCCGCGCCGGGAGGGCATTCGATGCGATCGCTGCGCGGCAGGATGTCCGGAAGGTTAATGACGCGACCCGGAATCCACAATCCGCGCAATGGTAAAAATGCGCGATGATCGCACGCGGCTGCGCGAATAGCGCGCATTTTGCGTGTTTACACCAAGCGCCAAGGAGCCCATCGCGGGCAATGATGTGGGCGAGCCACGGAGCCTATGGCGTGCTAACGTGAGGCATCTTAAAAACAACAGTGTTGATATACTACATACCGAATATTGAAAAATGCGGCGTTGCAGCATATGATTGAGGAATCATCTTTCTCAATCTTCGGAGTTGCACGTGGAATTCGTACCTCTCGCGCTGTTCGCCGTCGCTGTCGCAGGGTTGGGCTGTGCCGCCACCGTTTTGCTGACCGACTGGATTCCCGACTCGATCGGAGCGCGTGCATCGCAGCATGGCCGCTTCGTGGGGCTCGGCGAGCAGCGCGGCAAAGCGGCGGCGCCGAATCGCGCGCGTGTTCAAGCAGAGGCGATGAATGTCGTCAGAACTTCCAACTGAAACAGTGGCCACCCCGTTGACCCTGTCGTTGCAGCCTATCGGCGCGAGCGCGAGCTTGCGCGATCAGGCCTATGCGATGCTGCGTCAGGCGATCGCCGACGCGGATATCTACCAGAATCGCGAAGAAATCCGTCTCGACGAGCGCGTGCTCAGCGAATCGCTCGGCGTGAGCCGCACGCCGGTGCGCGAGGCGATGACACTGCTCGAGCAGGAGGGCTTCCTGCGCATGGTGCCGCGGCGCGGCATCTACATCGTGCGCAAGAGCAAGCGCGAAATCGTCGAGATGATCCAGATGTGGGCCGCGCTCGAAAGCATGGCCGCGCGCCTTGCCACGCTGCATGCGACCGACGAGGAAATCGGCCGCCTGCGTCATATGTTCGACAATTTCCGCGACACGACGCCGGCCGAGCATATCGCCGAGTATTCGGACGCGAACATCGCGTTTCACCAGGCGATCGTCGAGTTGTCGAAGTCGCAGATCATTCTCGACACCATCAAAAACATCTTCATCCACGTGCGCGCGATCCGGCGCATGACCATCTCGCAGAGCGACCGGGCCGCGCGCTCGATCGTCGATCATCTGCGCATCATCGAGGCGCTGGAGAAGCGTGATACCGAACTGGCCGAGCGGCTCACGCGTCAGCATTCGCTCGATCTCGCGGCGTTCGTCGAAGCAAATTGCGATTTTCTCGATTGATGGCGGCGTAGACGCCTGATTGCCTGCCGATTTGGAAAAGCCCGCGGTGTGCAAGCACCGCGGGCTTTTTCGCGCGCGCTTCGCGCGAGCGGTGGCACCTGCACGGAAGGCTACCGCCCGCTGCGGGATAAACCGTGCTTGACGGTCTTAAAAATATGGTATGTGATATATCAACAGCGACAGCCGCCATTCGCGACTCGGTGTTTTCCCTTGAAACAAACGCTGCAAAGCCTTGCAGATTCAGCGCAAAGCGACGGCTGGCAAGCTTGAGCAGCACGAACCTCGCGCCGTTTCTGTCTCGAAATTTGGCTTGAACCAATGTGATATATCACATACGGTATCTTCGAAGCCGTGAGACGTCGGTGCAGCCGGACGTATATCGAAGCGGACGCGTCCGTCGATAACCGTTGCACATCCGATAGATGAGGAGATGACCATGTCTGCAGTTGTTTCATCCCTGAGTCCGGCCACGGCCACCACGACCGCCGACGACACGCTCAAGCAAAAGACCCGCGACGCGGGCATCGTGTCGGGCGGCCATCTGGTTGCGAAGGCGCTGAAAAACGAGGGGATCGACACGATCTTCACGCTGTGCGGCGGCCACATCATCGATATCTACGACGGCTGCGTCGACGAAGGCATCCGCATCATCGACGTGCGCCACGAGCAGGTCGCCGCGCACGCGGCCGACGGCTACGCGCGCCAGACCGGCAAGCTCGGCTGCGTGGTGACCACCGCCGGCCCCGGCTGCACGAACGCGGTGACCGGCATCGCCACCGCGTTCCGCTCGGAAAGCCCGATCCTGCACATCGGCGGGCAGGGCGCGCTGACCCAGCACAAGATGGGTTCGCTGCAAGACCTGCCACACGTCGACATCATGGCGCCGATCACGAAGTTCGCCGCGAGCGTATCGAGCACCGAGCGCGTCGCCGACATGATCTCGATGGCCGCTCGCGAATGCTTCAACGGCGCGCCCGGTCCCGCCTACCTGGAAATTCCGCGCGACGTGCTCGACCGCGAAGTCGACGCGACGCGCGCGATCGTGCCGCGGCCGGGCCGCTATCGCGCGTCGACGAAATCGATCGGCGATCCGCGCGACATCGAAAAACTCGCCGATATCCTCGTCAACGCCGAACGCCCCGCGATCCTGTACGGTCAGCAGGTGTGGACCGCGCGCGGTCACGAGGAAGCGATCGCGCTGCTGCGCGGCATCGAGATTCCCGGCTACTTCAACGGCGCGAGCCGCGGACTGCTGCCGCCCGGCGATCCGCATCACTTCGATCGCACGCGTTCGCAGGCGTTTGCGAATGCCGACGTGCTGATCGTGGTCGGCACGCCGTTCGATTTCCGCATGGGCTACGGCCGACGCATCAGCAAGGAATTGACGCTGGTGCAGATCGATATGGACTACCGAACCGTCGGCAAGAATCGCGATATCGATCTGGGCCTCGTCGGCGATCCGGGCGCGATTCTCGCTGCCGTGCTGCAAGCCGCGAGCGGTCGTATCAAGGACGACAGGCGTCAGGCGCGCCGCAAATGGATGGCGCAGTTGCGCGACGCCGAAGCGACCGCGACCGAAAAACTGCTGCCGCTGTTCCGCTCGAATAGCACGCCGATTCATCCGTATCGCGTCGCGTACGAACTCAACGAATTCCTGTCCGACGACACCATCTATATCGGCGACGGCGGCGACGTCGTGACGATCTCCGCGCAAGCGGTGCGGCCGCGCCGACCGGGGCAGTGGATGGACCCCGGCGCGCTCGGCTCGCTCGGCGTCGGCACCGGCTTCGCGCTCGCGGCGAAGCTCGCGCATCCGCACAAGGAAGTGCTCTGCTATTACGGCGACGGCTCGTTCGGCATGACCGCGTTCGACATGGAAACAGCGAATCGCTTCGGCGCGCCGTATCTCGCGGTGGTTGGCAACAACTCGGCGATGAACCAGATCCGCTACGGACAGCTTGCCAAGTACGGCGAGGAACGCGGCAACGTCGGCAATCTGCTCGGCGACGTGCCGTTCAGCAAATTCGCCGAAATGCTCGGCGGCTATGGCGAGGAAGTGCGCGATCCCGCGCAGATCGCGAGCGCGCTACAGCGTGCACGCGAAGCGATTCATCGCACCGGCCGCTCGGCGGTGGTCAACATCTGGGTCGACCCGCGTGAATACGCACCGGGCACGAAGAACCAGACCATGTACAAATAACCTTCATCGTTCAGGAGACACGACATGGCCAAGGCACTCGACGGTGTGCGCATCCTCGATTTCACGCATGTGCAATCGGGACCGACCTGCACGCAATTGCTCGCATGGTTCGGCGCGGACGTGATCAAGGTGGAACGGGCAGGCGCGGGCGACATCACGCGCGAGCAACTGCGTGATATTCCCGACGTGGATAGCCTCTACTTCACGATGCTCAATCACAACAAGCGCTCGGTCACGATCGACACCAAGCATCCGGAAGGCAAGCAGGTGCTCGAAGCGCTGATCCAGAAATGCGACGTACTGGTCGAAAACTTCGCACCGGGCGCACTCGACCGGATGGGCTTCACGTGGGAGCGGATTCAGGAATTGAATCCGCGCATGATCGTCGCATCGGTGAAGGGCTTCGGTCCCGGTCCTTACGAGGACTGCAAAGTCTATGAGAACGTCGCGCAATGCGCGGGCGGGGCGGCGTCGACCACCGGCTTCGACGACGGCCCGCCGGTCGTGACCGGCGCGCAGATCGGCGATAGCGGCACGGGGCTGCATCTCGCGCTCGGCATCGTCACCGCGCTCTATCAACGCACGCATACCGGACGCGGCCAACGCGTGCTCGCCGCGATGCAGGACGGCGTGCTCAATCTGTGCCGCGTCAAACTGCGCGATCAGCAGCGGCTCGATCGCACCGGCGTGATGAAAGAGTATCCGCAATATCCGAACGGCACGTTCGGCGACGCGGTGCCGCGCGCTGGCAATGCGTCGGGCGGCGGGCAGCCGGGCTGGATTCTGAAGTGCAAGGGGTGGGAGACGGACCCCAACGCATATATCTACTTCATCACGCAGGCGCCCGTGTGGGCGAAGATCTGCAACGTGATCGGCAAGGAAGAGTGGGCCACGGACCCCGACTACGCGACAGCGCCCGCGCGCCTGCCGCGGCTGAAGGAGATCTTCGCCGAAATCGAACGCTGGACGATGACGAAGACCAAGTTCGAGGCGATGCAGATCCTGAACAAATACGACATTCCGTGCGGGCCGATCCTGTCGATGAAGGAAATTGCCGAGGAGCCGTCGCTGCGCAAAACCGGCACGATCGTCGAAGTCGATCATCCGCAGCGCGGCAAGTATCTGACCGTCGGCAATCCGATCAAGCTGTCCGACAGCCCGACCGACGTCAAACGCTCGCCGCTGCTTGGCGAACATACCGATGAAGTGATGGCCGAGCTCGGTTATTCGGCCGAGCAGATCATGGCGCTGCGCACGGCTGGCGCGATCTAGGAGCGAGGCATGCAGACGTGGATGCGGTTCATGTCGGGCGACGGCGGCATCGTGTTCGGTCGTGTCGAAGGCGCCTACCTGCACGAGTACGAAAGTCTCGCGCGGCCGGTGCCGACCGGCGCGGTTCTGTCGCTGCGCGCACTGACGCCGCTGGCGCCGTGCGCGCCGGGCAAGATCGTCGCACTGTGGAATAACTATCACGCGCTCGCGGCGAAGCTCGACAAACCCGTGCCTACCCATCCGCTGTTTCTGATGAAGCCGGCGGCGTCGGTAATCGGCACGGGCGAGCCGATCCGCCGGCCGCGGCATTATGCGGGCAAGATCGTCTACGAGGGCGAGCTCGGTATCGTGATCGGCCAGCGTTGCCGCGATCTGGATGTGCAGCAGGCGGAGGCGGCGATTTTCGGCTTCACGCTCGTCAACGACGTCACCGCCGCCGATCTGCTCAACGAGAATCCGCATTTTCCGCAGTGGTGCCGCGCGAAAAGCTTCGATACGTTCTGTTGTCTGGGTCCGGCCATCGTCTCCGGTTTCGACTGGCGGGCCGCGCGCCTGCTGACGACGCTCGACGGCGTCGAGCGTCAGAACTATCCGCTCGCCGATATGGTCTTTTCGCCGGCCGAGCAGGTGAGTCTGATTTCACAGGATCTGACGCTCGAACCCGGCGACGTGATCGCGTGCGGCACTTCGGTGGGCGTGGGTTCGATCAAGGACGGTGCAACGGTGTCGATCACGATCGATGGGATCGGCACGCTGAGCAATACCTTGAGCGCGGCGCCGCGCGACGAGCCACGGCGCTCGGGCGATACCGCGAACGCCGGTTGACGAGGGCAGGGACCTCGGGCTCTTGCCTTTTCATCGCATCACGGAGGATCACGCATGCCGCAAGCCTGTGGGAGTGCCGTGTTGACGGACCTGTTGCTGCTGCTTGCGGTGGCCGTCGCGATGGCGTTGGTCACCGTGCTGACGGTGGCAGTGACCGCGCTCACGCGACAACAGTTCGGCGGGCGTTCGGCGCATCGGCACACATGCGTGCGCGAACGAGATCCGACACACAGGGCCCGGATGCTTGCATTGCTCGGCAGCGGCATTGGTTTGGCGGTCGCGTCGATAGGCTTGATGGGTTACCTATTGGCCGCGGCGCGCGAGAACACCGAACGCATCGAACTATTTTCAGCCGTATTGATCGGCGCGCTGATCTTCGCGACCTGTGCGATCGCGTTCTGCAAAATGCGCGGCGTATTGCAACGCGAGGCGGCCGCGCTGCCGGGCCATCACGTCGTCAATCTGTTTGCGCTGCTGTTATGCGGCTGGCTCGGTCACAGCTTCGTCACCGAACAGGCACAGCCATTCGGACTCGCGGCATTGCTCGCGACGGGCGCGCTGGCAATGGCGATGGGCGTGCATCTGATGCTGAGCCGCGAGTACTCGGCCGACCCCGCTCACGCGGCGCATCACGACGGTTGCGCACCGCGCATGCGTGCGGTCGCTGCGCGCAGCGAGGGCCTGGCGATCGGCAAGCCGGGCCTGCTCGCGAACCTCGAGTGGCATGGTGGAGAAGAGCAGACGTGGGCGCTTCGCGATGTCGCGCCGGCGATGATGCGCTTGAGCGCCTGGGCAGATCGTCGGAATGCGCGTGACGGTAGACGAAGCAATGGGCGCGAGCGCGACGGTTCACGCAAATGTACGCACAAGCGGCCGGTTCATTTCACTGCGCGCCGCTAATCGACGATGCAAACGCCCCTGACAAACCTGATTGCCAATCGCGAAGACGGCGGGCTGATGATCCCGCCACCCGAGTCTTGTTCAATGCTTCTAGTCACCAACTGCCGCGGCGAATTCGCTGTAGTACTGCGTCTTCCTGTGCAGAATGAGTTGCGCGAGAAAGTCGGCATCGTACGCGCGATGCAGATGGCTGTGATAGCGCTCGATATAAGCGGTGATTCGCGCCAACTCGCCATTGAACTCTTTCAGCATGTCGAGTGTCGCGCGGTCCCAGCGAAACCGCAGCCCGAGATCGCTGAACGCGGCATTGTAGGCGCTCAGATGCGCATCGTCGGGATGGTCCTGGTGATCCGCCGCCGCTGTGCGAGCGTTGCGCGTACTAATACGGGATTCAACCGGAGTGTGGTTCATGATCGGCCTCCTCGGCTCGCAAGTGAGAGAACTCGTTTGCAGCATAGAAGTCGCGATCGATTTGTAATAGTTAAAGTTTTATTGGCTTTCCATAGCTTAAGGCTTATGCACGCTCAGTTCCTTCACGCGCGTGATCTTTTCGATCAGATTGGCGCCTTCCTCCATCAGGAAGCGTTTGAAGGCAACGGCGACCGGCGGCAGACGTTTGTTCTTCCGATGCACGACGTACCAATTGAGCATGACCGGAAAGCTCTCGACGTCGAGCACGACCAGATGACCCAATTGCAATTCGAGGCTGATCGTATGGGCGGACAGAAACGCGATGCCCATTCCGGCAATGACCGCCTGCTTGATCGTCTCGGTGCTCTTGATCTCCATCGCGATCTTCAGATTGGACAGTCGGCCGGCAAAACCCTCTTCCATCGAATTCCATGTATCGGAGCCGCGTTCGCGCACGATGAACGCTTCGTTCGCGAGTTGACTGAAGCGGATATTGCGCTTGTGCGCAAGCGGATGAGTGGGCGCCGCGACGATCACGTACGGATGCGGCGCGAACGGTTCATTGGTCGCGTCGGTTTCGTGCGGCGGACGCACCATCACCGCGAGGTCGGTCTGATTGGTCGCCAGTTGATGCAGCAGTTCTTCGCGGTTGTGCACCGCGAGATTCAGATCGACACCCGAATAGCGACGCGTGAATTCGGCGAGAAGGCGCGGAAAGAAATAGTCGCCGGCGCTGATCACGGCGACATTCAGCTTGCCGCCGGAGACGCCCTTCAACTGGCTCATCGCTTCGTCGACTTCATGGAACTGCTGCATGATCGCGCGACTGTAGTGAAGCATTTCGGTGCCGGCCGGCGTCAGATAAATCTTTTTGCCGAGTTGCTCGAACAGAGGCAGCCCCGCATGTTCTTCGAGTTGCCGGACCTGGGTGGAAACGGCTGGCTGAGTCAGATGCAATTCTTCCGCGGCGCGCGAAAAACTCAGGTGGCGCGCCACCGTTTCAAAGACCTTCAGTTGCCGCAGAGTTGCATTGCGCATCGTCATGGTCGATGTATAAGGAAACGTGAATCGACATAATAACAAACTTTAATTATGAGTAATTCAGCGATGACCCTAGCATGAAACCCATAACAAGCCGAATAGCCACCGTAATACGCGGGTTAACGCATAGATATGTGGTGCGGCGGACTCAATAGCGGGGAATAAGCTGCAATGCTTACCGGCACGAAGCGTGGTTCTCGTCGGAATAAAGCAAGAACTATCATCGAAACGCGGGGTCGGGGGATTTGCGGAAAAGCATGAAAGCATCGACTTCGAGATTTCCCGAATAGCGAAGTTCTCGGGCCATAACGATAAGGCGGGACGCATCCAGCGCGGCGCGTAAGCCGGCTGCACTAAATAAATAGTGGAGACAAGGCTCATGGACAATATCACCCAGCAATCGACGACGGGTATGTCATGGCGTAACCGATGGTCGCAATTGGTCATCGGCATGATATGCATGGCGCTGGTGGCGAATCTGCAATATGCGTGGACGTTATTCGTGGCTCCGATGCATGCGCGGCATAACTGGAGCGAGGCGTCGATCCAGCTCGCGTTCTCGATCTTCATTCTGACCGAGACGTGGCTCGTGCCGTTCGAGGGCTGGCTCGTCGATCGATTCGGGCCGCGCCCGGTGGTGGCAGGCGGCGCGCTATGCGCGGGTTTGTCCTGGATTCTCAATTCGTATGCAACGACGCTCGGCATGTTGTATTTCGCCGCGGTGATTGGGGGCATAGGCGCGGGCGGCGTGTACGGAACATGTGTCGGCAATGCGCTCAAATGGTTTCCCGACCGGCGCGGTCTCGCCGCTGGTTTGACGGCCGCGGGCTTTGGCGCGGGTGCGGCGCTGACGGTGATTCCGATTGCAAACATGATTACGCGCCGCGGCTATGAAGAGACGTTCCTGTTCTTCGGCATCGTGCAAGGCGTCAGCATTCTGCTGCTCGCGATGCTCCTGACGCGGCCGATCTTGCGTCAGGCAGGGGTACGCAAGAGCCGCTTCGCGGTGTCGAAAGTCGATTTCACGTCGCGACAGATGATCAAAACGCCAGTGTTCTGGGTGATCTACGCGTCCTTCGTCGCGGTCGCGGCGGGTGGTTTGATGGCGACCGCGCAGATCGGCCCGATCGCGAAAGACTGGGGCATAGCGCGCATTCCGATGTCGGTCTTCGGCGCGACGTTGCCGCTGCTGACTCTCACGCTGTCGATCGACAATATCTTCAACGGCTTGACGCGTCCGCTGTGCGGCTTCATCTCCGACAAGATCGGCCGTGAAAACACGATGTTCGTGATCTTCATCGGCGAAGGGCTCGCATTGCTCGGCATGATGCAGTTCGGCAGCAATCCGTATGCGTTCATGGCCTTTGCCGCGTTGATCTTCCTGTTCTGGGGCGAGATCTTCTCGATCTTCCCGGCGACTTGCGCGGATACGTTCGGCAGCAAGTATGCGGCCGCCAATGCAGGCACGTTGTACACCGCGAAGGGTACGGCCTCGTTGCTGGTGCCGATCGCGTCGGTACTCGCCGCGACGGGCGGCTGGAACCTCGTCTTCATCGTTTCCGCCATCATCACGATCGCAGCGGGCATTTCCGCGAAGTTCATCCTCGAGCCGATGCGCACGCGCTGGATCGAATCGCACGATGAACCTCAGGGCGCGCTGGCCGTCGCGGGTCATGGCAATGGCAATGCGTCGAGAATGAGTCACTGGCCGGAACAGTCCGGCGAATAACGTGAGCGTCGCGCGCCCGGAACCGACGCCATGAATGTTTCGTTGCAGCAGCTCAAGGTATTCGTCGCGGTCGCGCGCGAGCGCAGTTTCACGCGCGCGGCGCGCGAGTTCGATCTGACGCAGTCGGCCATCAGCCGTTGTGTGCGTGAACTGGAAGACGCGGTTGAATTGAAGCTGTTCGATCGCACGACACGCCAGGTCGAACTGACGAATGCGGGTGCGAGTCTCGAGAGAAGAATCGGCCGGCTGCTCGACGAAATCGAATTGACGCTGCTCGAAGAGCGCGCTGCTTACGACGGACACACGGGCGTCGTGTTATTCGCGAGTAATCCGGTGTTGTCGTCGGGCTGGGTGCCGCGGGCTTTGGCGCAGTGCGCGTCGGTTTATCCCGAACTCGTCGTGTCGGTCAAGGATCAGCCTCAATGCAGCGTAATGTCCAGTGTCGAGCAGGGTGAAGTGGATTTCGGCGCGGTCTGCGTGACCGCACCCGTCGATAGTCCTCTCTTACATGCTCAGGTACTTTTCACTACGCCACTGCATGCGGTGCTTCCATCCATACATCCGCTAGCCCAGAACGACAGCATCGAATGGCACGCGTTGCGCGATTGTCCGCTGATCACGCTGAATGCCGATACCGGCGTGCGTGCCGCGCTCGAACCCGTACTCGCCGCGAACGAATTGAAGCGCCGGCCGATGCAGGAACTCGGACACGTCGCGGCGGTAGCGCGCATGGTCGAATTGGGACTGGGTGTCGGCATATTGCCTGTCGATGCGCATTGGCCTTCGCCGGGCGCTTCGTTGGTGAGTCGTCCGCTGGTTCCCGAAACGACATTGACGACGGTACTCATGCACCGCAGAAACCGCTCGCTTCGTCCCAATGCGGCTGCTGCGTGGGCGCAGTTCGTCGCATCGACGACGGGTCATGCGGAGGAAGTGCCTGCCGCGGCATTCGATCGATGCGCCGCCAGTCAGCCACATAACGTCCTACTCAAGGAGCTTCATGATGGATATCCAGTCCGACCTCAGGCAACATGATCTGTTGATCGACGGCAAGCGCATGCCGCCAGGCACCGGCGAATATTCCGTCGATATCAACCCCGCGACCGAAGATCCGATCGCGCTGGTCGCGCAAGGCAGCGCCGCCGACGTCGATGCCGCGGTGCGCGCGGCGCGCAGCGCTTTGAAGGTATGGAATTCGATTCGCGCCGCCGAACGCGGCCGGATCCTGCAACGGCTCGCGGGTCTGATGCGCGAGAACATGGAAGAACTCAGCGCGCTCGAAAGTCTCGACTGCGGCAAGCCGATTGCCGCGGTGATGCGTCAGGACGTGCCCGCCGCGATCGATACCGTCGAATACTACGCAGGCTGGTGCGACAAGATCAACGGCCAGGTGGTGCCGACGCGTCCCGATGCATTGACCTATACGCTGCGCGAACCGGTCGGCGTGGTCGCTGCAATCGTGCCGTGGAATTTTCCGCTGATGATCGGCATGTGGAAGATCGCGCCCGCGCTCGCATGCGGTTGCACGCTGATCGTCAAGCCTGCCGAGATCACGCCGCTCACCGCGTTGCGCATCGGCGAGCTGGCGCTCGAAGCGGGTGTGCCGCCGGGCGTGCTCAATATCGTCACCGGCAAGGGTAGTGTGGTGGGTGACGCGCTGGTGTCGCATCCCGGTATCGACAAGGTCACGTTCACCGGTTCGCCTTCGGTCGGACGAGGCATCCTGCAGGGCGCGGCGGGCAACTTCAAACGCGTGACGCTGGAGCTCGGCGGCAAGTCGGCCAACGTGATCTTTGCCGATGCGAATCTCGACAATGCGGTGCGCGCCGCGGCGTCGGGCGTGTTCTTCAATACGGGGCAAGTGTGCTCCGCTGGGTCGCGGATACTCGCGCATCGTGACGTGTATGACGAAGTGGTCGAGCGTCTGGCTACGCGCGCGAAGTCGATCAAGGTCGGCGATCCGTCGCTGCGCGAAACGTCGATGGGACCGCTGATTTCGGCCGCGCAGATGAAAACCGTGTTGAGCTATGTCGACACAGGTCGCTCGGAAGGCGCGTCGCTCGTGACGGGTGGCGCGCGCGTCGGCAATCGCGGCTTTTTCGTCGAGCCCACCGTGTTCGCGAATGTCGAGCACGAGATGCGCATTTCGCAGGAAGAAATCTTCGGGCCCGTGGCAAGCGTGATTCGGTTCGATGACGAAGCGGACGCGGTCCGCATCGCCAATGGCACATCGTATAGTCTCGCGGCCGGCGTATGGAGCGCTGACCTGAGCCGCGTGCATCGCGTGGCGCGCGACCTGAAGGCGGGCACGGTGTGGATCAATACTTACGGCTATACGGATGTGCGTTTGCCGTGGGGTGGTGCTGGCGATTCGGGCTTCGGTCGCGAGCATGGCGATGTCGCGATCGAGAACTTCACTGAACCGAAAGCGGTGTGGGTGGCGATCGATCAATAGCGGCGGATGTGAAAAAGGATCGGATGCATGGCATCCGATCCTTTCGGTCGTGGTGCAAAACGAAAAGGACTATCTGGTCAATCACCCTGTAAAGCCATCTTCTCGCGCAATTTGATCAGTGCGAGCACGACGTCGATAGTGGGTGTCGGTTCGGCAACGAGTCGGCCCATTTCCTGCACGACGGTCAGCAAAGGATCGATTTCCATCGGCCTGCGGTTCTCGAGATCGACGAGCGTCGACGTCTTGTGCGCACCGACCGCGCCCGCGCCATCAATACGCCTTTCCACGTCCACACGAAAGTGCACGCCGAACTGTTCCGCGATTCGCTTCGCTTCGAGCATCATCGTGCGTGAAACCGCCCGCGTGCCCGGATCGCTCGTGAGGACATCGAGCGTTGCATGCGTCAATGCGCTAATCGGGTTGAAGCACAGGTTGCCCCACAGCTTGAGCCAGATCTCGTCGCGAATGTTGTCGCGAATCGGCGCTTCGAAGCCGGCTGCCTGCATGATCTCGTGCAATTGCTGAATGCGCGGGGTGCGTTCGCCACTCGGTTCGCCGATCGGGAACTTCTTGCCGTACACGTGTTTGATCACCCCCGGTTCGACGATTTCCGCCGCCGGATAGAGTACGCAGCCAATCGCGCGCTCGGGGCCGAGCTTGGTCCACTGCGAACCGTCGGGGTCGACGCTCGCAAGGCGAGTACCGGCAAAGCGTCCGCCGTGCTGATAGAAGTACCAATACGGAATGCCGTTGACGCCGGTAACGATCGCTGTGTGCTTGCCGAGCAGTGGCTGCATCGAATCGACCACGCCGGGCAGCGAATGCGCCTTCAGCGTGACGATGACGACGTCCTGAACGCCGAGTTCGCTTGGGTCTGAAGTACAGCGCACCGGCGCGCTGAATGTTTCGCCATCCATGATGAGGCGCGCGCCGTGCTCACGCATGGCCGCCAGATGCGGGCCGCGCGCAATGAAGCTGACGTCCGCGCCGGCGCGCGCCAATTGCACGCCCATTAAACCGCCAATCGCTCCCGCTCCGAAGATGCAGATCTTCATGATGTCGCTCCGTGACGATGAAAAAGCCGTTCGCCCAATGCCGCATTGCACCACTTCGCGGCCGGTCACGGTTCGAGCATAAGGTGGAGCAACGAAAGCCGATAGTTAAAGTTTCTCCGTCGATGTATTAGCTATTCGTTATGAAAAGGCCTCACCTCAGGCACGCCGAACCAGCAGAAAACTCACGCCGATCGCAGCGAGAAAGCCGCCGCAGCAGCGATTGAACCAGCGGCGGATGTTCGTGCGCATCAGCCACTTGCCGAGATACATACCGGCCCACGAATACAGGGCGATCGCGACCCATTCGAGTACCAGGAAGCTCGCGCCGAGCGCGGCGAATTGCGGCAGTATCGGTTGCGCGACGTCGACGAATTGCGGCAGAAACGCGGTAAAAACCAGAATTGCCTTCGGATTGCCGGCCGCGACGAAGAACTCGTGCCGCGCAATGCGCGTGAGCGCGGCTTCCTGGGGTTGCGATGTATCGATGGCGGGGGCGTCGCTGCGCCACAGCTGGACCGCGAGCCAGATCAGATAAGCGGCGCCCGCGAGTTTGATCGTCAGAAAGATCCACTCGGACGCATGCAGCACGACGGCGAGACCGGTCGCGGCGAGCGCCAGCATCATCGCGAAGGCGAGCAGCCGGCCGCTGCCGCCGACGAATGCCTTGATGAAGCCATGCCGTGCGGCGACGTTGATCGAAAGCAGGTTATTGGGCCCGGGTGCGAGGTTGATGGCAAAGCAGGCGGGCAAGAAGAATAGCCAGGCGGTAAGGGACATGACGGCTGCATTCCGAACGGGAGATCATGATGCATCGCGCGGAGGATCGCGCGCGATGCGTTACCGGGATTGTAGCGAAACCGCGCCGCGCTTCCGCCGGCCGGGTGTTCAGTTCACCGCCTTGATAAAGCCAGGGTCGCCGATCAATGTATCGACGCTGAGCTTGACCGTGTCTTCGATCGCGATCGTGTTGCTGGTGAATTTCGGCGACTTCTGCTTCACGGTGCGCGTGGTCGTGTACATGACTTTCTGGGTCGCCGCATCGACGACCACGTAGTGCATCTTCAGCGTCCACAGCGCCGGCGAGCGCTTATCGTCCACCGTGAAGGCTTCGATGCTGCCGCTAAGCACGCGCTTGTTGTCGTCGATACGGAAACCGGCCACTCGCAGACTGTTCGCGACGCCATTGCGCACGACCAGGCTGACCTCGTCCTTCAAGACGAGCCCGGTCATCCCGGTGTTTTCGATGCGGTTCGGGGAGACATGACCGTCGCGCGCGGGCAGATACGCGAAGTCGCTTGCAGGGGCGACGCTGAGCGAGCCCGTGCCGTGGGTCTTCGGGTGCGTCGCGCTGGCGCTGCTGTTCAGGCCGAACCATGACCACGAGCACGCGGACAACAGCGTGGGCAGCAGCACGGCGCCGCAGCCCTTGAGCACGACGGATCTCAACGGCGAACGCGCAGCAGCCATGCGGGAGAAAGCGGCGGTCGAAGTCAGAGGAGTTGCCCTTTTAAGTGGAGTCAGCCCGGTGAAGAACAGCATGGTAGCAGCGAACCTTGCGTCTGGCTGGCTAGCCCGGCCATCATAACGGGCCGCAATAGCGATGGACATCGGGACAACGCCCGAAGGGCGTTCGACCGCAGCCGCTCAGAAAAAGCCCGCCTTTCCCTGTGTGATATCGGTCAACGTTGCCTTGGCGCCGTCGAGCGCATTGGCGGGCACGCGCATCGTCATCTTCACCAGCATGCCGTAGGCGCTGTCCACCAGTGCATAGCCTTCGGCGTCCATCCAACGACGGACTTTGGCTTCGTCGGCATAACTGACTTCGACGCCCAGCGAAACCTGGGCAATCCTCTCGACGCGCGGCGCGTCGAGCAGCGCGGACGCGATCGCATCGGTGTACGCCCGCACCAGACCGCCCGCGCCGAGCTTCACACCACCGTAATAGCGCACGACGGCCGCGAGCACGCCATCCAGATCGTGATGCCGCAGCACTTCGAGAATCGGCCGACCGGCGGTGCCGGACGGTTCGCCGTCGTCGGACATGCCGGATTGGCCGCCCGCGAGCAGCGCCCAGCACACATGCGTCGCGGCCGGATGTTCGTCGCGCAGACGCTGCAATTCGGCCATCGCGGCATCGCGATCGGCGACCGGGAGCGCATACGCGATGAAGCGGCTCTTGCGAATCTCGAGTTCCGCGCTCAGCGGCGCGGGCAGGGTATAGGTCGGCAAGGCGGAAACGTCGGTGGATGAAAGAAAGCACGCGGTACGCGCCGCGATGTCGGACATGGTAACGGATCGTCCACGCGAGCGAGGCGCCGAGGGCAGGCTCGCGGGTTCGACTACAATGGTCCGCTGAACGCGCGCCCATCATTTCGATGCTGCGCATCGCGAGGAGACGACATGCTTGACCTATCCACGTTGGGGACTTTCGTTGCCGTCGTGCTCGGGCTCTTTCTGATTCCTGGCCCGGCCGTGCTGCTGGTTTTGACGCGCACCATGCACGGTGGACGCAAGGCCGGCATTCTGACCGGTCTCGGCATCGCAGCCGGCGACTTCGTGCATACGCTGGGCGCCGCGGTTGGCCTCTCCGCGCTGCTGATGACGTCCGCGCTCGCGTTCAATGCGGTGAAATTCGTCGGTGCCGCGTATCTCGTCTATCTGGGCATTCGCGCGTTGCGCGAAAAGCAGGCGAGTGCGCATCTGCCGGTCGTCGCGCCGGTGTCGGGTTCGAAGGCGTTTTTGCAGGCGATTCCCGCCGAAGTGCTGAACCCGAAGACCGCGCTGTTTTTCCTCGCGTTTCTGCCGCAATTCGTACGGCCCGAGCATGGCTCGACGTTCCTGCAGTTCGCGACGCTCGGGCTGATTTTCGTTGCCATGAGCGCGCTTTACACGACGCTGATCGTCCTGACGATGCGGCCATTGGGCAAACTCGTGAAGCGTTTGACGTGGTTGACGCGCTGGCAGAACAAGCTCATCGGCGTGCTGTTCATTTCGCTCGGCCTGCGCGTGGCGGTGCAAACACGCTGAGGGTCGATGCGCGACTGGCACGCGCGATTCAGGAGACCGCGATGAATGAAGGCTCAACCTCGACGGCGCGCGCGCTCGAGTTCTGGTTCGACTTCGGCAGCAACTACAGCTATCTGAGCATGATGCGGGTCGAAGCGTTGGCGGCCGCGCGCAACGTGACGATCGTCTGGCGGCCGTTTCTGCTCGGCCCGGTATTTCGCCAGCTTGGGTTCGAGAACTCGCCCTTCGTATTGCAGAAAGAAAAAGGCGCATACGTGTGGAAAGACATGGAGCGTCAATGCCGCAAATACGGCCTTGCGCTCACGCGTCCCAGCACGTTTCCGCGCGCGGCGCTTCTCGCGATGCGCATCGCGCTGCTGGGTGCGAACGAGCCGTGGATCGGCGCCTGGTGCCGCCAGATCATGCAGTTGAATTTCGTCGGCGACCGCGACATCGGCTCGATCGACGTCGTCAGCGAAGCGCTCGACTCGCTTGGCTTACCCGTGCAGAGCGTGATCGACGCCGCGCAGAGCGACGCGAACAAGCTCCGTTTGCGCGAGCAGACCGAACGGGCCATCAGCAAGGGCATCTTCGGTGCGCCGACGTTTTTTGTCGGCGGCGAGATGTTCTGGGGAAATGACAGGCTGGAGGACGCGTTGGACTACTGCGACACGATCGCGGCGCGCCAATGAACGTCGAACGGAGCGCTCAATCAGCCTGCTGACAGAAGCGCCGGCCCGGGACATGAGAGACCACGGCCTGAGCGATTTCGAGTGGAGTACTTTCGGCGGGAACGACGCGGCGGCTCGATTCGGGCTCGTGCTTCATCGTCCATTCGACGAGGCGGTATGAACGGCCCCAAGGCTGTTGCAGCGGATCGGAGACCTTGCAGGAATGAATCTGGCGAGTCCATTGATGGCCGGGCATCGCACGCAGGTGTTCGACTACCATCTCTTCAACCATGATTTACCTCCTTCTTCTTGTGCGCGGGACCATGCTCGGCCGCGTTTTCGGCACCCTTCAAGAAAAAACGCCGCCGATGTTCTGGCGGCTCAACAGGGGATGAAGTACATACTTGCAGCGAACAATTAAGCGAAACTTAAGAACCGCAATCATTGCGCAAACGGATCTCGCAGCGTGTAAGCGAGTGCAAGCGAATGCAAGCGAGCGTTGACAACGGTGGGCGCGCACGCCCGCATGCCGGCCGACGCGTCGCGAGCCTGCCCTCAAGACCCCGGCGGATCGGCCGTTATCAGTAGAGTTGGGGCGTCGACCCCGTTCGCCTTCAGGGCCGCCTTGCCGATACCGTGACGAAACTCGCCCAAACGCCGCTTTCCGAGCGCCTTCGCTCGCTCGTCGACACCGTGCAGCACAACGAGCGCACGTTGCGGCGCTTCCAGAACGTCGAGTTGCATTTGATCGGCGCGCAGGATTTCGCGTCGTTTCTCGATACCTTGTTCAGCCATCTGCCGCGCGAGTTCGCTCTCGCGAACGTGGTGCTGTGGCTCGACGACCGCGCGCCGATGCTGCTCGAACTGCTCGAGCCGGGCAACCTGCAAGCGCTCGGTCATGCGCAGCTGAAGACCTCGCGCGAGGGTGGTCTCATCGCGCGGTCTTTGTGCGAGCACGATCGGCCGTGGCTCGGCCGCCCTGGCGAGCTCGACGGCGACGCGCGCCGCGCGTTCTTTGGCGCCGTGCCGGCCCAAGTGCCGGCCAGCGCGATCCTGCTGCCGCTCGCCGCGGGCAAGAACGTCAGCGGCTATCTATGCCTCGGCAGCGACGACCCCGCGCGCTTCGGCGCGGGCATGGCCACCGACATCCTGGAGCGCTTCGCGAGCATCGTCACCGCGAGTCTCGACAACGTCGCGCATCGCGAGCGGCTCAAGCAACTCGGCATGACCGATGCGCTGACCGGCCTCGCGAATCGCCGCTATTTCGACGAGCGGCTGCGCGAGGAGTTGATGCGCGCGGTCCGTTATCGCGCGCCGGTCGCGTGTCTGTTCATCGATATCGACGGTTTCAAACGCATCAACGATAGCCACGGCCATCAGATCGGCGACCGCGCGCTCGCGGCGGTGGCGGCCTGCGTGCGACAGCAGGTGCGCCTTGGCGACACCGTCGCGCGCTATGGCGGCGAGGAGTTCGCCGCGCTGCTGCAAGGCGATCGCAGCGACGCGCTGACCGTCGCCGAGCGCGTGCGGCGGGCAGTCGAGAATCTCGACGTGCGCGACGTGCGCGGCGAGCGCATCGCGTTGTCGGTGTCGATCGGCGTGGCCGCGCGCGTGGTCGCGGGCAGCCCGGCCGACGCGATGTCGCTCGGTCAGGCGATGATGGACGAGGCCGATCGCGCGATGTATCAGGCCAAGCGCAACGGCCGCAATCGCATCGAGACGCACGCCGATGCGCTCGATGAGCAGGGCTGATCGAGCGGCGCCAACACCAACACTAACTGCGCGTCACACTCCGGCCGCATCCGGCGGCACCCCGAGCAGCTGCAATGCGCCGCCCATCACACCGCTGAACACCGGTCCGGCGACCGTACCGCCATAGAACGCCCTGCCGGCCGGGTCGTCGATCATCACGGCGACGATCAGGTGCGGATCGCTCATCGGCGCCATACCGACGAACAGCGCGCGGTAGCGATTCGGCGCGTAGCCCGCGCCGATCTGCTTGCGCGCGGTGCCGGTCTTGCCTCCGACGCGATAACCCGCCACGCTCGCGGCGCGTCCGGTGCCGCCATCGCCCGTTGCCATTTCGAGCATGTTGCGGATCGCGCGCGCGGTGCCGGGTGTCGTGACCGGTTCGCCGTCAGCGGCGAACGACGTCGGCTCGTCCGCATCGCGCGGCTCGCGCAGCAGGCTCACGCGCCGCAGCGTGCCGTCGCCGGCATAGGCGGTGTAGACCTGCGCGATTTGCAGCAGCGATACCGACAGCCCGTAGCCATACGCCATCGTGGCCTGCTCGATCGGGCGCCAGCGGCCATATGGCCGCAGCTTGCCGGCGGCCACGCCGGGGAAGGGCAGCTCGGGCTTCATGCCGAGCCCGTATTGCTGGTACTTGGTCCAGATCGTTTCGGCCGGCAGGTTCAGCGCGAGTTTCGCGAGCGCGATATTGCTCGACTTCTGCACCGCCTCGGCGACTGTCATCGCGCCGTGATTCGACGTGTCGTGAATCACGGCCGGGCCGATCCGATACCAGCCTGGCGCCGTATCGATGATGCTTTGCGGCCGCACCTTGCCTTCGTCGATCGATAGCGCGACGACGAGCGGCTTGATCGTCGAGCCCGGCTCGAACGTGTCGATCACCGCGCGGTTGCGCAGTTGCCGGCCGGACAGGTGCGTGCGGTCGTTCGGATCGAAGCTCGGGTAGTTGGCGAGCGCGAGGATCTCGCCGTTGCGCGCATCGAGCACGACCACGCTGCCCGCTTCGGCGCGGTGCTGCGCGATCGCGGCTTTGAGTTGCGTGTACGCGAGTTGCTGGATGCGCCGGTCGATCGTCAGCTGGATCGTCGCGCCGTTGCGCGCGGGCACGAGCGGCCGCGTCTCCGAGATCACGCGGCCGAGCCGGTCGCGAATCACCTCGCGCTGGCCCGGCACACCTTGCAGCTGCCCGTTGGCGGCGAGCTCGACGCCTTCCTGGCCGTTGTCCTCGATGTCGGTAAAGCCGACCACGTGCGCGGCCGACTCGCCCTCGGGATAAAAGCGTTTGGTGTCGGCGACCTGCGTGATGCCGGCGAGCCCGAGTCGGGACAGATGCTCGGCGGTGTCGGCATCGAGCTGGCGCTTGAGCAGCACGAAGCTGCGCTCGCCGTTCAGACGCCTGCGCAGTTCCGCGGGCGGCAGATCGAGCAGCCTGGCGAGCGGCGCGAACGCGCTTTCGTCGACGAGCTTCGGCGTGGCCCAGATTTCGTACGTCGCGAGACTGACCGCGAGCATCGAACCATTGCGATCGACGATCCGGCCGCGCGTCGCGTCGAGTTCGAGCAGGCGCTGATAGCGCTTCTGCCCCTGGTCGACGTAGAAGTCCTGATTCACGACCTGCACCCAGAACGCACGGGCGGCGAGCGTCGCGAACGCGGCGAACACGAGCAGCACGATGAACTTCGAGCGCCACGCGGGCAGCCGGGCGTCGAGCAGCGGGTTCTTCGCGGCTAACGCATAGGGATCGGGCGACGGAGGTTTTTTCTGGCGGATCATGGCGGCGGGCAGCGGACGTTACGTACCTTCGATTGAACAGGGCCGCCAAAACCACGTGGCCTGGCAGCAAGGACTTTCGCTGGGCCGAGTGTAAACAAAATGTAATTCAAATGCGAGGAATGTGAAAGACGAAGTGATTGTGTTCGAGCAACCGCTAGCCGGGCCGAAGCTTAAAAACGAAAAGCCGCGCGGACTTGCAAAATCCGCGCGGCTGATTCGTTCGATTGATGCGTCGACTCCGACGCGGCGTGTTGATGAGGCGCTCCCTGCCTGTGGAGCGCCTTCTTTTTATGCGCGCCCGTCGCGGGCGCGGCGCAGAAGCGTCAAGCCGGCAACGCGAAACTCGCAATCGCGTCGCGCAACACGCCGACCTGGTCCTTCAGCGAATGCGCGGCGGCCGCGGCCTCTTCGACCAGTGCCGCATTCTGCTGCGTGACCTGGTCCATCTCGCCGACCGCGCGATTGACCTGCTCGATGCCCGCGCTCTGCTCGCGCGACGCGTGGCTGATTTCTTCGAGAATTTCGTTGACGCGCCGCACCGACTGCACGATCTCGCCCATCGTCGCGCCCGCGTTGGCGACCAGCGACGCGCCGGTCTCGACGGTATCGGTCGAGGTTTCGATCAGCGCCTTGATCTCCTTGGCGGCCGTCGCCGAGCGCTGCGCGAGGCTGCGCACTTCGGCCGCGACCACCGCGAAGCCGCGGCCCTGTTCGCCGGCGCGGGCCGCTTCGACGGCCGCGTTCAGCGCGAGGATATTGGTCTGGAACGCAATGCCGTCGATCACGCCGATGATGTCGCCGATCTGCCGCGAGCTTGCGGTAATCTCGCCCATCGTGCGCACCACGTCGTCGACCACGCGGCTGCCGCGCGTCGCGACGTTCGCGGCGTCGCTCGCGAGTTGCGCGGCCTGGCTCGCGCTGTCCGCGTTCTGCTTCACGTTGACCGTCATCTGATCCATGCTCGACGCGGTTTGCACGAGCGCCGCCGCCTGCTCCTCGGTGCGCTGCGACAGGTTGGTGTTGCCCGCGGCGATTTCGTTCGCGCCGACGTTGATGTTCTCGGTGCCCTGGCGCACGCGCGAGACCGTGTCGACGAGTCCTGCCTGCATCGTGCGCAGCGCATGCAGCAGGCTGCTGTTGTCGTGCGGCGCGATCGACACCGGCGTCGCGAGATTGCCTTGCGCCATCAGCCGCGCATGCTTGACCGCCGCTTCGAGTTCGCCGCCGAGCGAGCGGCGGATGCTGCGCAGCACGATGAGCATCACGACCGTGGAGAGCGCGCCGAGTGCGACCGTGATCGCCAGCCAGCGCAGCAGGTTGCGGTAGAACGCGCTTTGCACGTCGTCCATATACATGCCGGTCACGAGGTACCAGTCCCATGGCGCGAAGTGCATCGAGTAGCTGGTCTTCGCAACGGGCTGTTCGCTGCCCGGTTTGGCCCACAGATAGTCGACGAAGCCGCCGCCGTCGTGATTGCCTGCGTTGACGATATCGACGAACAGATGATTGCCGGCCGGATCGGCGAACTGTGCGAGGTTCTTGCCGATCAGTTCGGGCTTGAACGGATGCATCAGCATGACCGGCTGAGAGTCGTTGATGGACAGGTAGCCGTCCTTGCCGTAGCGCATCGCGCCGAGCGTCGCGAGCGCCTGTTTTTTCGCGTCGTCCTCGGACAGCGCATGCTGCTGCGCGAGCGCGTAGTAATGGGCGGTGACGTGGTTGGCCTCTTCGATCAGCGAGCGCAATTGCTCGCGTCGGTCCGAGATCATCGACGCGCGGTTCTGCCACGCGCCGAACGCGCCGATCAGGATCAGGCCAACCCACAGCACGGCGATCATCGACGTCAGTTTTCGGTTCAGAGTCATAGCGAGGGGAATGGGATTTCTGGCCTTAGGGTCTAGTGGTTTGCGGTCGGATGCCGCTCGCTGTGTTAACGGCGGGAAATGGTGTTGGTCGAGGCAGGGGAAACCCGCTGTTTACATCGCCATTCATCTGATTAATCAGCGGATTTTATTTGCGTTTTTAGCGGCGCTCGTGCGCGCTCAATTTGAAAAAGACAATTGCGCAATATCCGGGAATCTGAATTAACTGGCGTTTTTTGGTAAAGCGAAGCGATTGAAATATACGCACGAAAATCGACATAAAAACGGGCGGCACGAAGTGCCGGACAACCTGTCCGAGCCAAATCCAGCAAGGTTCCCATCAACATTCCACAAAACGCCAATCCAATCCAAAAATCCCATTAATTGTCTGCGAATGCAAAAAACAACACATTTTTCCACTTAAGAGCAACCACGAAAAATCGCTGCGGCATTCAAAAGACTCGCCATAAAAAATTCCGCTATAGTCGCCCTTTTTCCGATCGCCAGCCGGGCATAGAAGAACGTCAATCCGCCCGCCACCAGGAGTCCCGAAGAATGAATGCACGCGAACCCGCTTTCGTTTCCCCGTCCCGCAGTGCGCGCCTGCGCCAGATGCTCGTCCGCAGTGAACTCGATTTCATGATGGAGGCGCATAACGGCCTGTCCGCGCGCATCGTTCGCGAAGCCGGGTTCAAGGCGATCTGGGGCTCGGGCCTCGCGATCTCCGCGCAGTTCGGCGTGCGCGACAACAACGAGGCGAGCTGGACGCAGGTGGTCGATACGCTGGAATTCATGGCCGACGCGAGCGATCTGCCGATCCTGCTCGACGGCGACACCGGATACGGCAACTTCAACAATGTGCGCCGCCTCGTGCGCAAGCTCGAACAGCGCGGCATTGCCGGCGTGTGCATCGAGGACAAGCAGTTTCCGAAGACCAACAGCTTCATCAATGGCGAGGCGCAGCCGCTTGCCGAGATCGACGAATTCTGCGGCAAGATCAAGGCCGGCAAGGACTCGCAGAACGACGAGCATTTCTCGATCGTCGCGCGCGTGGAGGCGCTGATCGCGGGCTGGGGCATGGACGAAGCGCTGCGCCGCGCGGAAGCGTATCGACGGGCAGGCGCCGATGCGATCCTGATTCACAGCAAGCTGTCGCGCCCCGACGAGATTCTCGAATTCGCGCGCGAATGGGCCGGCCGCGCGCCGCTCGTGATCGTGCCGACCAAGTACTACAGCACGCCGACCGAGGTGTTCCGCGAAGCGGGCATCAGCACCGTGATCTGGGCGAACCATCTGATCCGCGCGGCGACCTCGGCGATGCAGGCGGTCGCGAAGGAAATCCATGCGAGCGAGACGCTCGTCAATGTCGAGGACAGCATCGCGGCGGTCAACGAAATCTTCCGTTTGCAGGACGCCGACGAATATTCGGAGGCCGAAGACCGCTATCTGTCGGGCGGCCGCGCGGCCGGCTCGGCCGTCGTGCTCGCCGCGAGCCGCGGCAAGGGCCTTGAAGCGGTGACCGGAGAGCGTCCGAAGGTGATGCTGCCGATCGCCGGCAAACCGCTGCTGCGCTGGCTCGTCGACGCGTTCAAGAAGCAGGGCGTCAACGACATCACCGTGGTCGGCGGCTATCGCGCCGACGCGATCGATACCGCGGGCATTCGCCTCGTCGTGAACGAGCAGCATGCGCAGACCGGTGAACTCGCGTCGCTCGCATGCGCACTCGATAAACTGAGCGGCGACACCGTCATTTCGTACGGCGACCTGCTGTTTCGTAGCTACATCCTGCGCGATCTGGTGGAAAGCGAGGCCGCCTTCAGCGTGGTCGTCGATTCGTCGCTGACCGATACGGAGAACGCGAGCGTGCGCGATTTCGCTTGGTGCTCGGCCGCCGACGACCGCGGTTTGTTCGGCAACAAGGTCGTGCTGCGACATGTCGCGAGCGGGCGGGAGCAGTCGTCGGCGGCGAGCGCCGCGCAGGTGCCGCATGGCCGCTGGGTGGGGCTGCTGAACGTGCGCGGCGCGGGCCTTGAACGCCTGCAAGCGGTAATGTGCGGGTTGCGGACGCGCGACGATTTCGCGTCGCTCGACATGCCCGCGCTGCTGAACGCGCTGATCGAAGCGGGCGAGTCGATCGACGTGCAATACGTGCACGGGCACTGGCGCGGCGTCAACGATCTCGACGATTTCCGCCGCGCGGGCGACTTCGCGCACGCGCAGGCTCCGTTCGCGACGGCCGTCTGCGGCGCAACGGCGAACGATGCACACGGAGGTGCGCAATGATCGAAGCAGCACAGTTCGTCGAGGCGGCGCGCGAGCGCGGTTTCGACTGGTATGCGGGCGTGCCGTGCTCGTATCTGACGCCGTTCATCAACTACGTGCTGCAGGACGAATCGCTGCACTACGTGTCGGCGGCCAACGAGGGCGACGCGGTCGCGCTGATCGCCGGCGTCACGCTCGGCGCGAAGAACGGCCGGCGCGGCATCACGATGATGCAGAACTCCGGGCTCGGCAATGCGGTCAGCCCGCTGACCTCGCTGACCTGGACTTTCCGTCTGCCGCAACTGCTGATCGTCACGTGGCGCGGCCAGCCGGGGGTTGCCGACGAGCCGCAACACGCGCTGATGGGCCCGATCACGCCGGCGATCCTCGACACGATGGAAATTCCGTGGGAGACGTTCCCGACCGAGGCCGACGCGATCGGCCCGGCGCTCGATCGCGCGATCGCGCATATGGACGCCACCGGCCGTCCGTACGCGCTCGTGATGCAGAAGGGCAGCGTCGCACCGTATGAACTGAAGGACGGCGGCGCGCCCGCGCGGCGCACGCCGGTCGAGCCGCATGCGCAGTTCCGCGCGCAGTTCCGCGATATCGCCGCGAACGAACTCGCAACGCGCCACGACGCGCTGCAAAAGGTCATCGCGCATACGCCGCTCGACTCGACGGTGGTGCTCGCGTCGACCGGTTTTTGCGGCCGCGAACTCTATGCGATCGACGATCGCGCGAACCAGCTATACATGGTCGGCTCGATGGGCTGCGTGACGCCGTTCGCGCTCGGCCTCGCGCTCGCGCGCCCGGACCTGCACGTGGTCGCGCTCGACGGCGACGGCGCCGCGCTGATGCGCATGGGCGCGTTCGCGACGCTCGGCGCGTACGGTCCGTCGAACCTCACGCACGTACTGCTCGATAACGGCGCGCACGATTCGACCGGCGGCCAGGCGACAGTGTCGCCGCAAGTGTCGTTCGCGGGTGTCGCGGCCGCGTGCGGTTACGCGTCGGCGATCGAGAGCGACGATCCGGCAGTCATCGACGAACTGTTCGCGGCGCCGCCGCTCGACGGGCCGCGCTTCGCACGCCTCAGGATCCGCCGCGGCACGCCCGACGGCCTGCCGCGCCCGACCATTACGCCGCCCGATGTGAAGACGCGCCTGATGCGCCACATCGGCGCGATCTGAACCCTATGCCAACAGGAGCGCCCATGCTGCTGCTCAATCCCGGCCCGGTGACGCTCACCGAACGTGTCCGCAACAGCCTGTTGCAGACGGACTTGTGCCATCGCGAGAGCGAATTTTTCGACCTGCAGGAAGAGGCGCGCACGCGTCTCGTCGACGTGTACGGGCTCGATCCGAACGAATGGCAGGCAGTGCTGATGACCGGTTCCGGCACGGCCGCCGTCGAAAGCATGACGGCCGCGCTGGTGCCGCAAAACGGCAAGCTGCTCGTCGTCGAAAACGGCGTGTATGGCGAGCGCATCGCGCAGATCGCCGCGCAATACGGCATCGCGCACGAAGCGCTGAAGCACGACTGGATGGACGCGCCCGATCTCGCGAAGATCGCCGAACGGCTCGACGCCGACAAGTCGTTCACGCACGTCGCGGTGATTCATCACGAAACGACCACGGGCCGTCTGAACGACATCGCGGCGCTCGGCGCATTGTGCCGCGAGCGCGGCCTGCGTCTGCTGGTGGACGGTGTCAGCAGCTTCGGCGCCGAAGCGATCGATTTCGCGGACGCGAGCCTCGACGCGCTCGCGGCGACCGCCAACAAGTGCCTGCATGGCGTGCCGGGCGCGTCGTTCGTACTGGTGCGGCGCGCGGCGCTCGCACGCGCGGCGAGCCGCACGTACTACCTCGATCTCGCGCGGCTCGCGCGTTTGCAGGATCAGCGCAACACGCCGTTTACGCCGTCGGTGCACGCGTATTACGCGCTGGTCGAGGCGCTGCGTGAACTCGCCGACGAAGGCGGCTGGCGCGCGCGTCATGCGCGCTATGCGGCGCTTGCCGAGCAGGTGCGCGCGGGCCTGGCCGCGCGCGGCATCGGCAGTGTGTTGCCGGCTGGGCAGTCGTCGGTGGTGTTGTGCGCGTACCGCTTGCCCAACGGTATCGCGTATCCGCAACTGCACGACGCGTTGAAGGCGCGCGGCTTCGTGATCTATGCGGGGCAGGGCGGGCTGTCGGCGGAGCTGTTCCGCATCTCGACGATGGGCAGCATTCACGCGGCCGATATCGACCGCCTGCTGCAGGGCTTCAGCGACTTGACCGGCTGACGCTGCGTCGAGCGCGGCTCCCCTACACCGGGTCCTTGTCCGGCGGCCCGTCAGGCCGCTGCGGCTCCTCGACATGATGCCCCGGCGACGGCGGCACCAGCGGATCGGCTTCCGGGTCGCGGTTCGGATCGGCGTTCGGGTCGGGAATCGGGCTGGTGTGCATGTCGTAGCTCATTGCGTCACCCTTGCGGTTGAAATGCGCGGGTCCGGCGTGGGCGGTTGTTACCGTCGATGCGCGCCGCCGCGTCGGTTATCTGTCTTCAAGCGTAGGCGCTCGCCGCGCTTCCTGCTCGCTCCTTTTTTGCTATTTTCTCGCGCGTTTGCGGCCGACGCTGAGCTGCCAGTAGCGCTCGGTCGCGAACACGTCTTCATAATTGCCGGGGCCGAACGCCCGCAACTGGCTCGCGTACGCGTTGACCGCTTCGCGTTTCAGATGCGCGCGGCGCTGCACGTCGATCGTGTGGCCCGCGCTCGGCGTTGCCGGCGTCGCGACGATGCCGCGCTGCGCGAGATCGGCGAGCCGCGCCTGCACCGCGCCCGGCGTGAGCCGGTGAATCGCTTCCTCATAACCGAACCAGTCCAGATGCGTGAGGCGCGGCAGGATTTCGCAGCACGCTTCGAATACCCGCGCATGATCCTCGTGATGCAGGCCGAGCGGCATCAGCAGCGTGTTGGCGGTCGTGCGGTAAATCGTTTCCTCCAGCGCCGCCGCCATCTGGCTGATCGACGGCGAGTCGGCGTACTGGCTGTCGCGAAACGGCATGCGCAGCGGAATCGCGTCGAGCACTTCGAGTGCGCGGTTGTCTTCGACCGTGCGTTCGCGGACCGCTTCATGAGCGTTCGCGAAGCCCGCTTTCTGGTCCCACTCCGTATGCATGTCGTGTTCGGGCGGCGCGGCGAACACGGTGCAGACGGCAGCGTCGGGATGGGCGGCGAGCAAGGCGCCGCAACTGAACACGGCGTCGTCGAAATGGGGCGAGACGATGAAAAGGCGTGGAGTGGTTTCGCTCATGGGCTTGCGTCTGGGGGTTCGAGGCGGGGCGGATGAGGCGTCGAGGCCGTCGGTCGTCAAGGCGCCGCATGTGAAAAAAACATGGCGTCACCTCAGCTTAGGCGTAATCGGCACGGCTTGCGCGCGAAACTTGCCATGCGCAAATTACATGCCTGAAAGACCGCGGATCGGGGTCTCGATCTGTCCATCCGGCGACGGTCGCGGCTTTTCGGCTCGTCGCGCGTCGCTGTCATGGCGTTGAAGCGCCCGTGTTTTGTGTAGTTCGCGAATTCTCCTAACCCTCTCTCCCGCCTCCCCCGTTCAGGGGATAGTCCCCCCGCGCAACCGCGCAGATGATTTGCCTATCGGGAACTCACCGCGGGACGAGGCTGTCGGCCACGCAGCAATGAAGCCGTGTGCGCCCGCCATCCATCCAGTTCAGTGCTCAAGGAGATTCAGATGCGCGACAACGCCACGGCCGCCGCGCCCTCGGCCTACGCCTATCCATTGCTGATCAAGCAGTTGCTGCACACGCCGTTCGTTCAGGCGGCGGACCCGGAGATCGTGTATCGCGGCCAGCTCCGCATGACCTATACGACGCTGCGCGAGCGCATCGCGCGGCTCGCCAATGGACTTTCCCGGTTGGGCGCGTGGCACGGCGGCACCGTCGCGGTGATGGACTGGGACAGTCATCGGGTGGCGAATGGATTTCATCGCTGGAAATCGAGAGCCTGATTTCACTGTACCCGGGCGTATCGGAGGTGGCGGTCATCGGCATCGGCGATGAGAAATGGGGTGAGCGGCCGGTCGCGTTGGTGGTGCTCGGCGAAGGCGCCGCGGTGAGCGAGGACGACATCAAGCGTCACGTGCTGACGTTCAGTGAGTTGGGACGGATCTCGAAGTATGCGGTGCCGCAGATCGTCAGGTTCGTCGACGCGCTCGAAAAGACCAGCGTCGGCAAGCTTAACAAGAAGTGGCGGCGCGCGCAGTTCGCCTGAGAAATCACAACGCTTCGAAGGCTTGGCGCAATGGCTGGCGCGATAGCGCCTCACTCGCCGTTGCGCAGCAGACCCAGCGCTTGCGCGCGCGACACCGCATGCGCGCGCTTGTCGACCTCGAGCTTCACGAAAATACTCTTCACGTGCGATTTGACCGTCTCGGGCGCAATGCCGAGACTGCGCGCGATTTCCTTGTTCGACTGACCCTGCGCGATCAGCCCGACGATTTCGCTTTCGCGCGCGCTCAGCGCTTCGCGTTCGCCATCGCGCTGCGCGTGGCTGCCGGGCTGATAAAGCGCACGCCAGCCGACGCACAGACGGTCGATGTAATTCGCCGCGTCCTTCGTTCGCGCCGGCTTCCCCGCGACGCTGCGGGTATCGTCGCGCATCGCCTGCAGCAGCGATCCGATGCCGGCGCCCTGGTCGAGAATCGACTGATAGATGCCGGCGGGCGCGGCGACTTCGACGACCCGGCCGAACACCTCGATCGCCTCGCTCAACTGGCCCGCGCTCATCCACGCGAGCGCGAGCGTGGTGCGCAAGTGCAACGCCAGGTAGTCGCCGTGACGGCTTTCCGCGCTTCGCCGCGCGGTGTTCAGGTGGTCGACGGCCTCGCTCGTGCGGCCCCGCGCCATCGCCAGGCAGCCCGCGGCGAGTGCGCGATAGTTGTCGATTTCCGCCGACACGGGCGTCGACGATTGCGGGTCGCGCGCCGGGAGTCCGTCGAGTTGGTGCACACATGCGGCGGCTTCGGTCATTCTTCCTTCGGCGATATGCAGCCGAGTGCGCTCGACGAACCCCGCGGCGACCAGACGCTGCCAACCGCGCCGATGGCCGAGGTCTTGCGCGTGGTCGAGCAGCGCATACGCGTGCGAGGCGTTCGAGCGCGCCATCGCGATCCGGATCAGCACTCGATACGCAATCAGCACGCTATCGAGCAGCACGGCCGCATCGACGATCGGCATCAGATCGAGCAGGAGCGCTTCGGCCTCGTCGAGGCGGCCCTGCTCGTAGCGGATCTGCGCGAGCATCGGCGCGCACAGCGCGGCGGACACCGGAGGACACGCGTTTGCCGAGCCGTCGCCATCTTGACGGCACGTCTATTTGCATCAGAGTCCTTATAGCGACGCTCGCTCCAGAAACTTTCTGATCTCGAGAGAGTACGCACCAGGGTGTGAAAACCTGAACATGTGACCCGTGCGCGGCATGACTACTTCCTGCGCCCCCTTGATGCCGTTCACCAGGACCCCCGCGGCTTCTTTGCCGATCAGCTTGTCTTCCTCCGGAGTCAGGATCAGCGTGGGGACGTCGATGTTCTTCAGCAGAGCCGTATAGTCCGTCTTCCCGATCGAGCGTATGCGGTTGACGTAGGCCTTATGCGACGTTTCCCTGATGAAGAAGTCGCGGCTCTTTCCGATGGACCAGGGTATCTCCCCCTCCTTGTCGAACGACGAAGCCAACTGCATTGCATGGAATGAAAGAGTCAACTGTCGATAAAAGGGCCCGGGGAAGAACGGTGCAAGCGCCGCCAGCATCTTGAGCAAGGGCGAGGTGATCGGACTCCTGGCAAATCCACCCGAGAGCACCAGGCCCTTCAGGCCCTTCGGCTGCCGCGTCGCAACCGCGATCGAGGAGACCGCGCCGTACGAATCACCAACCAACACGTAGCTGTCGAGATCCTTCAACTGATCAGCGATGAAGTCGGCCAACGTTTCCAGTTTGCGTACGTCGTCCGGTAAACGAAGTGTACGCATGGGGCGACTCCGCAAGTGGGTCAACTGGTCAAGCTGCCACGGAGCGCCTGCGAAGCAAGGGATCATGACCAAGGTGGGGGATGTCCTCATGGGGTACTCCGAGCAGGTTGAATAATCGGCAACCGAACTCTATGAGGCCCGAGGTATTCGATCCAATGGCATTTGCACAGCATGTCGATGCACGAGATTCATGGCGCCCTTGTCGCTGCGACGGCAGCAAGTCCCTGCCGATGTTCAGTGGGCGATCATCATGTTGGCAAGCCACTGAACGGCCGGTTCGTTGGCGCGCCCTCGGGCTCGAATAACGAGCACCTCCCAGGTCGGTAACGCCAACGGCAGTTCGAAAAGGCTCAGTTGCGCAGTGTCCTGCATCCGCAGTGCGACCCGCTCCGCGATAACGGCAATCGCTTCCGAAGCACCGACCATGAACGGAGCAGCCAGAAAGCTGGGGCAGGTGGCGCTCACCACCCGGGTTCGACCGACGGCCTCCAGCGCATCGTCGACGGCGCCTCGTGTATCTCCGCGCGGCGAGACCAGGATGTGCGGCAGCCGAGCGAAGTCATCCAGTTCCATGTGCAGCTTCTTGCCTCGCTTGACGAGGGCCGGGTGCCCCTTGCGCGCAATGCCGACGAAACGCTCCTTATGAACAAGCTGGCAATCAAAACGCTGCGGAATCTGGGCGAAAGAGCCGGACCCTAGCACGATGTCGAAATCGCCACGGTCCAACATGCGCAGAGCGGATTCGCTATCGGCTGGCCCGAGCCTCAGCACGACACCCGGCGCAGCGGCCTGGATGCTGTGCAGAACAGGGGCGATGACGGTCAAGATGGCGTGATCGGTGGCTGCCACCGACAGTGTCGCTTGCACGCGACCTGGATCGAATGGGCCACGTGGACTGGCGACGAGCCTGACCGACTCCAGCACCGCCGCCACGCGCGGCATCAACTCGATGGCCAGCGGCGTTGGCTCGATCCCGCGAGGGTGACGAATGAAAAGCTGATCAGCAAAAGCAGTACGCAGCCTCGATAAAGCGTGGCTGGTTGCGGACTGGGACAAATGCAGTCGTTCGGCGGCGCGGCCGACGTGCCTCTCGGCCCAAAGTGCCTCGAGTACGACCAGAAGGTTGAGATCGAATCGCGTCAGATCCAGGGGCTTCATGCGGTATCAGTGTCCCTTTCCTTGTCCGGCAAGATCGTCAGCATCGCGCGGCCGAGCCGTTCGAACAGTGCATCCGGTATGCCAAGCACACGCGGGTCGCTGCCACCAGCCAGCAGACGTCCGCCGACATAGCAACCAATTGAGCCGGCGCCGTAGATACAGATTTTTGCCATGCAGATTCTCAGATCGCCTACCGGTCACACCCCCGTTGCGTCGCATCGGCAACTCGGTCCATCACACTTTGCGTGACGCCCAGGCCTCTAGTCCGCAAAGCCGGGGTTACGACGATCGAGCCGGCGCAGCAGCCCCGGCCACACGAGCGCGCCTGGCGTCGCGCCCCTCGTCACGAGCTTGATCTGCTCCTTGATGTTGTCGAGAATCGGCGGCGCGATGGGGAGAAGCTTGCCGCCGCCCGCCTGCGCGCGTACCTGGATCATGCAGGCCGCCTCGAAGAAATACATCGCGACGAACGCATCCGCCGGCGTCCTGCCGACCGTCAGCAGGCCGTGGTTGCGCAGCATCAGATTCGTGTTGTGTCCGAGGTCCTGAACGAGGCGCGGCTTTTCGGCTTCATTGAGCGCGATGCCCTCGTAGTCGTGATAGCCGAGCGACGCGAGCACACCCAGCGACTGCTGCGACAGCGGCAACAAGCCCTCCGCCTGAGCCGACACGGCCACGCCGTTGATCGAGTGCGTGTGCATCACGCAAAGCGCGTCTTCGCGTGCCGCATGAATCGCGCTATGGATCGTGAAGCCGGCCGGATTGATGTCGTACGGCGATTCGCTGACCTTGCGGCCGTCGAGGTCGATCTTGACGAGCGATGACGCGGTGATCTCATCGAACATCATGCCGTACGGGTTGATCAGGAAATGATGCTCTGGGCCCGGCACGCGCGCCGAGATGTGGGTAAACACGAGGTCGTCCCAGCCGAATAGCGCGGTGAGACGGTAGGCGGCCGCGAGATTGACGCGTGCGTCCCACTCGGCCGGGGAGACGTCGTTCTTCAGACTGATGGCGGATGAGCTCACGTCGATACTCCTCGTTTGAAGATGCGAGTTCACATGATGTACTCGGAGCCGCCAAAAATCTGTCAGATACACGAAAGGTCGCGTCTCGGCGACGCTGAGCTTAGCCGCTAGAGCGCGCGCAAATCATCCGGCGTATCCACGTCGCGCAGAATGCCCGGATCGTCGACGTCGATGCGCGTCAGCGCTCGTGACTTGAGCAGCGCCTTCGCGCCGGTGTCGCCGTCGAGCGCGAGCAGCGCGTCGCGGTGCTCGCTGCCGAAGCCGACCGGATGGCCGCGCTGGCCGTCGTAGAACGGCGCGACGAGCGTCGCGCCGTTGTCGAGTGCGCGGGCTACCGCTTCGATGGTCGGAATTGCAATGCGCGGCATGTCGGCGAGCGCGACGATCCAGCCCTCGGCGTCGTCGCTCGCTTCGATGCCGGCGGCGAGGCTCGCGCCCATGCCGCGCTCGGCGCTCGCCGCAAACACGACATCACAGCCGGCATCGTTCAGCACGCGGGCGAGCGCGTCGGAGCCCGGCCGCACCACGGCGAGCACTCGCGTGACGACCTGCAGCAGCCGATGCGCGGCTTCATGCGCGACCAGGGTGCCGTCGGGCATGCGTGCGAGCAGTTTGTTGTGCAGCCCGCGCGGATCGAAGCGCGAGCCGGAACCGGCGGCGAGCAACACGCCAGTGGCGAGCGAGGCATAGGCCATCGGCGGATACCGGTAGAGAGGAGTGCCCCGATTGTGCGATGCAACGGGGCGGGAGGCAAGCGCGGCAGGACAAGCCCGATGCCAGCCGCCCGCCGCTCCGGCTTTCGCTGTTGCATCGTTTCCGCCGCTGCCGCCGGTTCAGGTCCGCGCCACCTTGTCCAGCGTGATCGGCAGATCTCGCACCCGCACGCCGGTCGCGTTGTACACCGCGTTCGCGATCGCGGCCACCACAGCCGTGATGCCGATCTCGCCGATCCCGCGCACGCCGAGCGAGTTGATGTACGGATCGGGCCGGTCGATGAACGCAATGTCGATCGTGCCGATATCGGCGTTCACCGGCACGTGATACTCGGCGAGGTTCGCGTTGGTGAAGCGTCCGAAGCGCTCATCGAGCGTGCTCTCTTCCTGCATCGCCGCGCCGATGCCCCACACGATGCCGCCCATCATCTGGCTGCGCGCGGTCTTCTGATTCAGCACGCGGCCGACGTCGTACACCGCGACCACGCGCGGCACGCGGATCGTGCCCAACTCGGCATCGACGTGGACCTCGACGAACACCGCGCCGAACGAGTGAAACGAGTACTTCTGCTTCTCGTCGCCTGGCTTCACGGTGGCGGTCGCCTCGATCGGCTTGCCGCCCGCGCGCGCGATGATCGCCGCGGCCGGATCACGCTTGTCGGGTTGCGAGCGGCTCACGACCCAGCCGCTTGCGACGGTGACGTCGTCGAGCGGCAAGCCATGCACGGGCGAGGCCGCATCGGCGAGCGCCAGCGCGATCAGTTGGCTGCGCGCCTGGCTCGCCGCGTCGCGCACCGCGGGCGACACGCTGGCCGCCGACTGCGAGCCGCCCGACACCGGCGCGCGCGGCAGCGACGAATCACCGAGCGCGAAGTGGATCTGCTCGGGCGTGAAGCCGAGCGCATCGGCGGCGACCTGGGTCATCACCGTGTAGGTGCCGGTGCCGATGTCCTGCGTGCCCGAGGCGACCACCGCGGTGCCGTCGGGCAGAATCTGCGCGAGCGCCGACGCCTCGCTGCGGTTGGCCGGATACGTCGCGGTCGCCATGCCCATGCCGATCAGCGTGTTGCCGTTGCGCGTCGAACGTGGCGTGTGCGAGCGGCGCGACCAGCCGAACTTCTCGGCGCCGATCTGATAGCACTCGCGCAGCGACTTGCCGGACCACGGCTTGTGCTCCTGCGGATCGCTGTCCGCGTAGTTTTTCAGGCGCAGCGCGAGCGGGTCCATCTTCAGCGCGACCGCGAGTTCGTCCATCGCCGATTCGAGCGCGAACGAGCCGGTGGTCTCGCCCGGCGCGCGCATGAAGGTCGGCGTGCCGACATTGAGCTGCACGAGCCGGTGCGTCGTCACCTGGTTGGGCACCGCGTACAGCATGCGCGTGACCATGCAGCAGGTCTCGGTCCAGTCTTCGATCATCGACGTGTTCGAGATGCTGTCGTGGCGCATCGCGGTCAGCGTGCCGTCATGCCGCGCGGCGATCACGAAGTGCTGCTCGGTGCGCGGCCGCGCGCCGACCGGGCCGAACATCTGCGGCCGTTCGAGCGCGAGCCGCACGGGCCGCCCGGTTTGCCGCGCGGCCATCGCGCACAGCGACACGTGCGACCACGACGAGCCCTTGCAGCCGAAGCCGCCGCCGATCAGCGGCGAAATCACGCGCACGTCGGACACGGGGATCGCGAACGTCTTCGCGAGCACCTGCGCGGTGCCGCTCACGCCCTGGGTCGAGTCGTAGACCGTCAGCTGCGGGCCGTCCCAGTGCGCCATCGTCGCGTGCGGCTCCATCGGGTTGTGATGCTCGATCGGCGTCGTATAGGTGGCCTCGATATGCACGTCGCCGCTTTGCATGCCGTCTTCGAAGCTGCCGCGCTGCGTGTCGGTCTGCCGGCCCTGCGGCTTGTCCGGCGCATGCGCGTGCGCTTTTGCCTGCTCGAAGTCGAGCACCGCGGTGCCCGGCTGATAGACGATGCGCAGCTGGCGCGCGGCATCGGTCGCATGTTCGAGCGTATCGGCGACGACTACCGCGACCGGCTCGTTGCTGTAGTGCACCTGGTTGTCTTGCAGAAGCGACAGGTACCGGCCGGCCGGAGGCGAGAACGCGGACTTGCCTCCGTTCGGCAGACGCGGCGCGTTCTGGTAGGTCATCACGAGCAGCACGCCGGGCACGGCCTCGGCGCGACTCGCATCGATCGACGAAATCGTGCCGGCCGGGATCGTGCTCGTCACGAGCACCCCATGCGCGAGGCGCGCCCCGGGGAATTCGGCTGCATAACGCGCGTCGCCGGTCACCTTCAGCAGACCGTCGACGCGATCGAGCGGTTGTCCGATCAGATTCATGCGACACCTCCCGCATTGCCGGCGGCCTGGTTGACCGCGCGCACGATCGCGCGCTGCGCGAGCTGGACCTTGAAGGCGTTGTCGTGACGCGGCTGCGCGCCGCTCAACGCGGCCGCGGCGGCGTTTTTCAACGTGGCCTGGCTGAGCGGCTGGCCGCTCAGCATGTGTTCGGCCACGTTCGCGCGCCACGGTTTGTGCGCGACGCCGCCGAGCGCGATACGCGCGGTCTGCACGCGCTCGCCGTCCATCTGCAACGCGGCCGCGACCGATACGAGCGCGAACGCATAGCTCGCGCGGTCACGCACCTTCAGATAGTGCGAATGCGCGCTGAACAGCGGCGGCGGCAGATCGACCGCGGTGATCAGCTCGCCGGGCTGCAACGTGGTATCGACGTCGGGCCGGTCGCCGGGCAGGCGATGGAAGTCGGCGAACGCGATCGTGCGCTCGCCACCGGGGCCGCTCACGCGCACCAGCGCATCGAGCGCGGCCAGCGCGACGCTCATGTCCGATGGGTTGACCGCGATGCATTGCGGGCTCGCGCCGAGGATCGCGTGCGCGCGGTTATGGCCGTCGAGCGCCGCGCAGCCGCTGCCGGGCAGGCGCTTGTTGCAATGCGTGAAAGCGGTGTCGTAGAAGTAGCCGCAGCGGGTGCGTTGCAGCAGATTGCCGCCGACCGTCGCCATGTTGCGCAACTGCGGCGACGCGCCCGCGAGCAGCGCTTGCGACAGCAGCGGGTACTGCTCGCGCACCAGCGCGTGATTGGCCGCGTCGCTATTGCGCACCAGCGCGCCGATGCGCAGGCCGCCGCCGGGCAGCGTCGTCACCGAGTCGAGGCCGCCGATGTGTGTGATATCGATGAGCCGCACCGGCCGCGCGACGCCGCCCTTCATCAGATCGAGCAGATTCGTGCCGCCGCCGATGAACACCGCGCCGGGCTGTTGCGCGGCGCGTACCGCGCTGGCGACGTCGCTGGCGCGTTCGTAGGAAATCGCATCCATGTCGGTCTCCGTCAGGCGTGCTCGTGCGCGGCGCGCACCGCGGCGACGATGTTCACGTACGCGCCGCAGCGGCAGATGTTGCCGCTCATGCGTTCGCGGATTTCGTCGTCGGTGAGCGCGGCGGGACGCGCGCGCACGTCGGCGGTCACGGTGCTCGCCGTGCCGCTGCGGAATTCGCCGAGCAGGGCGGTCGCCGAGCACAACTGCCCGGGCGTACAGTAGCCGCACTGGAACGCATCGTGTTCGATGAACGCGGCCTGCACAGGACTCAATGTGCCGTTGCTCGCGAGTCCTTCGACGGTCGTGATGTTCTCGCCTTCATGCATGACCGCGAGCGTTAGGCAGGAGTTGATGCGGCGGCCGTCGGCGAGCACCGTGCAGGCGCCGCATTGACCACGGTCGCAGCCTTTCTTCGTGCCCATCAGACCGGCGTATTCGCGCAACGCGTCGAGCAGCGTCACGCGCGGTTCGAGCTGTAGCGCGTATGCGCGGCCGTTGACGGTCAATGTAACGGGGCGCGGCGGCACCACGGGGTTGCTTTGCGGCGCGGGTGCGGCGGGTGCCTGCGCTTGCGCGCGCAGATTCGGCGCCGCGCCGATCGTCGCGGCGGCCGCCGCCGATTGCAGGAAGCGGCGGCGTGACGGTTGGGAAGGTGTGATGGTTTGCTCGGCGGCCGACTCTGAAGCGGGGGTGTCCCCGCAATGCTGACATTCTGTAGGCGTGGTCATGACGATCTGTTGACTCCATTGAAAGGTCAATGCAGGCTGACGACGCGTCGATGTCCAACGCATCGCGTTGACACAAACCACTGAGCAGCAATTTAAGTGCCGTTGCGGGTGCAGCTACAACGGTATTAAAGACTCGCTGCAAACGCAAAGCCGATCCGCGCAATAAAGGCAGGCCAATATGCGCAATGATCGGGATGGAGCCCGTGTGGAGTCGTGCAAAACGGGCAAAGTTGCACGTTTTGCACTGGGGAAAACGACCTGCGGCTCAACGCGCCCGGCAGGCTGTGAGGATGCCTCGCAGCAAATCGAGCGGCGGCGGCGGACATCCGGGGATCGTCACGTCCACCGGCAAGATCGACGAAACCGGGCCGCACACCGCGTAACTATTGGCAAAAATGCCGCCCGTGCATGCGCACTCGCCGGCGGCAACGACGAGTTTCGGAGCGGGGGTCGCGTCGTACGCGGCGAGCAGGGCCGTGCGCATACTCAGCGTCACCGGCCCGGTCACGAGCAGCAGGTCCGCATGCCGCGGACTCGCGACGAATTTGATGCCAAGCCCTTCGATGTTGTAGTACGGGTTGTTCAGCGCGTGAATCTCCAACTCGCAACCGTTGCATGAACCCGCATCGATCTGCCGGATGCACAGCGCCCGCCCAAGCAGATCGAGTATGTCCCCGCGAATGCGTCGCTCCTCGTGAAGCCATGCGTCTTCCGCCGCCGGCGCGGGTTCGTCGGGGAAATCGGTGCGCGCGAATTGCCGGATCAGTTGCCACATCAGAGATCGTGCCCCGCGTAGTTCAGGTTGAACGACTTGTTGATCAGCGGGAAATCGGGAACGATGTTGCCGATGATCGCGTGTTCGAGCGCCGGCCAGTTCTGCCATGACGGATCGTGGCAATGGCATCGGCCGATGACGTCGCCCGGGGCGAGATCGAGGGCGACGAATACGTCCCCTCGCCAGCCTTCCACCCAGCCTACGCCTTGCGCGTGCGCCGTTGCAGGCGTCATGGCGACGACCGCGGGACCGTCATCGGGAAGATTGGTGAGCAGCGTGCGGATCAGGCGCAGGGATTCATCGATTTCGGCGAAGCGCACCGCGACGCGTGCGGCAACGTCGCCGCGCGCATCGCTGACCGCATTGACCGCCATGTCGTCATACGGAGCAGCGCGCAAGTTCGCGCGAACGTCGAAGGTTCGGCCGCTGGCGCGGGCGGCCATGCCACGCACGCCGAAATGCTCGACGACAGCGGGCGTCAATCGTCCCGTGCCGAGGAACCGATTCTGCAGCCCGGACTGGTCTTCGTAGACTTTGCGCATCACGTGAACCTCGCGTTCGATCCGTTCGCATTGCTCGGTCAGCACCGCCGCGTCGTCGGGGCGAACATCGACCGATACACCGCCCGGCACGATCCGATCCATCAGGTACCGATGTCCGAACAGGCGGGCGTTCGTGCGTATCCAGTCCTCCTTGAGCCGCGAGAATTGCGCGAGTGCGAAGCCGAACCCGGCGTCGTTGCCCAGTGCGCCGAGGTCGCCGAGGTGGTTGGCCACGCGTTCGCGTTCGAGCAGAAGCGCACGCAGATACAGTGCGCGCTTCGACAGTTGCGTGCCGCTGGCTTGCTCGAGCGCCATGCAAAAGGCCCACGAGAACGCGACGGTCGAGTCGCCCGCAATCCTCGCGGCAACCCGATGACCGTGCGATGCGGGAGTACGTTCAAACAGACGCTCGACGCCGCGGTGCGCATAGCCGAGACGTTCTTCGAGGCGCAGCACCTTCTCGCCGACGACTGAAAAGCGGAAATGCCCCGGCTCGATGGTGCCGGCATGAATCGGCCCGACAGCTATCTCGTGTACGCCATCGCCCGCAACCTGCACGAACGGGTAGTCCGCCTCGCTCGATTCGAAATCTTCGACACCGGTCGCCTGCCTTTGCAGCGGGAAATAATCATCGGGCCAGTTGCCGTGATTGAGCCACGCGCGCGTGTCCTGGGCGCCACGCGCGCGCAGGCCGATCAGATCGAAGATCGCTCGTTGCATGCGAGTCGCGCACGGGAAAACGGTGGCGAGATCGGGATAGTCTCCACCGGCATTCTGCTGACGCCCGATTGGCAGGCGCACCCACGCTATGCCGTCATCGCATTCGTACGCGGCGTTCACCGAGAAACCGTCTTCGACTGCTTCGCTGCCCCACATTGCAACGAGGCGCCGCTGCTCCGCTCGCGCGGTGCGCGCAAGCTCGAGCCATGCCGATTCATCGGCGCTCACCACTGCTGCTGGAATCTGGCCCGCACGATGTGTGAGGCGGCTGGCGGCAAGTTGCATCGATTCGAGTCGCATCCGTCACCCCGCCAGCATCGTTGCGGCCTGGCGATACCATGTTGCCAAATACGGCGGCACATAGAGCCCAAGCATCAGCCCCAAGCCGAGATGCACGAATACCGGCAGCGGCGCGGGGCGATGCTCGAGCGGTTTGGCCGTCGTCGTTTCGCCGAACACCATTCGCTGCACGCGCGCGAAGATCGCCGCGAACGAAACGGCGAGGCCCAGCAGCAACAACGGCGCTGTCCACGGTAGCGTGTTCATCGCGGTCGTCAGGATCAGAAATTCGCTTGCGAACACGCCGAACGGCGGCAGTCCGAGAATCGCGAGCGCGCCGAGCATCATGCCCCAGCCGACTGTCGGGCTGACCCGCAGCAGCCCGCGAATGCCTTCGATCGCCTGGGTCCCCGCCTTTTGCGCCGCGTGGCCCACCGCAAAGAAGATCGCCGACTTGACGAGTGAATGGACGGTCATATGCAGCAGACCGGCGAACGTCGCGACCGGGCCGCCGAGGCCGAACGCGAACGTCATCAGTCCCATGTGCTCGATCGACGAATACGAAAACAGCCGCTTGACGTCCTTCTGCCGAAACAGCGAGAACGACGCGATCAGCACCGACACGAGCCCGAACCCGACCAGCAATCGTCCGGGCAGGCCATTGCCGAGCGCGCCGTCCGCCAGCACCTTGCAGCGCAGCACCGCGTACAGCGCGACGTTCAGCAGCAGCCCGGACAGCACCGCTGAGATCGGTGTCGGGCCTTCGGCATGCGCGTCCGGCAGCCAGTTGTGCATCGGCACGAGTCCGACCTTCGTGCCGTAGCCGACCAGCAGGAACACGAAGGCGATCGACACGATGGACGGGTCCAGGTGCGTCTTGACGGCTGCAAGGCTCGTCCACAGCAGCGCGTCGCCGTCGCTCAGTTGCCGGCTCGCGGCGAGGTACAGCAGGATCGTGCCGAACAAGGCCTGCGCGATGCCGACACCGCACAGGATGAAGTACTTCCAGGCGGCCTCGAGACTCGCGGCGGTCCGATACACGCTGACGAGCAGCACGGTCGCGAGCGTCGCGCCCTCCATCGCGACCCATAGCACGCCGAGGTTATTGGTCAGCAGCGCGAGCAGCATCGCGAACATGAACAACTGGTACATGCTGTGATAGAGGCGCATCCGCGTCGCCGTCATCCGCCCGCGCGCCTCTTCGATCTGCATGTACGGCCGCGAGAACAGCGACGTCGTCCAGCCGACGAATGCAGTCAGCGCGACGAGGTACACGTTCAGGGGATCGACGAAGAATGCACGATCGAACGCGAACGACGGTCCGCGTTCGACGGTGCGCGCGGCGAGCACCAGCGTCGCCGCGAACGTCACGAAGCTGAAGCCGGCGTTCAGGTTGCGCGCGACCGGAGCGGGGCGCACCCCCGCGAGACATGCGGCCGCCACGAGCGGAATGCCGAGCACGGCGAGCACGACGTGGGCGTCATTCATCTTTGAGTTTCTCGAGGTGATGGATGTCCAGGCTGTCGAACTGCTCGCGAATCTGGAACATGAAGACGCCCAGAATCAGAATCCCGACCAGCACGTCGAGTGCGATGCCGAGTTCCACGATCATCGGCATGCCGTTGGTCGCGGCCGTGGCGGCAAAGAACAGCCCGTTTTCCATCGACAGGAAGCCGATCACCTGGGGAACCGCCTTCGCGCGCGTGATCATCGCCATGAACGACAACAGCACGCACGCAAGCGCGATCCCGAGCGTGCCGCGCGCGGCCGACGTCGCGAGCTGGCTGATCGGCGACGCGACGTTGAACGCGATGATCACGAGCACGATGCCGATCAGCAGCGTGGCCGGAATGTTGATCAGCGGTTCGACGTCGGCCTGAATGTCGAGCCTGCGCACGAGCCGATACAGAATCCACGGAATCACGCCGACCTTCAGCACGAGCGTCAGTCCGGCCGACACGTACAGATGCGCATCATCCGTCACGAAACCGAGGATCAGGATTGCCACCACCAGCGCCACACCCTGCAACGTATAGAGATGGATCAGCGACAGGATGCGGCGCTGGCTCAGCATCGCGAACGACAGCATCAGCAGCACGGCAGCGAGGAAATTGATCAGTTGCGTCGCGTAGGCGTGCATTCAGGCTCCCAGCAGCAGATGGACGAGCATGCCGATCACGGCGAGCAGGAAGGCGGTCGCAAGGAACTCCGGAACCCGGAAAATCCGCATCTTCGCGTTGGCGGTCTCGACCACCGCCAGCGCGGCGCCGCCGACCATCAGCTTGACGAACAGTGCCGGCACCGCGAACAGCAGCGCGAGCGGATTACCCGCCGCGGCGATCCCCCACGGCATGAACAGCGCAATACCGATGCACGAGTAGGCGAACAGTTTGAGGCTGGCCGCCCATTCCATCAGCGCGAGGTGCCGCCCCGAATATTCGAGGGTCAGCGCCTCGTGGATCATCGTCAGCTCGAGGTGAGTGGTCGGATTGTCGACGGGCAGCCGCGCATTCTCGGCGAGCGACACCAGAGTGAACGCGATGCCGGCGAATGCCAGGCTCGGGTAGATGGTCAGCTCGCTGTGGCCGAGCGTCGCGACGATGCTCGTGAGCAGGGTCGACTGCGTGATCAGCGAGGCCGACAGCAGCACCATCAGCAGGGCCGGTTCCGCGAGGAAACCGACCAGCATCTCGCGGCGCGCGCCGAGCGTGCCGAATGCCGTGCCGACATCCATTGCCGCCAGCGACAGCGCGACGCGCGCGAACGCGAACAGGCCGACGAGCGCGATCGCATCCGCGGCGGGCGACAGCGGCAATTCGGTCGACAGCGTCGGCACGACTGCGCAGGCGAGCGTCATCGCGGCCCACACGACATAGGGCGCGCCACGGAACACCGGACTCGCGCCACGAGCGACGACCGACTCCTTGTTGAACAGCTTGTGGAGCATCCGGTACGGCTGCCAGATGCTGGGCGCGCGCCGGTTCTGCAGCCACGCGCGGCACTGGTTGACCCAGCCCGTGAGCAGTGGCGCCGCGGCAAGCGCCACGATGATCTCGAGGCTTTGCGACAGCACGCCGGATACAGTCACCATCGTCTCACCAGCATCAGCAGGAGGATCAGCACGGCGAAGCTGTAGGTCAGGTACACGGCGATCCGGCCCGTCTGCAGCCGACCCGCCCATTCCGCCGCGCGTTGCGTGAGTGCCGCGATACGCTCGTACAGAATCGACCACGTGCGGTCGGCGACCGAGACCCGGTAGGCCGGCTGCGCGTCGAACGGCGACGGCAATTGCCGCTCGATGCGCAGCAGCGGCGCGAAAATTTCGCGGATCGGTTGCCCGAAGCCTTCCGCCGTGTCCTGCATCCGCGCGGTCGTGAACGGGAAGCCGCAACTCCACGGCGCGGCCCGTCGCAGCCGACCGTGGTAGAAGCGCCACACCAGCACCCACGCAAGGCCGCAGCAGGCGACGAAAAACAGCATGAACACGACGGGCATGTAGCTCGCCCGCGCGGTCGATACCGGCACGAAGATCAGCCAGCCATGATTCTCCGCGCCGATTCCGGCGCCGACGAGCACGCGCGTGACCCGGTCCAGCACCTTGACGAACTGCGTGGGCATCAGTCCGAGCAGCACACCGGCCACCGCGAACCAGCAGAACGCGAGCCGTTCCCATCTGTTCGCGTCGTGTGCGCGACTCAGTTTCGCTTCTCTCGGCTGCCCGAGGAAGACGATGCCGAAGAACTTGACCATCGTGTAACCGGCCAGCGCTGCCGTCATCGCGACGAGCGCGGCCGCGATCGGCACCGTCATCGCCAGCACGGAATTCTGCAGACCGGGCGTGAACAGAAAGCTTTGCAGCAGCAGCCACTCCGCCACGAAGCCGCTCATCGGAGGCAAGCCAGCGCTGGCCGCGACGCCCGTGAGCACGGCCCAGGCGGTCCACGGCATAACACGGAGCAGGCCGCCGAGCTTGCCGAGATTGCGCTCCCCGGTGGCATGCAGCACGGCCCCGGTGCCGAGGAACAGCAGGCTCTTGAAGGCTGCATGCGCGACGATCTGGTAGAGCATCGCGGTCAGCGCAAGCGCGGACAGCTCCGTCATCCCGTACGCGCGAAACAGCACCGCGAGCCCGAGCGCGACGATCATCAGGCCGACGTTGTCGATCGACGAATACGCGAGCAGACGCTTCATGTCGACCTGGATCGTACTGAACACCACGCCGAGCAGCGCGGTGCCGATGCCCAGCACGAGCAGCAGCGCGCCCCACCAGGCGATCTGCACGTGCAGCAGGTCGAACACGGTGCGGATCAGGCCATACAGACCGACCTTCAGCACGAACCCGCTGAGCAGCGCCGATACAGGGGATGGCGCCGCGGGATGGGCGTCCGGCAGCCACACGTGCAACGGGAACACGCCCGCCTTGGCACCGAATCCGACCAGCGCGAACAGGAAGGCGAGCGAGGCCCAGAACGCGTCGGGCGACTGCGCGCGCAGGTTGGCAAACGTGTAGTCGCCGGTGCGCGCCTGCAGGATGCCGAAGCAAAGCAGCAGCGCGAGCGCGCCGACGTGGGAGATCAGGAAATACAGGTAGCCTGCGCGGCGGATTTCGCCGAGCCGATGATTGGTCATCACGAGGAACGTCGCGGACAGCGTCAGCGTTTCCCAGGCGACCATGAACACATAGGCGTCGTCGGCGATCAGCACGAGCGCGATGCTCGCGATGCAAACGTGGTACTCGAAGCAGATGAGTCCTGGCGCCGAGCCTTCGCCCTTGCGGAAATAACCGGCGGAAAAGGCGCCGATCCCCGCGCTGACGACACCCAGCACGAACAGAAAATAGCCCGATAGCGCATCGACGCGCAGATGAAACGGCAACCCGGGCAGGCCGATGGGCAGCACCGCGGTGGTCGGTTCGGTGAAGATGCCGGCGAGTCCCGCCGCTCCCAGCAGCAGCCCTCCCAGCGCGCCGAGCGGAAACAGCCCGTGAGCGACGAGTCGCGTGCGATGCAGAACTCCGAGACCCAGCGTGCCGATCGCGAGCCAGGCGGCTGCGACCAGCAGGACGAAATGGACGACTGGGAAAGGTGCCATCCGGAATGTCTCCAGTACGCTCGGTTTGGACGAGGAGCATGGAATGAGCTCCGGCTTGCCGGCCTCACTCGAATCGCATTATGACATTAGAAACCAATCTGGATAACAGGATATGATAATGCCATTATCATGTGAACCACATATTCGCCACGTCTTTGACACGTCTTTGCCGTTGCTCCAAGCGATTGAGTGATCCTATGCCTGCGCAGTACTTTCGAAGCCTGACGGGAAAACACCGCAGCACGAGCGCGAACCGTCAGCTCGGGTTTTCTCTTGCCTTCGTCGCCGGCGCCACCAATGCGGGCGGCTTTCTCGCGGTCAGGCAATACACGTCGCACATGAGCGGCATCGTGTCCGCGATCGCGGATCAGGCGGCGCTCGGCGACCTCCGGCTCGTGCTGGCTGGCATTGGTTCGCTGGCGTCGTTTCTGGTCGGAGCGGGGTGCTCGGCGGTGCTCGTCAACTGGGGGCGCCGCCGCAGCCTGCAAAGCCAGTACGTGCTGCCGTTGGTGGTCGAGGCCGCGCTGCTGCTGCTGTTCGGTCTGCTCGGCAGCCACCTCGCGCTAGGCGAAGCATTCTTCGTCCCCCTGACCGTGATCCTGCTGTGCTTCATCATGGGGCTGCAGAATGCGATGATCACCAAGTTGTCGGGTGCGGACGGCGCAATCGGTTTCAAGCATGTGGGCTACGTGTCGACCGTGCCGCTCGCTGGCGCACTCGTCACGCTGGCGATCGTGCCTGTCGTCGATGATCTGTTGACCTGTCTCTGCCGGTTCGAGCGCAGGCACTGAGCTCACGCGAGGACGGGGGAATGCTGGCGTGAAATGCCGGTTCTGGTCGTGCCGTCCAAAGCAAATGCATTATAATTTGGTTAGCATATTTGCCGACTCGTCCTCGCAATGGAAACGAAAACCGCACGCCTGACCGTCCTGATCGACCCCGCCAAGAAAGAGGCATTCGAAATGCTCTGCTCGGCGCAGGATCTGACGCCGTCACAAGTCGTCCGCCAACTGATCCGCGAGTATCTCGAGCGTCACGGCGTGACCTACAAGACCAAGAGCCCGCTTGCCAAGCGCGGAAAGTAACGCCCGGGTTGACGCCTCGCGCCGGTCAACCGCCGATTTCCCAGTGCCCCTGTCCTTGCTCACGCCAGATCAGCCGCTTCGGATCGAGGCGCTCTCCCTCTTTCAGGCGGCGCGCAGTGACGGATAGTTTGAGTTCGTCTGCAAAGGCAAACGAGAGGGCACGCTCGAATAGCACTTGTCTGGGCGGCAAACGATGCCCGCTTTTCCAGGCAAACGCGACGAAGTTGCTGTCGTCGCCGCACCGAACGAGCGCATAGCAAACGCCAAATGCGGATTTCAGCCACTCGAGGTGCTGCGGTATGGCTGGATCATCGTCCGTGAAGTTGATGACGAGGACGCCCGTCTCGGTCAGTCGCTCGCGACACGCGGCGAAGAATGCGAGGTTCGCACAGCGGCTCGCGATCCCTTCCGCGACGAACGCATCGAGCAGGATCACGTCCGTGCGGATGTCATCCTGCATCAGGTAGTCCGCGCCATCGGCGCAAACCACCTTGAACCGCGCGTCGTCCGCCGGAATCCTGAATACTTCACGCAGCGCGATCACCTCGGGGCTGATCTCGACCGCTTCGATCGTGACCTCGGGCAGATGCCGATAGCAATATTTCGCCAGCGAACCCCCACCTAGTCCGATCATGCAGATGTGCGTGGGGGCGGGCTGCAGCAACAGAAATCCCATCATCGCGCGCGTATAGCCGAGCGTGAGCTTCTCCGGGTTGCTGAGCGACATGAAGCTCTGAGTGGAGAAGTGATCGAAGTGTAGCGACACCGCGTGCTGCGTCTCCAGCACGAACGGTTGCCCGTCACTGATTGGCGTGGACAGAAATTTGACGAACGCGTCGTACGAGGTTCGATCCTCAGCCATTCTCGGTATGCTCGGGTAGCCAACCAGTCGATTGAATCATGCAGTGCGAACCGCGCTTCGGAGCGGGGCCGCCAACGGCGAACGGCCCGTCAGACCTTCTTCAGAAAGCAGGCCTTGAGCATGAAGCTGCCGGCGTCGGTCTTGCAGTCGATTTCGTGATCGCCGCCGACGATCCGGATGCTCTTCACCTTGGTGCCCATCTTCAGCGTGATCGACGAACCCTTGACGCGCAAATCCTTGATCAGCACGACCGAATCCCCGTCGGCCAGCACGTTGCCGTTCGCATCCTTGACGACGCTACGGGCGGGTTCATCGTTCGCATCGGCGCCAGCGTTTGCCGACCATTCGTGACCGCAGTCCGCACACACGTACAGCGTGCCGTCAGGGTAGGTATTTTCCATCGCGCATTGCGGGCAGGCGGGGGCAGCGTTCATTGCAGCTTCCATTGAAACGACTTGAGGACAGTCAGTAAAAAACAGGCGGGCAACCCGCCTCGCCAGAGTCGGCATCGTGCCGGCGGCTCATGGGCGCATAAAATTATAATGCAATACACATCCTCTTACCTTCCAATTAGCATCTGCTTCCGGTGCCATTCATCAGACTTGCGGGTAGCTTCGCTGCGGATGTCGACAGCTTCGAGCTGGATGGAAAGTTGCGGGTGATAAATTTGGAACGGGCCAACCGGGCCAAAATGGGGTCGGTGCTCGCGGTGCCACAGGCGACGGAGGGACGATCATGGCGAAGCTGCGCATTGCGACGTTCAACATCAACGGAATCCGCTCGCGCCAGGCGGCGCTTTTTCAATGGCTCGAGCGCGAGGCGCCGGACGTCGTGTGTCTGCAGGAACTGAAGGCGGTGGATAGCGCGTTTCCCGTCGACGCCTTGCGCGAAGCCGGTTATGGCGCCGTCTGGCAAGGCCAGAGCGCATGGAATGGCGTGGCGATTCTGGCCAAAGGCGAAGCGCCGCTCGAGCGGCGGCGCGGTCTGCCCGGTTTCGAAGACGACACGCATAGCCGCTACATCGAGGCCGCGGTCGGCGGCGTGCTGATCGTGTGTCTGTACCTGCCGAACGGCAATCCGCAGCCGGGCCCCAAGTTCGACTACAAGCTCGCGTGGTTCGATCATCTGATCGCGCATGCGGCGCAGCTCTACGAGAGCGGCCACCCGGTCGTGATCGCCGGCGACTTCAACGTCGTGCCGACCGACGAAGACATCTACAACCCGCGCTCGTGGCTAAAGGATGCGCTGTTGCAGCCGGAGAGCCGCGAGCGCTATCGAAAGCTGCTCGCGCAAGGCTGGACCGACGCGCTGCGCACGCATTTCGGCGACGAACGTGTGTACACGTTCTGGGATTATTTCCGCCGTCATTGGGACACGAATTCGGGGTTGCGCATCGATCATCTGCTGCTGAGCGCCGATCTCGCGCCGCGTCTGCGAGACGCGGGCGTCGACCGCTGGGTGCGCGGCGAACCGCATGCGAGCGATCATGCGCCGGCGTGGATCGAACTGGAGATGGGCGCCGGCCGCAAGAAGAAGAGCGGCTAGTAAAGCAGAGCGGCTAGTAAAGCAGCGGGCGATCCGCTTGACGCGAATCGCCCGCTTTGGTGCGACTGCTTCGCACTGTCGTTCGGCGCCTACGATCCGGCGCCGCGCCTGCATCAGTCGTAGTCGCGACCGCCGCGCGACCACAGCGCGCCCATCACGAACCCGGCGAGTGCGACGACGGCCAGCGTCGTGAACGGGCTTTCGGCCGTCGTGTCGCGCAAGAGGCTCGTCGTGTTCGCGCATAACTGCTGCGCCTTGCCGCTCAATTCGCGCGCCTTGCCCGCTACCTGCGCGCCGGTGTCGCCGACTGCGTCGCCGACTGCGCTCTGCACCTTGCCGGCGACTTCCTTTACCGCGCCTGCCGCTGAATTCGTGTCCATATGCATCGCTCCTGTTGTCATATTTACGTGCGGGCGCGCTGCAATTGCAACGCGCCCGCACAAGGGCGCCGCGCAAGCCGCGCCGGTGCGGCGTCAGCCTGCGTCAGTGACGAAAGGGGTGCAAGAAATGCGCCTGGAAACGCGGCGCTATGCATCCGGCTAGATGGAATGTGCTGGAACATCATCGTCGGCGCCTGGAATTGATGCCGACGAACACGGCCAGCAGCATTAGAAAACCGCCGAACAGCAGCGCGGAATTGACCAGCACCTGGCGCAGCCCGAGCGATTCGACGTCGATGAACGGATACGGATAGAAATCCGACAGGCTGCCGCGCCAGAACGTGATGCCGAGATAGGCGAGCGGATAGACGAGCCATAGCAGGCAGTGACGCAAGCGCAGATGGAAGCGCGGCACGAACAGCACCCAGTAGAGCGCGGCGAGCAATGGCAGCGCGCTGTGCAGCGACTCATTGAGCATGCGCCGGTAGGGCGACAGCGGCCACATTCCGCGCAACAGCACGTTGTACGCGATGCCGACGAACACCATGTACGCGACCACCGCGGTCACGACGGTCGGCTGGCGGAAAAAGCGCACGAGCGGCGAGCGGTGCTTCCACAGCGCGACGCTGGTGAAGCAGAAGGCGCTGGCGAGCACCGTCAGATTGGTGAGGTAGCTGCTCATGCGCGCGAGCGCGTCGAACACGGTGAGACCGCGCGCGAGCGTGCGATCGATGGCCAGGTCGGCTTGCGCGAGGATCGCCATCCACGCGATCAGCGCAATCACCGCCGCCAACGTCAGCGACGACACACTGGGCGTATGCAGCGGCAGCTCGGACTCGCGCTGCGGAACGAGGGTAGGGCGCATGCGCTCGATTCTACGCGCGGTGGGCGCTCGCTCGCATGTGCTTTCTCGCGCATGCGAGCCGGCGGTTGCGAAAATACTACGGGGTACTACGGAGGTCGGATAGATGACGACGAACGCGCTTAACCGTGTTGTGTTCCGACCCGTTATGATCGCGACTGCAGCCCTAGCTATTAACAGCGCCACGCGCGGCAAGCAGTCTCTATCGTCGCCGGTTGAAGAATCGCAAAGAAGCGGAGAGAAAGCATGAAAGCCAGCACCATTGCCGAACGGGAAGCGCGCGGCCGCGCCGCACGCGAGCATTCGAAACGCTCGAGCCATCGGGCGGTCGGCGAGTTGCACCGCGATCCGATCGAGCTGCTGAAGCGAAGCAGCGCGGAGCGCGTCGAGAATCTGGTGCCGCTGCGCTATGGGCGCATGGCAGCCTCGCCGCTTGCGTTTCATCGCGGCAGTGCGATTCTGCAAGCGCACGATCTGAGCAAGGTGCACGACAGCGGTCTTAGCATGCCGATCTGCGGCGACGGCCATCTGATGAATTTCGGCGGATTCGCGACACCCGAGCGGCAACTGGTCTTCGACCTGAACGATTTCGATGAAGTCTCGATCGGCCCGTTCGAATGGGACCTGAAACGCCTGTGCGCGAGCCTCGTCGTGGCCGCGCGGCAGATGCGCCTGAGCCGCGGCACCGCCGAGAGTCTCGTGATGACCGCGGTCGGTTCGTATCGCGATCGCGTCGCGCAATACGCGCAGTTCGGCGCGCTCGACCTGTGGTACGACCGCATCACGTTCGACCGCATGGCCGAGATCGCACTGACGCCCGAGCGCCGGCGCACGGTGCGGCGTGCCATGGAAAAGGCCGCGAGCCGCACGCATCAAAGCCTGCTGGGAAAAATGGCATCGTTCGACGGCAATCGTTGGACCATCCACGACACGCCGCCCGCGCTGTTTCACGTGCTCGGTGCGAACACGCTGTTCACAGCCGAGGAAACCGAAACCTACCGGACCGGCAACATCGAAAAGATGATCGAGCTGGTGTGGGACGAGTACCGCAAGTCGATGTCGCACGATAGGCGCGATCTGCTCGATCACTTCACGAGGCACGACGTCGTGTTCAAGGTGGCTGGCGTCGGCAGCGTCGGCACGCGTTGTCTGGTCGTGCTGCTCGTCGATCACATGGGCGAGCCGTTGTTCCTCCAGATGAAGGAGGCGCGGCCATCGGTCATCGCGCAGTTCTACAAGTCGCCGACGGTCAAGCATCAGGGCGAGCGCGTCGTGCAAGGTCAGCGGCTGCTGCAAACCGCGAGCGACGTGTTCCTCGGCTGGGGGACGGGGCCGCACGGGCGGCAGTTCTATTTCCGCCAACTGCGCGACATGAAGCTGTCCGCGAATATCGAGCTGTTCTACAGCGAACTGCTCGACGGCTACGCGCGGCTATGCGGCTGGATCATGGCGCGCGCGCATGCGAAGGCGAGCGGGCAGGCGATCGAGATCAGCGCGTACATCGGCCGCGGCGATCAGTTCGCCGAAGCGCTGAGCGGCTACGCGAGTGCCTACGCGGATCAGGTCGAGCGCGACTACGAGGGGTTCATCAAAGCGTGTCGCGCCGGCAAGCTCGAAGCGCGTACCGATGAAGAGATGGCGGTGGATTTTCGCGTGTAGCGCTGTTCGCGTCGAGTGTCGCTTCACGCCTGTCGTCACGCATCGACGCGCGCTTCGCGCAGCGTGACGAACCGCAGATGCCGCTCGCGCGCTGCTTCGATCACGCTCGGCAGCACCGCGAGAATCAGCGGCTGGCCTTCGATGGTCAGCGCGGCGTTGCCATCGTGCAGCAACAGGATGTCGCGCGCGGCGAGGCCATCGAGCAGCCGCCGCGCGACCACGTGCGGGTTGCGCTCGCGCGTATCGTAGCCGCGCCGTGTCCACGCGGCGAGACGCAGATCGAGCTTGCGCAGCACCGGCTCCAGAAAGAGATTGCGCAGTCCGGCGGGCGCGCGGAAGAACATCGGCCGCGCGCCGCTGACGGATTCGAGCGTGCGTTGCGCCGCGGCGATCTCGCGCGTCAACGCGTGCGGAAACGTGACCGAAAACGTATGCACGTGCACCTGCGAATGATTTTCGAGCGCATGTCCACGCGCGACGATCTCACGCGCGAGTTGCGGATAGCGCTCGACCTTCGAGCCGATGCAGAAGAACGTCGCCCGCACGTCGAACGCGTCGAGCAGATCGAGCACTTGCGGCGTGACGACGGGATCGGGGCCGTCGTCGATGGTCAGCGCGATCGCATCCGCGTTGCGCGGGCTCGCGGGCAGTCGGGTCCAGTTCGGTCCGAGCAGCGTCGTGCGCGGCAACAGTCCGGTGATCGTAAACAGCGCGTGATTCGCGATGATCGAGGCGAGCCACCATGGCCACGCGGCTGGTGCAACAGCCACGCCGATCAGCACGATCACGTGCCAGCCGATCGTGCCGTTCAGCAGTGCGGAGTTGCGGCTACGCGGCCAGCGGCGCGACGGGTTCGGGCATTCATTCATCGATACGTGCTTCCAGTGCGCCTTCGTCCGTCCAGGGAAGGCTGTGAATCTTGCGCGCGATGCGCAACCGCGAACGATACCACTGTTGCGCGCGCCGACGTGCCGCGCTCGGCGGCCACGTACCCGGCGAAAGCGCGCTGAAAGACTCCCGTGGTTTGCGATCACCGATTCGCTGTTGTATGGTGCGGAGCGAAAAGCGGCGCGAGTGTCGATGGCGATCGGACCGATTGCTGGAAAAAGCGCGCGTCGCGACCCAATACAACAGGAGATGCGCGATGTGGCAAACAGGAAACGGCAAAGTGGCGCTGGTGACAGGCGCGGGCAGCGGCATCGGCCGCGCGTGCGCCCTGACGCTTGCGAAGCACGGCTATAGCGTGGTGCTCGCCGGACGCCGCCAGGCCGCGCTCGATGCGGTCGCGCAGGAAGCGCAAGCGCAGCACGGCGAAGCGCTCGCGGTGTCGTGCGACGTGACCGACGCCGACAGCGTCGCCGCGCTATTCGACACGATCCGCGCGCGCTTCGGCCGGCTCGACGTGCTGTTCAACAACGCGGGACGCAACGGCTCGCCGGTCGATCTCGACGAAGTGAGCATCGACGAATGGCGCTCGATCGTCGACACCAACCTGAACGGCGTATTCCTGTGCACGCGCGCGGCGTTCGGGCTGATGAAGACGCAAAACCCGCGCGGTGGCCGCATCATCAACAACGGCTCGATTTCCGCGCACGCGCCGCGTCCGAACAGCGCCGCCTACACGGCGACCAAACACGCGATCACCGGGCTCACGAAAGCGGTGTCGCTCGACGGCCGCAAATACGACATCGTGTGCGGGCAGATCGACATCGGCAACGCGGGAACCGAGATGGCCGCGCGGATGGCGCGCGGCGTGCCGCAAGCGAACGGCGAGATCGCGGTCGAGCCGCTGATGGACGTGCAGCATGTCGCCGACGCGGTGTTGCATATGGCGAGCCTGCCGCTGTCGGCGAACGTGCAGTTCATGACGATCATGGCGAGCAAGATGCCGTTCGTCGGGCGCGGCTGAGCGGCGCGCAGCACCGTCTCGCAAGCGGGAGCGGCGCGCGCGGGTTCAACTTATACTGGGCGCTCCGCCGTCTCTCCAGGCAAACCAAGCGCCGTGCCCCGCGCCAAACCCAGCGACGACCCGCCGCCGCAGCCGCCCGTGCGGCCCGATCTCGACGACTGCTGTCACAGCGGCTGCACGCAGTGCGTGTTCGATCTCTATGACGAAGCACTGGAGCGCTACGAGATCGCGCTGGCTGCGTGGCAGAAGCGGCAGGCGCAGAAAGCGCGGCCAGCGCGGCGGCTGGACACGCAAGGCGCGAAGTCGAAGCCGCAGGCGGACGCGCATCGCTCGACAGCCCGGCGCGGCAAACCGAACCCACACCGCTGATGCGCGTAAGCAACTCCACGTCCCCGTCATGACCGACCTTCAGCTCACGCCGACCGAATCCCTCGCCGACCCGCACACGCTCGACGATCTGCATCGTTTCGTGCAGCGTCATCCGCGCCTGTTCGTGCTGACCGGCGCGGGCATCAGCACCGACTCCGGCATCCCCGGCTATCGCGACGACAACGGCGCATGGAAGCGCTCGCCCCCGATCACGCTGCAGGAGTTCCTCGGCACGCTGGCGATGCGACAGCGCTACTGGGCGCGCAGCATGGTCGGCTGGCCGCTGGTCGCGCGCGCGCAACCGAATGCCGCGCATGTCGCGCTTGCACGGCTCGAAGCGGCCGGTCACGTGCCGACGCTGGTCACGCAGAACGTCGACGGCTTGCATCAGCGCGCGGGCAGCCGCGACGTGATCGAACTGCATGGCGGCATCGACGGCGTCAGTTGTCTCGACTGCGGCATGCAGCATTCGCGCGCGGCGATCCAGCAGACGCTCGAAGCCGATAACCCCGCGCTGCTCGACGTCACGGCCGAAGCCGCCGCCGATGGCGACGCGCATCTCGAGTGGCACGATCTCGGCGGTTTTCGCGTGCCGGCATGCTCGAACTGCGGCGGGCTGCTGAAGCCGTCGGTGGTGTTCTTCGGCGAGAACGTGCCGAAGGCGCGGGTCGTTGCGGCGTCGCATGCGCTCGATGCGGCCGACGCGGTGCTGGTGGCCGGCTCGTCGCTGATGGTGTATTCCGGCTACCGCTTCTGCGTGTGGGCGCAGCGCCAGGGCAAGCCGATCGCGGCGATCAATCTGGGCCGCACCCGCGCCGATCCGCTGTTGTCTCTGAAGATGGCCGCGCCGTGCGGCGACACCTTGAGCGCGCTCGCCGGGTTGCTGGCGGGCGATTGAAAACGAGTACGTTGCGCGAATCACAATTAAAACCCGAGGAAACTGCATGCTGACGACGATCGAACAACTCGAAGCCCTCTACGCACAGCCAGCCGAGCGCTCGCTGCGCAAAGAGATCCCCTATGTCAACGACGACTACCGCGCGTTCATCGCGGCCGCGCCGTTCGCGGTGCTCGCGACGAGCGGCCCCGCCGGTCTCGACTGCTCGCCGCGCGGCGATGCGCCGGGCTTCGTGCGGGTCGTCGACGCACGCACGCTCGCGCTGCCGGACCGCCCCGGCAACAACCGGCTCGACGGCTTGCGCAACGTCATCGGCGATCCGCGCCTCGCGCTGCTGTTCGTGATCCCCGGTGTCGGCGAGACCTTGCGAGTGAACGGCCGCGGCCGAATCTCGAACGACGCGGCGCTGCTGGACAGTTTCGCCGTCGACGGTAAACTGCCGCGCACCGTGCTGCTGATCGACGTCGAGTCCGTGTACTTTCATTGCTCGAAGGCGATCGTGCGCTCGCGGCTGTGGGACCCGGCGCGGCATATCGAGCGCTCGCAACTGCCGAGCACGGGCGAGATCCTGCAACACATCTTCGCCGCGAACGATGGCGAAAAGTTCGACGCGGCCGCCTACGATCGCGAGCTTCCCGAACGCGTGCGCGCCACGCTGTACTAACGTAAATCGCAAAACCGAAACGCAAGGCCGACCATGACCGATGCCCGGCAACATTCGCCATCCGCCGAACGCAATCGCGAACCGATCCTCGCCGTGCTGCGCGATGCGCTGCCGGCGCGCGGCCGCGTGCTCGAAATCGCGAGCGGCACCGGTGAGCACGCGATCTGGTTCGCCGGCGCGCTGCCCGGTCTCGACTGGCAGCCGAGCGATGCGGACGAAGAAGCACGCGAGTCGATTGCCGCGTGGACCGCGCACGCGGGGCTCGCGAACGTGCGCGCGCCGCTCGCGCTCGACGTGCATCAGCCGGACTGGGGCGTCGATGCGCTCGACGCGGTGGTCTGCATCAACATGATCCACATCTCGCCGTGGAGCGCGGCGCAGGCACTCATCGACGGCGCGGGGCGGCGGCTCGTCGACGGCGGCGTGCTCTATCTATATGGTCCTTACCGCCGCGGCGGCGCGCATACGGCACCGAGCAACGAAGCGTTCGAGCAGTGGCTGAAGAGTCGCAATCCCGAATGGGGCGTGCGCGATATGGAAGCGGTCGTTGCGCTCGGTGACGCGGCGGGGCTCACGTGCGAACGGGTGGTCGCGATGCCCGCGAACAACTTCAGTCTGGTGTTCAGGAAGCGGGCAGGGTAGCGGGAAGATCGACGGGTCGTGCATTCGTTCGTGTCGTCCGCCAAACCTCAGTCCGATCCCAAGCCGAACCCTCCGCGCAAGCGCCGACGCGCGCACAATACCTGTCTACCCGGCGTTACGCGCAAGTTGGAGCACGGCAGGAGCACCGCAGCAGCACGAGCAACCGGCGTGCTTGCCCGCCATCAAGCGGCAGGCGCGCATTTCTTTTATCCTTTCACCCTCGACGCCGCGCCGGTGTTTTTGCAGCGCGGCGCCACGACATTTATTGGACTCTGGAGAATTCAAATGAGCAAACAGGCAATCGGCGTGGTGGGGCTGGCGGTGATGGGCCGCAATCTGGCGCTCAACATCGAGAGCCGCGGCCACGCGGTGTCGGTCTACAACCGTAGCCGCGCGAAAACCGACGAACTCATCGCCGAATTTCCGGACCGCAAACTGGTGCCGGCTTTCACGCTGGAAGAATTCGTCGACTCGCTCGAAAAGCCGCGCCGCATTCTGATGATGGTCAAGGCCGGCGAGCCGACCGACGCCACCATTGCCTCGCTCAAGCCGCTGCTCGAAAAAGGCGACATCCTGATCGATGGCGGCAACACGCCTTTCACCGACACGATCCGCCGCAACCAGGAACTCGCGAAGGCCGGTCTGCATTTCATCGGCACCGGCGTGTCGGGCGGCGAGGAAGGCGCGCTGAAAGGCCCGTCGATCATGCCGGGCGGCCAGCGCGACGCGTACGACCTCGTCGCGCCGATCCTCACCGAGATCGCCGCGAAGGCGCCGGACGGCGAGCCCTGCGTCGCGTATATGGGACCGGACGGCGCGGGCCACTTCGTGAAGATGGTGCACAACGGCATCGAGTACGGCGACATGCAGCTGATCGCCGAGAGTTATGCGGTGTTGAAGCAGGTCGTCGGCTTGTCGAACGAGGAACTCGGCAAGGTCTATACCGAGTGGAACCAGGGCGAGCTCGACAGCTATCTGATCGAAATCACCTCGAAGATCTTCAGCAAGAAGGACGACGAAACCGGCAAGGACCTCGTCGACGTGATCCTCGACCGTGCCGCGCAGAAGGGCACTGGCAAGTGGACCAGCCAGAACGCGCTCGACCTCGGCGCGCCGCTGCCGCTGATCACCGAGGCGGTGTTCGCGCGCGTGCTGTCGTCGCTGAAGACGCAGCGCGTGGCCGCGAGCAAGGTGCTCGAAGGGCCGCGGGCCAAGCCGCTCGAAGGCGCGAAAGAGGCGTTCATCGAATCGGTGCGCCGCGCGCTGTACTTCAGCAAGGTGATCTCGTACGCGCAGGGCTTCGCGCAGTTGCGCGCAGCGTCGGAAGAGTACAAGTGGGATCTCGACTACGGCACGATCGCGAAGATCTTCCGCGCGGGCTGCATCATCCGCGCGCGCTTCCTGCAGAAAATCACCGACGCCTACACGAAGGACAAGGCGCTCGCGAACCTGCTGCTCGATCCGTACTTCCGCGACATCGCGAAGAACTACCAGGCGGCGCTGCGCGAAGTCGTGGTGGCCGCGGTCAATGCGGGCGTGCCGGTACCGGCGTTCGCGTCGGCGATCGCGTATTTCGACGCTTACCGCTCGGAGCGTCTGCCCGCCAACCTCGTGCAGGCGCAGCGCGACTTCTTCGGCGCGCATACGTTCGAACGCATCGATAAGCCAGGCAGCTTCCACGCACAGTGGAGCTAAGCGGTTGAAAAAACGGCCCGGCGCGCGATGGTGACAGCGCGCCGGGCCATTGTTCCGTTTGGATCGGCAAGCAGGCGCCGCATTATTGCCAAAATTATCGATGGTTAGCTGTAAGCCTAAGCAAATGCGAAATGATTATTGCGCTGGTAGGAATAGAGTTTCGCCGGTTTGAGTGTTTACCCTAGATCGTGACGCCTCTAAACTTGTTTTCAATCGCTGAGGGGAAAGCAGGAACCCCGAAGCGCACCACAACAAGTCCTTTGGAGGTTAATCATGAAGACCCTGATTTCCGCAGTTGCAATCGCCGCCGCCCTCGTTGTTCCGGTCGCTTCGTTCGCTCAAGCCAGCCAGCCGGTGACGCGCGCTCAGGTTCGCGCTCAACTGATCCAACTCGAACAGGCCGGCTACAACCCGTCCGCCAACGACGTCAACTACCCGGCCGACATCCAGGCAGCGCAAGCACGCGTCGATGCGCAGCGCGGCACGGCCGTCGCAGCCAACCGCGCGGACACCAGCGGCTACGGCGCTCCGGCTGCCGGCACGTCGCAAGCAGGCCACGCCGTCGTTCCGGCGAAGGCCAACCGTAACTCGGTGTACTTCGGCAGCTGATCGCAGCAGAAGTGTGCAGGTGTAGTGGGTAGTCGTAGTGCGTCGTAGACGCCGCTTCGTGGAATAGCGCGAGCGCGGCGGGCAAGAAACAACGCCATCCAGTTCGATCGGATGGCGTGTTGTCGTTTACGGCGCCGTGCTGCGGCGGGATCGGTCAATGCAGGGTTCGCTGCCGCCGGCCGATGTCATCGAACAGCGCGCGGCTCGGCTCCAGCGCGAGAAGCCACGATTCGTCGTAGCCGCTCAGATTGTCGAGCGCCTCGCGCAGACGCTCGATCGCCACCGCGGGCAGCTCGACGCTCGCCTCGACCCCGCTCGACAGCCTCGCGACGCTCGCCAGTTGCACGAGCGCATCGGCGGCCTCGGCGACGTCGGCGGCGAAAATCAGGTGGGTGTTCAGCAGCTCGACGAGGCCGGCAGACGCCGCCACATCGTCGACGTTGAGTTGCACGGCCAGAAAGGTGGCTTTGTTCATCCTCGATTCCTCCCAGAATCCCAACGTTGTCGTGAACTGCTCCGCGCGGCTTGACTGAGTATAGGCGATGACCGATCGCCCGCAACAATCGGACGAATCGGCCGTCGCGGTTTGCTCGCCGAGACGCGCGGGCCCTGCGACCTATAATAGGGCCAGCCGCGCAAGCGCCGTCGCCGTGGGCGGACGGCGCCGCCCGCGGGGGGTTTGCGCGCTTGCCAATTGCTCATCGACCATGAAGATCATCCGCAGCAAAAGTTTTACCTCGCCGCGTGCCTGGGGTGCGCTCGACATCGCGAACATGAACGGCATCACCACGCGTCTGCATTGGACCGACCAGCCGTACAGGTGGCACGTGAACGACGGCGAGGAAGTGTTCGCCGTGCTCGACGGGCGCGTCGAGATGCGCTATCGCGAAGACGGCGTCGAACGTTCGACGGTGCTCGAAACCGGCGACGTGTTCTACGCGACGGTCGGCACCGAGCATGTTGCGCATCCGCTCGGCGCGGCACGGGTGCTGGTCGTCGAAACGCAAGGAAGCGTCTGAAGAACACGGCAGTTTGACGGCGCGCGCCAGCGCGGCGCGCGTGTGGGGCTCGCGCATAATATCCACGCGGCAACAGATAGCCGCGACCTTACCAAGCGTGGCGGCACGGCAATTGCAGCGGCGTCGATTGAATCGGAACGAGACACACGTCGAGGAAAATCAGATGACACAACAATGGCAACCGACGGCCATCCGCCTGCTGATCACGGCGGCGCTCGGCGTGGCGATCGCCGGCTGCACGACGATGCCGTGGGAAAGCACGCCGTTCTACAACAACGCGCCGTCGAGCGCGACCAGTCTCGCGACCGTCCCGGTGCCCGCCGGCTTCTACCGCGTCAATCCGGGCGACACGCTGGCCGGCATCGCCTCCGCATATGGACGCAAGCCGCAGGAAATCGCGGCCTGGAACGGCTTGCCGGTCAACGCGGCGGTCGCGCCCGGTCAGGTGCTGCGCGTTTCTCCGCCGATGGCCTCGGGTAGCGTGGTCACGCCGCCCGTTGCAGTGACGCCGAGTGAGCCGGCTGCGCCGGGCGCGACGGCGAACGTGCCGCCGGGCGCCGTCCCCGGTACGGCGGCCCCCGCGGCCGGGCCCCAGCAGGGCGTGCTGCAATGGCCGTTGCGCGGGCCGATCCTGCGCGCGTTCGCGCCGGGCAAATACAACGGCATCGTGATCGGCGGGCAACCCGGCGATCCGGTCAAGGCCGCGGCGACCGGCCGCGTGGTCTATGCGGGCACCGGCATCGAAGCCTACGGCCCGCTCATCATCATCAAGCACAACGACTCGCTGATCACCGCGTACGGCCAGAACAGCCAATTGCTCGTCAAGGAAGGCGACGCGGTCGCGCAAGGGCAGACGATCGGCGAGGTCGGGGTCGATAGCCGCGGTGCCGCGTCGATCCAGTTCGAAGTGCGCCAGAACGGCCAGCCGGTCGATCCGCTGCAGTGGCTGCCCAAGCCGGGCGGCTGAGCGTCCCCGTCGCGTCTATTGATTCAGTGTCTATCGACTCCTCGCAGTCGGATCGGCGCGCCTTGCGGGGACGCGCCGATTTTCAGCGTCGCCTGAATTGAATACACTGTATGGCTCGTTTGCCGGCGCGTACGCGTTCCTCCCGGAGTGCACGCGCGGCCGGCTGCCGTAGGTTGTCATCCATGGACGCACAGGGACACACAATGATCGATTTGCGCAGCGATACCGTTACCCGCCCGACTCCGCCGATGCTCGCGGCGATGTCGGCGGCCGAAGTCGGCGACGACGTCTGGGGCGACGACCCCACCGTACTGCGTCTGCAGGCCACGCTGGCCGAGCGCACCGGCAAGGAAGCGGGGCTGTTCTTCCCGAGCGGCACGCAAAGCAACCTCGCCGCGTTGATGGCGCACTGCGCGCGCGGTGACGAATACATCGTCGGCCAGCTTGCGCACACCTACAAATACGAGGGCGGTGGCGCGGCCGTGCTCGGCAGCATCCAGCCGCAGCCGCTCGAAAACGCCGCCGACGGCTCGATCCCGCTCGACAAGATCTCCGCCGCGATCAAGCCGATCGACGATCACTTCGCGCGCACGCGGCTGCTCGCGCTAGAAAACACGATCGGCGGCAAGGTGCTGCCGGCTCAGTACGTCGCCGACGCGACGCAGCTCGCGCGCGAGCGCGGCCTTGCGACCCACCTCGACGGCGCGCGCGTGTTCAACGCGGCGGTCGCGTCGGGCAAGCCGGTCGCGGCGCTCGCCGAGCCGTTCGATTCGGTGTCGATCTGCTTTTCGAAGGGACTGGGCGCGCCGGTCGGCTCGGTGCTGGTCGGCAGCCGCGCGCTGATCGACGTCGCGCATCGCTGGCGCAAGGTGCTCGGCGGCGGCATGCGCCAGGCTGGGGTGCTCGCGGCCGCCTGCCTGTATGCGCTCGATCACAACGTCGAGCGTCTTGCCGACGATCACGCGAACGCCGCGCATCTGGCGGCGGGGCTGGAGACCATCGAGCAGGTGAAGGTGCAGTCGGTCGCAACGAACATGGTGTTCGCGCAGTTTCCGCAGCAGCATTGCGCGCCGCTCGAGGCATGGCTCAAGGAGCGCGGCATCCTCACGCAGATGCTGTATGCATCGCGCTTCGTCACGCACATGGATGTGTCGCGCGACGATATCGACACGTTCATTGGTGCGGTTAAGGGGTTCTTCGCGGCACGTTGATCGCGCTGCATTGGTCGGAAGCGAGGCGGCTTGCGTAGTTGCCGCCTCGTCTTCCCGCACCGGCTTCAACTCATGCGCGGTTCGTTCGAGCCGCGCTTCCTGCAAGCTTTATCCTCGTCTCACGCGCCGTCCGGCGCACATTTCACTTGACCGCCGCCTTCGCCTGCACGCCCGCGCGATGCGATGGCGCGAAGAGCCGCAAGCCGCTCGCGAGGCTCGCCGCGCCGGCAAAGAATGCGCCGAGGCCGAGCGCGAGCGTCGGCCCATGCTGGCGTCCGGCGATGCCGAAGCACAGCGCGACCAGCGCGGCACCGGTCGCCTGGCCGATTAGCCGCGCGGTCGCGACGATGCCGCTGGCGCCGCCGCTGCGCTCCGGCGGCGCGCTCGCCATCAGCGCCTTCAGGTTCGGCGACTGGAAAAAGCCGAAGCCCGCGCCGCAGATCGCCATGCGGATGCCGATGTCGAGCACGTGCGGATGGGCGGGCAGCATCGCCAGCGAGGCCATCCCCGCCGACAGCACCGCGAGCCCGACCGCGCCGAGCAGCCCCGGCGGATAGCGGTCCGACAGGCCGCCCGCGAGCGGCGCGGCAAGCGCGACCACGACGGGCCACGGCGTCATCAGGAAGCCGGTTTCGACCTGGCTGCGCAGCAGCACGTCCTCGAAATAGAACGGCAGCGACACGAATGCGAGGCTCTGCGCGGCGAACGAGCAGACGGCCGTCACCGCCGACAGCGCGAACACCGGCCGCTTGAACAGATCGACGGGCAGCATCGGCGCGGAGTGACCCGCCTCGCGGCGAATCAGTAGCAGCCCGAACGCGACGGCGACCGCCGCGGCGCTGAGCACGATCTGCATCGACGCGCGTTGCGCCGCCTCGCCGAGCGCGAAGATCAGCGCGGCGAACGTGACCACGTTGAGCAGCGCCGCCAGCGGATCGAACTGATGCCGGCCCTGCGCGGTATGCGGCAGCGCCGGCATCGCAAAGCTCAGCGCGAGGACGCCGAGCGGCACGTTGACCGCGAACAGCCACGGCCACGTTGCGACCGACAGAATCAGCGACGCCACCGTCGGCCCGACCGCGAACGACACGCCGACGATCAGCGCATTGGTGCCGAGCCCGCGACCGAGCCGATGCGGCGGGTACAGATAGCGGATCAGCGCGGTGTTGACGCTCATGATCGCGCTGGCGCCCAGGCCCTGCACGATGCGCGCGGCGGCGAGCAGCGGCAGCGTCGGCGCCAGAGCGCAGCCGAGCGAACTCAGCGTGAACAGCGCGATGCCGCCGATATAGATACGCCGATGCCCGACGATATCGCCGAGCGCGGCGAGCGGCAGCAGCGTCGCGACCATCGCGAGCTGATACGCGTTGATGATCCAGACCGACGCGGCCGGCGCCGCGTGCAGGTCGCCGGCGATCGCGGGCAGCGCGGTGTTGGCGATCGCGGTATCGAGCGTGGCGAGCGCGACGGCGAGCATGATCGCGGCCATCGCGCGGCGATTGGCGGCCGACATCGGGCCGTCGGCGGGGAGAGCCGGCGTGGAGACGCCGACGGTAGGGCTGAGCTTATCGGACAAGGCGTGCTCGTCGGGTTGGGCATGCCAGCGTCGGCCGCTTCCAGAGAGGCGACGCGCGCACGGCGGTTTGTTGTGGGCGAGGTGGCGCGCTGTCCGGACCACGGCGGATGAGCGTGGCGGCTGGTGCGGCGCAACGTCGCGATTGTTGCAGAGACGGCACGATCGTGCAGGGAGGCGGGCAGGCGGGCGAAGAAGAGGCGCTTGGATCCGACAGTAATGCAACTAACCGTCAACCCCGCCCGACATCTCCAAATCGGCCAAGGCCCCACATCGAATCCCACACGCGTACGCTCGAACCGTCCGGCAGAACGGGCGGCCCGATGCGATCACACAATCAGGGGATTCGCGGCTTCATTCGCCCGTCATGCATCGAAAAAATAATCGGTGTGCGGTTTTGCACTGCATCCGTGCATCGGCCGCGCGCCATTGCGCTGCAACTGGCGGATTCACCGGGCACGGCATATGCGTCATCGTCCGCTCGCGCAGCGATGTGCGAGATCCCCAAAATGTCCTACTCTGTTTTTTTAACCGTTCCGACAGGCACGCGCCTCCCGTCCGTCTTCCGTGCGGTTCGCGTCTGCCGTGTCGAACTTCCCGGAGGCTTCGATGACGACCGTCGATCTGGAATTCGACCAGCTCCACAGTACCGTCGACGCGCTACGGCGCTCAATTTCGAATCGCATGATGTATGGCGTCGGCAAGGACGCCATCACCGCTCACCCGCACGATTGGCTGCATGCGGCCGCGCTGGCCGTGCGCGACCGGCTCGTCGCGCGCTGGATGAAGACCACGCGCCTGCAATACGAGCAGGACGTGAAGCGGGTCTACTACCTGTCGATGGAGTTTCTGATCGGCAGGACCTTTACCAACGCGCTGCTCGCGCTCGGCATTCACGATCAGATGAAGGAGGCGCTCGCGAGCCTCGGCGTCGACATGGACGCGCTGATCGATATCGAACCCGACGCCGCGCTCGGCAACGGCGGCCTCGGCCGGCTCGCCGCGTGCTTTCTCGACTCGATGGCGACGCTCGGCATTCCGGGCTTCGGCTACGGCATCCGTTACCAGTACGGCATGTTCCGTCAGGAAATCGTCAACGGCGAGCAGGTCGAGGCGCCCGACTACTGGCTGCGCGCCGGTAACCCCTGGGAATTTCCGCGGCCCGAAATCAAATACATGGTGCACTTCGGCGGCCGTACCGTGCAGCGCGGCGAGAAGACCGAATGGATCGACACCGAGCACGTGAACGCGACCGCGTACGACACCGTGATCCCCGGCTACGCGACCGACGCGACCAACACGCTGCGCCTGTGGTCCGCGCGCGCGACCGAGGAGCTCGACCTCGGCGCATTCAATCGCGGCGACTACCGCAACGCGGTCGACACCAAGAACATGTCGGAGAACGTGTCGCGGCTGCTCTATCCGGACGACTCGACGCCGGCCGGCCGCGAGTTGCGGCTGCGCCAGGAGTACTTCTTCGTATCGGCGACGATGCAGGATCTGATCCGCCGCTATCAGCGCACGCACAGCACGTTCGGACGCTTCTCGGAGAAGGTCGCGGTGCATCTGAACGACACGCACCCGGTGCTCGCGATTCCCGAGCTGATGCGCCTGCTCGTCGACGTGCATAACCTGCCGTGGGACAAGGCGTGGAAACACGTGACGCAGATCTTCTCGTACACGAATCACACGCTGATGCCCGAGGCGCTCGAAACATGGGATGTCGAAATGCTGTCGCGCCTGCTGCCGCGCCATCTCGAGATCATCTTCGAAATCAATGCGCAGTTTCTGAAGCATGTCAGCGAACAGTCGGGTCATGACGTCGATATGATCCGCCGCATTTCGCTCGTCGACGAATACGGGCAGCGGCGCGTGCGCATGGCCTATCTGGCGATCGTCGCGAGCCACAAGGTCAACGGGGTGTCGAAGCTGCATTCGCAGCTGATGACGCGCGACATCTTCTCCGACTTCGCGCGCCTCTATCCCGACCGCTTCACCAACGTGACCAACGGCATCACGCCGCGCCGCTGGCTCGCGCAGGCGAGTCCGTCGCTGTCGTCGCTGATCGATGCGCGCATCGGTACGCATTGGCGCAGCAATCTGTTCGAGCTCGAGCAGCTGCGCAATCTGCGCAAGGACGACGAGTTCGTCGACGCGTTCCGTGAGGCCAAACGACAGGCCAAGCTGCGGCTCGTGCACCGGCTCGCGCAGCACACCAAGCTGCACTTCGATCCGAACGCGCTGTTCGATCTGCAGGTCAAGCGCATTCACGAATACAAGCGCCAGTTGCTCAACGTGCTGCACGTGATCGTGCGCTACAACGAGATTCGCGCGAATCCGGAGCGCGACTGGGTGCCGCGCGTCGTGCTGTTCGCGGGCAAGGCCGCGTCCGCGTACCGGATGGCCAAGACGATCATCAAGCTGATCGGCGACGTCAGCGAGAAGGTCAATCACGATCCGCTGATCGGCAACAGGCTGAAGGTCGTGTTCGTGCCGAACTACGGCGTGAGCGTGGCCGAGCTGATCATTCCGGCGGCCGATCTGTCGGAGCAGATTTCGATGGCCGGCACCGAGGCGTCGGGCACCGGCAACATGAAGCTCGCGCTCAATGGCGCATTGACGATCGGCACGATGGACGGCGCGAACATCGAAATCTGCGACGCGGTGGGGCGCGAGAACATCTTCATCTTCGGCCACAGCGCCGACGAGGTGGACGATCTGCGCGCAAGCGGCTACAGGCCGCGGCGGATTTACGAGGAAAACGAAGCATTACGCACCGCGCTCGATCAGATTCGCACGGGCTTCTTCTCGCCGGACGATCCGCTGCGCTTCTCCGATATCTTTCACACACTGGTCGATTGGGGCGATCACTATATGGTGCTCGCCGATTTCGATGCGTTCGCGAAGGCGCAGAACGCAGTGGATGCGCGTTTCGTCAACAAGCACGCGTGGGCCGAAAGCGCGATCGAGAACGTCGCGGGGATGGGGCTGTTCTCGTCGGATCGCACGATCGGCGAGTATGCGCGCAATATCTGGCGCGTGAATCCGCTCAGTCTGGACTGAGCCGGAGAAGCCGTGCGGGGCTGGCGTCGATCAGTCGCGCACGGCTCTTTCATGTTCGATCGACGCGCCGCGTCATGTCTTCGGCGCGGCGGCCGCGGCCTTCGCCCAATGCACGGCCTCGCCGACGCGTTCGACGAACTCGCGATCCGTGCTCATCAGCGCCTCGCGCTCACCGTCGGCCGTCTTGACCATCAACCGATGCGTGACGTCCTGAGTCACCCAGGTCAGCCAGCCGACCACGACCAGCATCGCCCCGGATACGAGTCCCGAAGCCGACTGCAGCACACCGCCGACGATCGCGCCGATCAGCCCCGCCGCCGAGATCACGAGCGGCACGACCTTGTTCTTCTGCACGGTCACGACCCGCACGTCGACGATATCGCGCAGCGGGAAGACCTGACCCGCGGCCGAGAGGGCGTTGCGCGTGACCGACACGCCGCGATCGTTGAATGGGATTTCCATCGTTTCAATGCAAGGGTGGTGAAGCGCGCAGCGTAGCAGACTTCGTCACGGCCAGTGGCGCGACGTCATGGGCCGATTGCATTGCGTCAAGGAAAATCATACTTAGCCTGGACGGATTGGCTAAGATGTCGCAGGTTCGCGCTCGGAGGCCATTCATGACTGTCGGCGTATATGCCACGCTGGTCGCGACGTCTCTCGTGCTGCTGCTCGGCGAAAAGCTCGTGCAATGGATCGGCGTGCTCCGAACCTATTCGATTCCGGCGCCGGTGGCAGGCGGGCTTATCGTCGCGATCTGCGTGCTGATCGCACGCATCACCATCCACGTGCAGGTCAGGTTCGATTCGGCGCTGCAGGCGCCGCTGATGCTCGCGTTCTTCTCGACGATCGGCCTGAATGCGCATCTGTCGAATCTGAAGGCGGGCGGGCCGGTGTTGATCCGCTTTCTCGCGCTGGTCAGCGGGCTGCTGATCCTGCAGAACGTGATCGGCATCCTGCTCGCGTTCGCGCTCGGCGTCGATCCGCTGCTCGGCATTCTCGGCGGCTCCGTCACGATGTCGGGCGGGCACGGCACCGGCGCCGCGTGGAGCCAGGTCTTCACCGAACGTCACGGGCTGGAGTCGGCGACCGAAATCGCGATCGGCTGTGCGACCTTTGGCCTCGTGATGGGCGGCGTGCTCGGCGGTCCGGTCGCGCGTCTGCTGATGCGGCGGATCAGCGCCGACGAATTGCTGCGCGTCCAGCAGCTAGCGGACGAAACGCTGGTCTTCGAAGAACCGAAGGCGGAGCAGGCCACCACGCCCGCCGCGATCATCACGACGCTCGCGCTGATCTCGATCTGCCTCGCGGGCGGCGAAGTGTTTGCCGACTGGATCGCGGACACCGTGTTCGAATTGCCGACGTTCGTCTGCACGCTGTTCATCGGCGTGATCCTGAACAACGTGCTCGCGCTCATGCGTGTGCGGATCGACCAGCACGCGGTCGCGCTGGTCGGCAACGTCGCGCTCGCGCTTTTTCTCGCGATGGCGCTGATGCGCCTCGACCTATGGGAGCTTGCCGCGCTCGCGTTGCCGATCATCTCGATCCTCGCGGCGCAGACGCTGCTGATGGCGCTCTATGCGATCTTCATCACGTTTCCCGCGATGGGCCGCAACTACGACGCGGTCGTGTTGTGCGCGGCGCAATGCGGGCTCGGACTTGGCGCGACGCCGACCGCGATCGCGAACATGCAGGCGATCACGAACCGCTTCGGCCATTCCCATATCGCGTTCCTGATCGTGCCGATGACGGGCGCGTTTTTCATGGACATCGTCAACGCGATCGTGATCAAACTGTTTCTCACGCTGCCGTTTTTCCATTGAGCCCGGGCGAATACCATGAGCAACCAACCACACATCGCACCCGACAGCACCGCCGCGCGCGTCGCGCTATGGCGTGCGCTGCACGTGCAGGCCGACGCGCCGCCGCACGTGCTCGAAGACGAAGTCGGCTTGCAATTGCTGGCTCCCGCCGAGGATTGGCGCAGCCGCGGCGACATGGACCCGCGGTTCACGCGGCCGTTTCGCGCGTCGATCGTCGCGCGCGCACGCTTTATCGAGGATCTGGTCGTCGAGCAGGCCGGCCGCGGTGTCGATCAATACGTGATCCTGGGGGCCGGTCTCGACAGCTTCGCGCAACGCCGGCCCGACATCGCGTCGCGGCTCACCGTGTTCGAGGTCGATCCGCCGGGACCGCAAACGTGGAAGCGTGAGCGGCTCAGCGAATTGGGTTACGGCCTGCCGGACTGGCTGCGTTTCGTGCCGGTCGACTTCGAAGCGGGCGATAGCTGGCGGCAGCGTCTCGTCGCCGAAGGCTTCGACGAAAGCAGGCCGGCCGTCGTCGTGTCGACCGGCGTCAGCATGTATCTGACCACAGAGGCGAATGCGGCGACGCTGCGCGAAGTGGCCGGGCTCGCGCGCGGTTCGACGTTCGCGATGACGTTCCTGTTGCCGCTGGAGATGGCGGACCCGGATGTGCGCCCCGGACTCGAAATGGCGGAGAAGGGCGCGCGTGCGAGCGGTACACCGTTCATCAGCTTCTTCATGCCGCAGCAGATGATCGCCATGGCGCGTGAAGCGGGCTTTGACGACGCGCGGCATGTGTCCGCGGCCGATCTGACGCAGCGCTACTTCGCGGCTCGCACGGATGGACTGCGCCCGCCGGCCAATGCGGAGGAACTGCTGGTGGCGAATACTTAGCGGCCGTTGCGGTGGGTTGAATGCGCGATCGCGTTCCTCACGCGGCTATAATCGCGCTCGAACATGGCCTTCGAAGTCTACTCATGAAAAAGATCGCAGCCTTCGCACTCGTCGCATGCGCACTCGCCGCCTGCTCGTCGTCCCCGGAAAAGCAGGCGCAGCGCGCCCAGCAGGAAATCCTTCATAGCGAGCCGAACCTCCGCGCCGCGCAACGCGACGCGGTGATCGACTGCACGCCGGCGAATTGCGATGCCGCGTGGGCGGCGACGAAACGCTATATCGAGCAGCATTCCGACACGCACGTGATCCGCGCGGACGCGGTCGCGATCGATACCGACGTGCCCGACGATTCGGGCAAGGCCGCTTTTTCAGCGACCCGCGCGAACAAGAGCACGGGCGGCGCGACGTTGTCGCTGTTTGCGCAGTGCCGCGGCATGTATGGGCCCGACAGCGCGAAGGGCGACGACTACGACGAGTGCGCCGAGAAGATCCTGAAGACTCAGAACGGCTACGTGCCGTATCTGCGCTCGCACGCATCGGCGCAATAGGCGAGCCGCTACCGGAAAGCGCGGGGCCGCAAGCTCGGCGCTCGCGCAGCGATTCGCTGAACCCTCGCCACGATGCGGCGGGAGGCGCTATGCTGATGCGTCTTGGCCTCGCGGAACCCCGTCATGCAAGCTCCTGGCGCCACCGTACCGATCTCGCTCGTCAATGGGTTCCTCGGCAGCGTCGGGACGCGGCCGGATATCGTCGACCGGCACCTGTCCGGCGCGAACATCCCGCGCGCGCTGCTGGACCAGCCTGGCGCGCGCGTCACCGAGGAACAGTTCTCGACGCTCTACCGCTCGCTCGCGATCGAACTCGACGATGAGATGCCCGGCATTTTTTCGCGCCCGCTGCGCAGCGGCGCGCTCAAGTTTCTGTGTCTGAGCCTGCTGGATGCGCCGAATCTCGAAACCGCGATGCATCGGTTCGGCCAGTTCTTCCATCTGGTGCTCGACGACTTCCATTTCGAGTCGCGCCGCGGCGACCTCGTTGCGACGCTGGCCTTGCATCCGGGAAGCACGGGAGCGCAACCGGGCATGCTGGGCCAGGAGCTGATGCTGAAGCTCGCGCATGGGATCGCGTCCTGGCTGATCGGCCAGCGCATTGCGTTGCTCCAGGTGCAGTTCGCCGTTCCTCGTCCTGCTCACGCGCTCGAGTACCTCTATCTGTTTCCCGGACCGGCGAAGTTCGACTGCAATCAGACCTCGATGCAGTTCAGCAGTAGCTATTTCGACCTGCCCGTGCGCCAGCGCAAGGCGAACCTGCGCAGGTTTCTCGCTCGTGCGCCGGAAGACTGGATCTTCGTGTCGTTCAACGAGCAGCTGTTCAGTCATCGCGTGCGGGAACATCTCGCGTCCCGGCTGCCCGACGTCCCATCCATCGAAGAGGCGGCGGAAGGCCTGCACTGTTCGGTCAGAACGCTGTGCCGTCATCTTGCCGCCGAGGGCACGGCGTTCCAGGTGCTCAAGGACGAACTGCGCCGCGACATCGCGATCCAGCGCCTGACCGGCACGCACGAGCCCATCGCCATCATCGCCGGCGACGTCGGCTTCGGCGACCCCACCGCATTCCACAGGGCGTTCCGTCACTGGACCGGCAGCACCCCGGCGGCCTATCGCCGGGGTGGCTGATCTCGTCACATCAAAGCGTCGGTAACCCGTGCCGACGCAGTTCCCACGGGGCGCTTACTTCCTCCGACGTGGCCAGAGATGTCAATAGATCGTCCGGTTTGGACAACCGGGCAGGGCCTCTCCGACGCTACGATTCAGCCATACGTTACCCCGGCCGCATCGGTGCCAGACGGGTGACTTTCCCTACGGACTATCTGATCGGAAGAATGGTAATGAGCTACGTCGCGCCTCTCAAAGACATGCTGTTTGCAATCACGGAACTGGCTGGAATCGACCAACTGGCGGGCTTGCCCGGCTGCGAGGACGCGAGCGCCGATACCGCTCGCGCGGTGCTCGAAGAAGCCGCGCGCCTGCACGAAGGCGTGCTCGCGCCGCTGAACGTGGACGGCGACCGCAACCCGAGCACGTGGAAGGACGGCACGGTGAGCGCCACGGCCGGTTTCAGGGGCGCGTTTCGTCAATTCACCGAAGGCGGCTGGCAGGGTTTGCAACATCCGTCTGGATACGGCGGTCAGGACTTGCCCAAGCTTCTGTCGACGCCCTGCATCGAAATGCTCAACGCCGCCAACCTGTCGCTGGGGCTGTGCCCGCTCTTGACCGACGGCGCCATCGAAGCGCTGCTGACGGCGGGTAGCGAAGAACTGAAGCAGCGCTACGTGACGAAGATGATTTCCGGCGAGTGGACCGGCACGATGAACCTGACCGAGCCGCAGGCGGGCTCCGACCTGTCGCTGGTGCGCACCCGCGCCGAGCCGCAGGGCGACGGCTCGTACCGGATCTTCGGCACGAAGATTTTCATCACATGGGGCGAGCACGATATGACGGAAAACATCGTGCATCTGGTGCTCGCACGTACGCCGAACGCACCGGAAGGTGTGAAAGGCATTTCGCTGTTCGTCGTGCCGAAGTTCCTCGTCAACCAAGACGGCTCGCTCGGCGAGCGCAACGACGTGCATTGCGTGTCGATCGAACACAAGCTCGGCATCAAGGCGAGCCCGACGGCAGTGCTGCAGTTCGGCGATCACGGCGGCGCGATCGGGCAGCTTGTCGGCGAGGAGAACCGCGGTCTGGAGTACATGTTCATCATGATGAATGCCGCGCGCTTCGCGGTGGGCGTGCAGGGCGTGGCGATCTCGGATCGCGCGTACCAGCAGGCCGTCGCGTATGCGAAGGAGCGCGTGCAGAGCCGTCCGGTGGATGGCTCCGCGAAGCAGTCGGTCGCGATCATCCAGCACCCGGACGTGCGCCGCATGCTGTCGACGATGCGCGCACTGACCGAAGGCGCACGCGCGCTGGCCTATGTGTCGGCGTCGCACTGCGATCTCGCGCATCGTCATCCGGACGGCGCGACGCGTGCGAATCATCAGGCGATCTATGAATACCTGGTGCCGATCGTAAAGGGCTGGAGCACGGAGATGTCGCTGGAGGTGACGAGTCTCGGCGTGCAGGTGCACGGCGGCATGGGCTTCATCGAGGAAACCGGCGCCGCGCAGTACTACCGCGACGCGCGCATTCTGCCGATCTACGAAGGCACGACGGCGATTCAGGCAAACGACCTCGTCGGCCGCAAGACCATGCGCGACAACGGCGAGGTGGCCGGGATGCTGCTCGCCCAGATCGACGCGACGCTGGACGCGGTGCAAGAGCACCCCTCGTATGGTACGAACGCGGCTTTCCAGGCGATGCACCGTCATCTGTCCGCCGGCCGCGACGCGTTGCACAGCGCGGTGCGCTACGTGGTCGAGAACGTCAAGAGCGATCCGAATGCGGTGTTCGCGGGCAGTGTCTCTTATCTGATGCTTGCGGGCGTCGTGCTCGCGGGTTGGCAAGTCGCCCGCTCGCTGGTGCTCGCTGCCGACAAGCGCGATGAAGACCCGGGCTTCTACGACGCGAAGATCGCGACCGCGCACACCTACGCGACGCAGATATTGCCCCGTGCGATCGCGCTCGAAGCGACGATCCGCGGCGCTCGCGATGGCGAAGGCGCGCTGGCGCTGCGCGAAGACCAGTTCTGATCGACCAAAGGACGTAATGTCATTCAAAACGATAGGGCCCGGCCCTATCGGTGTGGGAAGGAGAGAGTTGTGAGAGTTCTTGTAGCAGTCAAACGAGTGGTCGACTACAACGTGAAGGTCCGCGCGAAGTCGGACGGCACGGGCGTCGATATTGCGAACGTGAAAATGTCGATGAATCCGTTCGACGAAATCGCGGTTGAAGAAGCCGTGCGTCTGAAGGAAGCGGGTGTCGCGACCGAAGTGATCGCGGTGTCGGCCGGTGTGACGCAGTCGCAGGAAACGCTGCGCACCGCGCTCGCGATCGGCGCGGATCGCGCGATCCTGATCGAATCGAACGAAGACCTGCAGCCGCTGGCCGTCGCAAAGCTGCTGAAGGCGCTGGTCGACAAGGAACAGCCTTCGCTCGTCATTCTGGGCAAGCAGGCGATCGACGACGACTCCAACCAGACCGGCCAGATGCTCGCCGCGCTGGCGAACCTGCCGCAGGCGACGTTCGCGTCGAAAGTGGTCGTGACGGATGGCAAGGCGACGGTATCGCGTGAAGTGGATGGCGGCGCGGAAACGCTGTCGCTGACGCTGCCGGCCGTGGTCACGACCGATCTGCGCCTGAACGAGCCGCGCTACGTGACGCTGCCGAACATCATGAAGGCCAAGAAAAAGCCGCTGGAAACGGTGAAGCCCGAAGACCTCGGCGTCGATGTCGCGCCGCGTCTGAAGACGCTGAAGGTCGCCGAGCCTCCGAAGCGCTCCGCCGGTGTGAAAGTGCCGGACGTGAAGACGCTGGTCGAGAAGCTGAAGACCGAAGCCAAGGTGCTGTGAGGAGACGCAAG